>JAPOLI010000030.1 GCA_029977205.1 bacterium
CGTCAGCTCGCGCGTGGACAGGTCGCGCGTATCGGCCGGGCTCATCACGCCGCGTATTGTGCCCATCGGGTCCGCCAGATCCTGCGACCCGGTGCTCGCGGCTGCCTCGGCACCTGCTGCCCGAGCGTAGATTTCGATCCATGAGCACCTCGTATTCGGCATCGTCAGGCCCGTCGCCATCGGCGCCGCGCGCGCGCCGCCCGGTCGTCGGCGTGCTGCTCCGGGCCGTGCTGGCCGTGCTCGCGGTGGCGGCGCTGATCGGCCTCGGGATCGTGTTCGCCGGCCCTGAGGACACCGTCATGAGGGTGCTGGGATCGGTTCTGGTGCTGGGCGGCGCCCTGCTCCTTGCGATGCCGGCCGTGTTCGTTCCCGTCATGGCCGCGCGCGCCGCGATGCTCACCCTCGTGGTGGCCGAAGCGATTCTCATGTGGGTGATCATCTGGCTGCCCGAGGCCGACGGCGCACCCGATTGGCTCGGTCGGGCGGCCGCGATGATCGTCACCGTTCTCGTGGTGGCGGCCGTGGCGGTGGTGCTCTCGCGGGTCACGCGCGCCGATCACCTTCGCACCCCCCGGATCGTGGCCGGCGTGAGCGTGGTGGCGGGCATCGTGTTCGGGGCGATGGCCTGGGCGATGATCCTCACCGACGGTGATGCCCTTCCCGCGCGCGTGCTGGCCGGCGTGGGAATCGTCTACGCGGCGACAGCGCTGGGGGCCCTCGTGCTGGCGCTGATGCGCAGCTACGCCGTGGTCCGGCGCACCCCCGCAGACTAGGCGCGGGCGCTGTCCGAGTGGTCCGGCGGGCGCCAGGGGAACGGGGGAGGCCAATCTGCTCCGGCCGCGTGCCACGCCTGTGCGAAACCCCCCATACGGGGGGCGCCCGCAGCACCGCAAGGCGATATACATGGAGTAGCAGCGATGGGGACTTCTCCCTCACTGCACATCGCGGGTGCGGGCGGCGGGCTCCGGGAATAGAGGATTCCCGGCAGATGATGTGGTTCGGGGGGTCCACGTCGTCTGATCCGTCGCCCCCCGCGATTTTCACGCGGTGAGTGGGCCGCAGGCACTGTCGATTTCAGCCGGTGGCGGCGTCTCCCGCACCGGGCTGACGCATGCCCAACCGCCGGGCGAGTTCCCCGGCGCGGTCGAGGGCGCGCAGCGAATCGAAGCCCCCGATCGGATCGCCGTCGATCACGACCTGCGGAAAGGTGCGCCCGCCGCCGCTCTCCGCCTGCAGCCGGTCGCGCGCGCCGTCGGTGAACATGTTGATGCGCACCTCGTCGTAGGCGATTCCGCGGCGGCGGAGCAGCGCCTTGGCCCCCACGCAGTAGAGGCAGAACGGGGTTGCGTACACGGTGACACGGGCCATGAGCACACGCTACCGCGCCGCCACCCGGATCCGGTTGTGCTCCACGCGATTGCGGGCCGGTTCTCCGTGCATCGGAACCCGCGCGCGTGAGTGCGCCGCGGTGGCAACGTAGTGTGCCAACGCACGCACTCATAACCTCGCAAGGAGCCCCCGTGTCACGAGCCCGATTTGTCCTCGCCACCGCAGCAGCCGCGCTCGCCGCCGGGGCTGTCACGTCAATGGCGATGGCCGACCATGCGATTGGTCACGATCCCTCGACCTACGGCACGATTGGCATCGCGGTCGAAGCCCCCCTCACCGGGCCCCAGGCCTCGGCCGGCCAGGACATGCTGCGCGGCGTGCAGCTGGCCGTGAAGCAGTACAACGCCAAGGGCGGCTACTACGGGCGGTCGGTGCAGATCGTCAAGGTCGATGATCAGGCGAATCCCAAGCTCGCGAAGGCCGCGGCCGCGAAGGCCATCAAGGCGAAGGTCATCGCCGTCATCGGGCCGTACAACTCATCGGTCGGTCTCATCAACCTGCCGATCTACACCAAGGCGAAGATCGTGCCGGTGCAGATGACGTCGACGGATGACACCACGGGCTACGGGGTCACGGTCCAGCCGAAGAACAGCCAGATCTCGCCCGTGGAGTACAGGTTCATCTCCACGCAGTGGACGCCCTCCAAGGTGTCCATGCTGGTTGACCCCTCGTCGTACACCAAGAGCATGGCCGACCGCCTGCAGCGCAGCCTTGAGAAGAAGGGCGTGCTGGTGACCCAGATTCCGATTGTCGAGGGTCAGTCGAGCTACGCGTCACAAGTGCAGCAGGCGCTCACCAACAACCCCACCGTGGTGTACCTGAGCACCTACTTCCCCGAGGGCGCGACGATCGCGGCTGAGCTCAAGGCCACCGGCAACCCCGCCAAGTGCTTCGCCGGCCTGGCCAACCAGGATCCGGGCTTCATCACGGCCGCGGGTATCCCCGCCAGCCAGCACTGCGTATTCAGCGGTGTGCCCGACCCGCAGCAGTTCCCGACAGCCAAGAGCTACGTCGCGAACTACAAGAAGACCTTCCCGGGCAAGACTCCGGGCACCTGGGGCACCTTCACCTATGACTCGGCGAACATCCTCTTCGCGGCGTGGAAGAAGGCCGACCCCTTCACCTACAAGAAGGTCATCGCCCAGCTCAAGAAGACCAAGAACTACCGCGGGGCAACCGGCAAGATCACGATCAACAAGGTCGGCAACCGCCCGAACGTCCCGGTGAGCATCCTCACCGTTGACGATCAGGGCAACTTCGACGTCGTCTACACCGACCGCAGCACCAAGTAGGAGCAGCGATGAGCGCGCAATCCGAGTCCGACTGGCGCGAGCAGCGCCATGAGAAGGGTGCCGAGAGCGTCAAGCAGGTGCTCGGACCCAGGGCCGAGGAGTCGCTTGCGACCCTCGGCGAGCTCGGTGACCGCATCATCGAGACCATCTACGGCGACATCTACCAGCGCCCCGGGCTCACGCTGAAGGAGCGGCAGATCGCCACCCTCAGCATGCTGATGGCGCTTGGCGGGAAGGACCGGCAGGTGAAGGTGCACATGCGCGCAGGGCTCCGCGTGGGCATCACCGAGGACGAGTTGCGCGAGCTCGTGATCCAGCTCGCGGCCTATGCGGGCTTCCCGGCCGCCATCAACGCGCAGGCGCAGCTGAACGAGGTCCTGGCCGAAGACGCCGCCTGATCCCCCGCCTCCGGGCGCGGGGATCAGGGGGTCCGGCGCCCCCTGCGGGGCGTGACCGGGGGGCACCCGGTGATTGCCCGGGCCGCCGTGCGGGTGCGGTGAGGCCCCACCGGGCGCTGGCGGGGGCTCATCCCGGCGCCTGAGGCCCAGTTCACGACGCCCGTCACCGTCCCCGGCGCCTCTGAGCGGACCGTGCCGGGGCCACGTGCTGGCCGCGCCTCAGCCGGAAGGCACGCACCGCGCTGATCGCCCAGCGCCTCCGACGTCGTACTGAGGGGCCCTAGTCGGGCGGGTGGGTCGCTGCTCGCCCGCCCGGGCGGGCCTGCCCTGATCTGCTGGGCACTTCGGCCCCGCCGACCGGTGCCCAAAGACCCCCCGCCCTGCCTGCGCAGGACTCCCCGCACTGGCGTCGTGCGCAAAAGCCCCTGCTCATACGGTCATCGCATGTGGTGCTGCACACGCCACAGGAAGCACACAACCCCGAGAGAGCAGAGGGCAGCAGACATGAATTTCTCCACCAGCAGGGACCAGTCCACCCCGACGGCCAAGCGTCGCCGCGGGCTTGGATACATCGCAGTTGGCGCGGCCGCGTGCCTCGCCGGCACGACCGGCATGGCGCTCGGTGTACCGATCCCGCCCACGTCGACGAACGGCGTGGAGCCCACGAACTACGGCACACAGTTCCACGAAGGCGGCAACGTCACCTGCGCGGACCTGGGCTACGCGAGTGACTCCTCGTCGGGCACAGGGGGCTACGACTGGGGCGGCGACAACACCGCCTTCGCCGCCCACTTCGCCAGTCTGGGTATTACCGTCGACGTGACGGATGGGAAGTGGGTCGCGTGGTCGTCCTCGTTCCCGATCGCCGCGGCGATCGTCAAGGGCAGCGATCAGGCCAACGTATACGCCTACTCCCCGATGAGCCTCGGTCCCGACTTGGGCCTGGCATCACCGCAGAACAGCAGTGGCCAGCCAGCCGGCCTCAGTAACCTGCGCTTCTGCTGGAACGCCCCGGAATACGACGTGGGCATCACCAAGACGGCGGACGAGCCGACCGTCGACCCGGGCGGCACCGCGACGTGGACGGTCACGGTGAAGAACACCGGTGTGGACCCGATCCCGTTCGACATGATCGAGGTGACCGACACCGACGCCGAGTCGCTCACGCCGATCGGCAGCACGCCGGACAGCCTGGCGCCGGGTGCCTCCTTCTCGTGGACCGCCTCGAAGAAGGTCGCCAACGATCCGGACCTCTGTGGGACGGAGATCCTGAACAGCGCCAGCGTCAGCCTGAAGAACTACGACACCAAGACCACTGACGACGAGACGACGGGCAGGATCCCGATCACCGTCGACGGTGAGGTGTGCGTGCCGGACGTGAGCATCGTCAAGACGGCGGATGAGCCGACCGTCGACCCGGGCGGCACCGCCACCTGGACGGTCACGGTGACGAACTCCGGCCAGGTGCCCGTCCCGTTCACCGACATCGACGTCACCGACACCGACGCCGACACGCTCGAGAAGATCGGCGACCCACCAGACAACCTGGCGCCGGGTGCCTCCTTCTCGTGGAAGGCCTCCAAGGCCGTCGAGAACGACGTTGACCTGTGCGGGACCGAGATCCTGAACAGCGCCAGCGTTGCCCTGAAGGGGAGCCCCACACCGACCCCGGGCGACGACAGCACGGGCAACATCCCGGTCACCGTCGATGGTGAGGTGTGCGAGCCCGAGTACAACGTGGCCATCCAGAAGTCGTCCAACAGCGCCACGGTCGAGCCCGGTGGCGTCGCCACCTGGACGGTGACGGTGACGAGCACCGGCAAGGACCCGATTCCCTTCGGGCTCATCCAGGTGAGCGATCCGAACGCCGACTCACTCACTCCGATCGGCACGCCGCCGGCCGAGCTCGCTCCCGGCGCCAGCTTCTCCTGGACGGCGTCGAAGCAGGTCGCCGCGGGCACCGACACGTGCGGCGCGGAGATCCTGAACAGCGCCAGCGTCACGCTGGTGGGATCGGGATTCCAGTTCACGCCCGAGGCGGACGACCAGGCCGTGGCCACGGCGATCGCGGTGCAGGGCGTCATCTGTGCCCCGCCGCCTCCGCCCCCGCCGCCGCCAGAGACGCCTGTGGTGACGGCATTCCGTCCGGCCACCGGCGGGCTGTCGATCAAGAAGACCGGCAGCAAGAAGGCCGTCGTGGGCGGTCGGGTCACCTACAAGATCGTCGTCCGAAACACCGGAGCCACTGACGCGACGGGCGTCGTGCTCAGGGACATCGCACCCGGCGTATTCGTCTGGCGGAAGAGGGCCGCGGGGGCCACGCTGAAGGGTCGCACCATGACCTGGAAGATCGGCACGATCCCCGCCGGTGGGAAGGTCACGAAGAAGGTGACCCTCCTGGTCAAGATGACCAAGCACAAGCGCGCATGCAACATCGCGCGGGTCACCTCGACCAACGCAGGTCGCTACCGCAGCAAGGCGTGCACCAAGCTGTCGGTTGCGATGCGCCCGGCCACTCCCGTCACCGGGTAACGCCCCGCGCAGACCCCAGGACCCGTGGCGCACTGCTCTCTCCGCTCCACGGGTCCTGGTGCGTCACCTCTCCGCAGCTGACCTGATCATCCCGCGCAGACCCCAGGACCCGTGGCGCACCGCTCTCTCCGCTCCACGGGTCCCGGTGCGTCATCTCACCGGACCGCCGTCTCAAGGGCGGCGCGCTGTGCGGGCGGGGTAGCCAGCAGCCGGACGCGCCACCTGGCGGCCTTCTTCGAGGTCCACTTCGTGCGGGTGGCCCGCGCGCTCTGCTTGCGCACCGAGGAGACCCAGCTGCCGTAGGCGACCGGCACGGTGCGATCGCGGCGGGTGATGCGCTTGAGCCAGACCGGTCGCAGGTCCTGCGTGACGGCCTCGACGACGCCCTCCTCGGTGGTCATCTCATCGCCGCCGGCCAGGTCGTTGGCGAAGCCGACCTGGTGGAGCACCTCGTGCAGCACGGCCACCAGGCGGTCGGGCGCCATCCGGCGGGGTTGCGCGCTGTAGGCACGGGTGTCGGGGGCGGGAAGCCACACGACCCCCGGCGTTGCCATCCCGCTGCCGGCCGGGATCTGATCCGACATGCAGACCTCGGGAACAGCGATGGGCGTCACCCGGGAGGACACCAGGACGGTGGCCTCACGGACGACCTGAGCGAGTGGCGGCGGCGGTGGTGTGCAAGCGGGCATGCACCGAAGGTATCGGTGCTACCTACCCGTTGGAAGGGGGGGAGAACCAATCCTTGGAGTGGGTTAACAAGTTCTGGCGACCCGGCAGTGGTTTCGGGGCCCCGCGGGGTGAGAGAGACCTGTTCACCGCTCGCCCCGAACGTGGAATGGCGATTTCACGGGGCTGCGCGGGCGACGACGACAATGCGGCGTCGATGTCACGGCGTGCCCCTCTCCTGGTTGTCCTGGCCCTGGCCCTCGCGATCTCGCAGGGCGTTGCCGCGGGCGCACGGGACATCACCACCCTCGAGAAGCGCGTTGACGCGGTGGAAGCCCGGGCGGCGGAGCTCGATGCCGCCGCTGGTGCCGCCGCATCGCGTCACAACGCCGCGATGGACCGATTCGCTGCCGCGCGTGCCGGGGCCGCGACCGCCCGTCGCGAGCTTGTCCGCACCCAGGGCCAGCTCGTCGTGGCGCGCGAGAGGTTGTCAGCCCGTCTCGTGGCCCTGTACCGCAGGCCGGACCCCGACCTCCTGGCCCTCCTCGCATCCAGCGAGTCGCTCAGCGACCTCATGGGTCGCGCGACGGCCCTGCGGGGTGCGGCGGGCGAGGATGCCGGGCTCGTACGCGCCGTGCGCAGTCGTCGTGTCGCCCTGCGCGCCACTCAGCAGCGCCTGAGTCGCGAGATGTCAACTGCGCGCCGGCAGGCAGCTGTCGCGCAGCGTGAGCGCGCACGGATCGGAGCCCTGATGGCCGAGCAGTCCCGCGTTGTCGAAAGCGCGCGCGGAGAGCTCAAGGCTGCGCTCGCGGCGCGTGTGCAGTCGCGCGTTCGTTCTGCGCGCGCGAAGGGGTCGACGGTCATCCCCATTGCTCCCGACGGGACCGAGCCGGTGTTTCCCATCGCTGCCCCGTCGACGTTCTCCGACGACTGGATGGCGCCGCGCGGCGGCCGGTTTCACGAGGGCATCGACATCATGGCCGAACGCGGAACGCCGATTGTCGCCGTGGTCAGCGGGACGGTCATCCGGATCGGCACGACCCCGGTGAGCGGAAACCGGTTCTGGCTTCGGGCGCCGAACGGTGACGAGTACTTCTACTGCCACCTCGACGGCTTCGCGCCTGCGGCGCAGGAGGGTGCCTCCGTTGCCGTCGGCACGGTGCTCGGGTACACGGGCGACACAGGCGATGCGAAGGGAACGACCCCGCACCTGCACTTCGAGATCCACCCCGGGGGAGGCGGCCCGATCAGGCCCTACCCGCTGGTCTCGTCGTGGCCGCGCGTGGGCTGAGGATCAGGCGCCACGGGCTCGTCGGCCGGATGCGGTCGGTGGTCCGCATCGAGATCGCACGACGCGGTGGTACGCGACGCGTGCACCCAGTGCCCGGGTGCGCCGCGCATCGGCTTGATGGGCTGGCCGCACCCGGCGCACCGGGTGGTCACGGGGCAACCACCTGTGCGGTTAGCACCCTGCTGGTCGACTCACGGGCCGCGGCGGGGGTGTCCGTGGGGGCAGTTCTGCCAGCACGTGGCCCGTTACGGTTGACGACGGTCGTGGACGCGGTGCCGTCGCCCGCCGATGCCACCGCGGCATGTGGCCTCCGCCCCGTCCCACGACATTCCTGCCGGTAGGAGGGCACAGGGCCTATGGGGTCTGTGAGACGGTGAGCCCGCACGCAGACTCCAGTGCTGCGTCGGCGTTGGTCACCTCGGGACTGTCGGTGAAGGTGCGATACGCGGTCACTGCGTCTGCCAGCGCACCTGCGTCGCGCTGGTCCGCCGCCGACTTGATCGCAGTGAGGGCGGCATGCTCGTCGGCCTCGACCTCGGCGTACTGGTCGAGAGCGTCCCTGCACGCGCCCGAGGCGGCCGCCGTCAGGTCGGCGAGAGCCGCCTCGTCCGCCGCGACCGCGGTCTCCAGCGCGGGCCACGCGGCGAGCACTGCATCCGCGTCGGCCGCTGCGACCACGGCGTTCGCGGCATCGCGAGTGGCAATCTCGACGGCTGCGTAGTCGGTGAGGGCCACGGCGCTGGGCGCGCCGTCCGCTGCAGTGCTGGCTGGTTCGCTGGCCTCCGTGCATCCGGCGAGCCCGATGGCGGCCACCGCAAGGACCGCGATGGCGGCTATCGCGCCGCGCCGGCCGGAGTGCGTGAGTGCGTGATCCATGGAATCCCTGACGTTCGTGTGCCCGTGACAGGACCTTACGCCGCTAGCGTGCATGCCGTGCCAGGGCCCAACCGCGAGTCGCGCGACCAGATCCTTGCCCGCGTGCTCGCGGAGCAGGATGGGCTGCACCCGGATGCGGGGTACAGCCGAACCGCCCGGCGCCGGGTCTGGCTGCTCGGGGCCGTCATGGTGCCCGTGAGCGTGCTCATCGGGTGGGCGATCGGCGCCCCTCTCGGGTGGTCACCGTTCCTGTGGGTCGCCACCGGCCTCGGCATCAGCCTGGGGGTCTTCTACATCGCCTACGTCATACTGGCGGAGCGCGACGATGGGCGAATCCAGCGCGAACTCGACGATGCGCGGCGTCGGCGCGCGTCCGGGGAAGGGGAAGCGTGATCCAGGGCATCGAGCTCGGCATCTACTCGTTCGGCGACGCCACGCCCGATCCGGCCACCGGGCGCGCGATCGACGTCGGTCAGCGCGTACGCGATCTGGTCGACGAGATCGTGCTGGCCGACGAGGTGGGCCTCGACGTGTTTGGCGTGGGAGAGCACCACCGGCCGGACTTTCCTGTCTCGGCACCCGCGGTCGTGCTCGCGGCAGCGGCAGCGCGCACCTCACGGATCAGGCTGTCATCGGCCGTGACCGTGCTGTCGTCCGACGATCCCGTGCGTGTGTTCCAGGACTTCGCCACCATCGACCTGATCTCGCAGGGGCGCGCCGAGATCATGGCCGGTCGCGGGTCGTTCATCGAGTCGTTCCCGCTATTCGGGTATGACCTCGCCGACTACCAGGGGCTCTTCCTCGAGAAGCTCGACCTGCTGCTGCAGCTGCGCGAGGAGGAGGTGGTTACCTGGAGCGGCACGCGCCGCGCCCCCATCGAGGGGCGCCCCGTGCATCCTCGTCCGCAGCAGGAGCGCATTCCGGTGTGGATCGCCGTCGGTGGCACGCCGCAGTCGGTCGTGAACGCCGCCGCACGCGGGCTGCCGATCTCCGTCGCCATCATCGGGGCGGCGGCGCAGCCGTTCATCCCGTTCGTCAAGCTCTACCGCGAGGCGCTCACCGAGTTCGGGCATGACCCCGATGAGGTTCCCGTGGCTATCGGGTCGCACGGATTCATCGCCGACACTTCACAGAGGGCCGCAGACATCTCGGCTCCGGGCCTCATGGCCGCGATGAACCAGATCGGCAGCGAGCGGGGGTGGGGCAGCACGATCGACCGCGCGCAGTTCGATCGCATGCGCGAGCCGCACGGTGCGCTGATGGTCGGCAGCCCCGCCGAGGTGACCGAGAAGATCCTCGCCGAGTACGAGATGTTCGGCAATCGGCGGGTCCTCCTGCACATGGGCGTCGGCAACCCGCCGCACGCCGACATGATGCGCGCCATCGAGCTCTACGGCACGGAGGTCGCGCCAGCGGTGCGGAAGGAGATCGCGCGGCTCGACGCCGCGACGACGGTGACAACCCGCTGAGTTTCCCCGAAGGGTCCAGCGGGCGGTAAGGTTGGGGCATGGCTGAGAACGAGACCACCAGCACTGAGATCAACGCCCTCGAGGGTGCGCCGGAATGCCCCAAGTGCGGCGCGCGGATGTTCGCGACCCAGCGCAGGATGCGCACGCACGACCTCGACGGGGCGAGCCCCGTCGCCCGCGACCGCGACCATCCGGTATGGCGCTGCATGCGGTGCTCGAACGAAATGCCGCGCGAGGCGTAGCGCTACCCGTCGCGCCGTGATCTCCGTCATCACGGCGCTGCGCGCGTCGTCCAACGGGGCAGCCATTCGGGTCGAGCGCGACGGCGCTGCCTGGCTGCGCCTGCCGGTCCACCTCGTGGCCGACCTCGGCCTGAGCACCGGCGAGGAGATGGATGACGCCCGCGTGGCCGCCATCGAGGACGCCGCCGCCGTCGAGCGCCTGTGGGAGGCGGCGCTGCGCTTCACGGTTGCCCGCGGCCGCTCATACCGCGAGGTCGTGCAGCGCCTGCGGGACCGCCGTGCCGAGGAGGGCCAGGCGTCGCGCGTGCTGGCCCGGCTGGAGGCAGCGGGCCTGCTCGACGAGCAGGCCAATGCCGCCCAGCGCGTGGAGAGGCTTGCCGCGCGGGGATGGGCGTCGAGGCGCATCCGCTCCGAGATGCTGCGCGTGGGGTTCGCCAACGATGTCGCTGGCCGGGCGATCGAGGAGGGCCTGCCCGCGGACCACGACGTGCGCCTGCTCGAGGCGCAGGTTGCGCGCACCGGGGTCCCGGAGAGCGCAGCGGATCGGAAGCGGATGGCCGATCGGCTCGTGCGCAAGGGCCTGCCGCCGCAGGCCGTTCGCGAGGCAGTGCGTCCGGATGAGGGCACCAGGCCCTCCCGGGGCGACGCCATGCCCGAGGCCGATGAGCTCATCCGGCAGATACGCCGGCGCTACCCGGCGCAGGGCACCGTCGCCGCGGATCGTCGCCGGGCGATGGGGTGGCTGGCCCGTCGCGGGGTTGGCCCGGACGACGCCAGACGCATTCTCGAGGCCGCTGCGGAGGATGGGCCCTAGGGCAACCGCCCCAGTGGGCCCCTAGGCCGCAGCGACCGCCGCGAGCACGCGGTCCAGGCGCCCCGCTACCTCTGCTGCGATCGGGGCCAGCTCGGCGTTGCCCACCATGCCGAGCATCTGCTCCGCGGCAACTGCGCTCACGCGGGTCGTTCCGTCGGTGCGGTAGACCACGACGTTGCAGGGGAGCAACACGCCGATCTCGGGCTCTGCCCCGAGCGCCTGGTGCGCGAGCGGTGGGTTGCACGCGCCCAGAATGAGGTATTCCTCGAGGTCGACATCCAGCTTGGTCTTCATTGTGGCCTTGACGTCGATCTCCGTGAGCACGCCGAAGCCCTCATCGGCGAGTGCAGCTCGTGTTGCGGAGACGACCTCATCGAAGTCGCGGTCCAGATCGATGGACAGCGAATAATCCACAGATGACATGAGGCCCCCCGGTCAGTCGCTTCGCGTGAACTCCACGATAGCCGCCCCGGACGTCAGGCCCGCGCCGAAGGCCACGAGGCCACCGAGCCCCGACGGCGCCGACGGCAGGTGCTCGGCGATCGCGATGGGGATGGTGGATGACGAGGTGTTGCCCCAGTTCTCCACGTTGACCACGAACCGATCCGCCGGAAGGCCGCTGCGCGCCTGCACGGACGAGATGATCCGGCCATTCGCCTGATGCGGGATGACGTGCATCAGCTCGGCAGTGGAGGTGCCGGACTGCGCGGCAGCACGATCGAGCATCCGCAGCATCTCGCGGACGGCGCGCGTGTAGACGCGAGGGCCGTCCATGAAGAGGTGGTCGTCGGCCGCGGGTCCGTGGCGGATGACGGACCCGTCGTCGCCGCTGGCGGACAGCACCGGACGGTGGAGCAGTACCGGTGACTCACCGGCGCGCGCCGGCCCGTGCACCACGGTGGCGGTCACCGCATCGCCGAATACCACGACCGTGTCGAAGTCGTTCGGGTCGACGTAGCGGGTCATTGCCTCGGCGGTGAGCACCAGCACTGAGGCCTCAGGGCGCTGTTGCAGCATGTCGTGCGCCGCCTGCATCGCATACAGGTAGCCGGAGCACGCGGCCGATATGTCGCTGGCCGCGACCTCTGCCGGATCATCATCCTCGGCAAGAGCGTTCTGCACCAGGCAGGCGATGGATGGACTCAGGTGCGTCGGCGTGCCCGTCGCCGCGATGATCGCCTCGAGATCTCCGAGGCCGAGGCCCTCGGCGTCGAGGGCCTCGCGGGCCGCAGACGCAGCGAGCTGCGCGATGTCCTCGCCCGGCGCGAGCACGGGGCGCTGCCGGATGCCGGTGCGGCGCACGATGTCCGCCTCGGTGCGCCCCGGGAATCGGGCGGCGATGTCAGCATTGGTGAGGACGCGTCCGCCCGCGCGCACCGCGAACCCCGAGAGCCCCACGGGCAGGGCGCGTGCGGCGGGCACCGCTGCTGCGGCGGGCACCGGGGAGGCCTGGTGACCGGGCACGCGACGGACCCGGATCGTCGGCTCAGCGGGCATGCGGCGCCGGGCGGCGGCTGCGCCGGGAGCAAGCGTGATGCTGGCGAGCACGGTTCCGACGGGCACCGACTCGAGTTCCTCGTGCAGGCCGAAGATCTCGCCGGCAGCAGGTGCGGCCAGCTCGAAGGCGGCCTTGTCGCCTTCGGCCTCGGCGATGATCTGGCCCTCCGTCACGGTGTCCCCATCCGCCACGAGCCACTCCACCACCATGACCTGCTGGTCGGCAGGGCTCGACCCGGTGGCCTCCACCGGGAGGATGCCGTCGCGTTCCTGGGCCCCCTCGGCCTCGGTCACCTCGAGTCCGCCGACAAGCGCCGCGACGGCCTCCACGACGTCCCGGGTGGAGGGGAGCACCTCGAGCTGGTTCACGTAGTTGTTGGGCACCCAGGTATCGGGGCGCGCGATGCGGCGCGTGGACAGGTCGCCCTCGAGGTGGTCGGACACGTGCGCCACCACCTCCGCGCCGAACCCGCCGGTGAGATTGTCCTCGTGCACGACCACAAGGCGGCGGGTGCGCGCGGCACTGGCCGTGACCGCCTCGATGTCCCACGGGGCGATGCAGCGGAGGTCGATGAGGTCCACGCCCACCCCGGCCGCATCCAGCACCGCGGCCGCGCGCTCGGCGATGGGTGCGGTGGACCCCCAGGCCACGATCGTGACGTCGTCACCGCGGTGGCGCACCGCCGCGTGGCCGGGTACCACCGGGCGATGCGCGCCCTCGACGCGCGTCGCGCGACGCGGGTCGTTCAGGCACGTCTTCGGGTACAGGATCAGGGTGGGGCGCTCACCGTCCAGCGCCGCTTCAAGCACTCCCGCGGCATCATCGGCGGTGCTCGGCATCACCACGTCGAGCCCGGGGATGTGCGCGAAGGTGGCCTCCATGGTCTGGGCATGGAAGGGGCCAAGGCCCGGCCGGTATGCACCGCAGGGCGCCAGGATGACCACGGGGGCCGACCATGCACCGTTGGTGCGCCAGTGGATGGTGGCGAGCTCGGCGGCGATCTGGTTGAACGCCAGGGGGAGGAAGTCGGCGAACTGCACCATGGCGACGGGCCGTCCGCCGGCAAGTGCCCGCCCGATCGCCGTGCCGACGATGGTCGACTCGCTGAGGGGGGCGTTGGTGACCCGGCCCGGGTGAGCCGTCGACAGGCCCCGCGTGAGCCCGAACACGTCCCCCTTGGGGTCCTCGATGTCCTGGCCCAGTACGGATACCCGCGGGTCCGACGCGAGGCGACGTCCGAGCACCTCACGCAGGGCTTCGAGCATCGTGCGCGCCGGGCCATCCTCGGCGTCCTTCGGGGCGGTCGCTCGTGCGATGAGCTCCGTGGATACGGGGCGGATCGCCCGTCGCGAGGCGACGGGATCGTCGGTGGCCAGTGATCGGGCGGCGGCGGCGCGCACCTCGGTCTCCACCTCGCGATCCAGTGCGACGAGCTCTGCTGCGGGCATTCCCTCGGCGATGAGGTGGTCGCGCAGCGCCGCGATCGGGTCGCCAGCCCGCGCCGCGGCGCGCTCGGCGCCGGTGCGGTAGACGGCCTCGTCGTCGGCGTTCGTGTGGTGCGTCAGGCGTTCGACCTGAGCCACGAGGACCACAGGCCGCCGCGCCTCCCGGACGTCCTGCACGGCGCGCCCCGCGATGACGTCGAGCGACATCGGATCACGTCCGTCGGCACGCACGATGGGAGCTCCGAGGAACTCCTGCGCAGGGCCCGTGGCCGTGTCATAGATGGTGCGCCCGCTCGTGTGCGTGGAGATCGCGTAGCCGTTGTCCTCGATCCAGAACAGCACGGGCAGGCCCTCGCGCGCGGCCTCGCCGATCGCCTCCATCACCTCGCCCTGCTGGGTGGTGCCATCGCCCACGCCCGCCACCACGATCGGCCGGTCCGGGCGGTCGGCCACCTCACGTGCCACGCCAACCGCATGCAGGAGGCCATTGCCCGTGGGTACGGTCATGGGCAGCACGTTCAGGGCCGGGTCGTGGAGGAAGGCCGGCATCTGGCGGCCCGCAGAGTCGGAGTTGGCCGTGGAGAGCAGCCCGTCGAAGAACCGCTCGGGCGGCATCCCACGGCGCACGAGCAGGGCGCGCGAGCGGTAATGGGGCTGAATCCAGTCCTGCGGGCCCAGATGGTCGGCGAGCACGGCCGAGGCCTCGTGCCCCGCGCCGCCGAGCTGGAAGAAGGCCTCACCGCGTTGGACGAGCTCCTCTTCGACCGCATCGATCCATCGCGCACTCAGCATTGCCCGGAGGGCTGCGAGCGCACGCACGCGCGCCGTGCTGGCCTGCTCTGCTGCGGTGCTCAGGTTGTCGCCGATCGTCGCGTGGACACGAGGGCGACACGAAGCTCCCGCCCGGGGGATGAACTATTCCGACGATAGACGGGGAGGCGGACGCATGTCCAGCGATCACGTTTGCATCTGGGGCGGCGGGGGAGCGATGACCCTGCCGGCGCGCTACCGCGTACGATCGCCGCGTGCGAATCGGACTTGCCGTCGATCACCGGGCACACCCGCGGGCGTCGCTCGCCCTCGCGCTTCAGGCGGAGCAGGCGGGTGCTGACGAGGTCTGGATACCCGAGACGTGGGGCGTCGATGCACCGTCGCTCGCCGGCGCGATCGCTGCGCGTACCGAGCGGATCGCCATCGGGTGCGTGCTTCCGGTGTTCTCGCGCAGCCCCGCCCTCATCGCCCAGACCGTCGCTGGTGTCGATGCGCTGTCCGGCGGGCGTGCGATCGCAGGCCTCGGCACGTCCGGGCCGCAGGTGATCGAGGGGTGGCACGGCGTGCCGTTCACGCGGCCGCTCGGCGAGCTGCGCGAGGCGATCACGGCCAGCCGGGCCGTGTTGCGACGGGAGGTGCTGGAGGTCGATGGCCCCCGGCCCATTCCGCTGCCTCCGGGCCTGGGAACGGGCATGGGAACCCCCCTCCGCATGATTTCCCGGCCCGAGCGCGAACGGGTGCCAATCGTCGTGGCGGCCCTGGCGCCGGGTGGGGTCCGCCTGGCCGCGGAGCTCGCCGATGGCTGGTGGCCGCTGTTCGCCACGCCCGAGGCCATCCGCGGGCAGTGGGCAGATCCGCTGGCCCGAGGCGCGGAGCGACGCGATCCGGCGCTGCCCCCGCTGGGCATTACCGCCTCCGCCGTGTGTTGGGTGGGCGAGGGCCCGGGCGCCGATGCCGCGCGCGGCGCCGCACGTCGGGAGATCGCCTTTTACGTCGGGTCGATGGGTTCCCGCGAGACCAACTTCTACCGCGACGTCGTGTCGGGGATGGGCTTCGCCGCCGAATGCGGTGAGATTGCCGACGCAGCGCTGGCCGACCGCCGCGGCGACGCCGAGGCACTGGTCACTGACGAAATGCTCGACGCACTCGCGGTGATCGGGAGCGCTGCCCAGGTGGCGGGCCGTATGGCGGCGCTGGCAGACGCGGGGGTGGGGACCCTCGTGCTGTCAGCGGGGACGCCCGATCCGGTGCGCGCCGTGGCCGCGCTCCGGGATATCGCTCCGTCCCCCTGAGGGGGCGCCCCGGCTAGCGCACCTTGACGGAGTCGCGCAGCGCTGAGGTTCCGAGAGAGGTCGTGGCGGAGACGACCACGTAGTAGGTGCCGGCGCGTGCAGGGCTCCAGACGACGGCGTTGCGACCCCGCCGCATGGGCTTCTTGCGTGCGAGCGTGGCGACGACCCGCCCGCTGGTAGTGGTCACCTGGGCGGTGACCCGAGCCGGGCGTGACAGCTTGAAGGACGCACGTACCGAACGCTTGCCCTTGGGCCCGCGACTGGCGACCACGAGCGATCCCAGGGTGCGATCCACGACGATCACGCGCTTCTGGGATGTCGGGGTGGAGCCGTCGGCCGGCGTCAGGTTGGTGGTGACGTTGTAGGGGCCGTCGCGCATGCCCAGCGCCGTCGGGTCAATGGTGATCGGCGTGTAGGCGGCATCGCCCGTCTGGTTCAGCAGCGTGGCGCTGAATCCACCACCACGACGCGTCACGGTGACAGTGGTGGTCCCGGGAACCGGTGACTGCGCGCCGAGCGTGAGGGTCTCGCTCACGCCGTCGCGGTTCGGGGTGATGCGGTTGTCCGGGGGGATCGACAGCTGAGCGCCCGCGTAGTAGGCAACCAGCATGTCGGCGATCGCGCGGCTGCCGGTGTTGGGGACGACCTGATTCGGCCCGATCGCCATCATCGACGAGCCGCCGGCGTCGAGGCCCATCCCGGTGACCACGCCGAGCGACGCCAGCATCTGCGCCTGCTCGGCCATGGTGTAGCCGCGCTGCCCCTGCGCGGGACCCTCGGCCACCACCATGAGGATGGTCCCATCCGCCTTCTGTCCCACCGCGCTTCGGGTGGTGCGGCCGTTGCGCTGTGCCGCGCTGAACGACTCCGAGGTGGACGTCACCGCCCGCCCATCGCGCACGAGCGTGGGCCCGCCGCCGATCGCGCCCCAGCCATCGGGTGCCACGCCCGGGACGGAGGTCTCGATCTGCATGCGCGTTCCCGGCATGAAGTCGTTGAAGAGGTTGACGCCCGTGAAGTTCTTGCCCGAGACCACGATCTGCCCGGGGCCGATCGTGGTGCCCCCGCCGGGCTGCTGGGCGATCACCGTGCCGGTGACCGTGCCCGCGACCGGGAAGACACCGCCGCCATCGAGGGCGACGACCACCTCATATCCGGGCTCGGATGGCGTCGGGCCGCCATATGCCGGCGTATACACGGTGATGCCGGTGCTCGACGTCGAGGGAAGCGGGCGGTTCACGGCACGCACGAGCTTCTGCGGTCCGAGCGCCCCCGTGGTGGGGTCCACCTTGCGGTAGCGCGCACTCAACGCGAAGTTCGACACCGAGAGGGCGCCGCCGGGGCCGAGCGCCAGGGCGGAGCGCGTGGACTCGGGGCTTGCCACCAGTTCCGGGCCGACGGCGAGCACGCCGCTCGGGGTGCCCGTCGTCAGGCTGAAGAAGTCCCCGTTGATTCCGGCTGTGGCCCCCTGGGCCAGGCGTGCCGTCATGCCGTCGGCGAGCGTGGCGCGGCGGGTCAGCGATCCGGATGCCTGCGCGGGTGCCATCCGCGTAAGTGCGTTGTAGGTGAACGAGACCACGTGGAGGCGCTGCGGCCCGCGGCGGCCGATCACCTGGTACGTGATGCCCGGAACAATGCGCGTGAGCTTTCCGGCGCTCGCGCCGCCGGTGGGCACGGGCGTGACGCCACCCAGCGCAACTGCCGGGGCGGCGCATGCAGCGGCGATCGCCGCGGGGATGAGGGCGCGTCGGATGGGCACGCGGCCATTCAAGCCCGAGTCGTCGGCCGGGCGCTAGTGCTTGGGTCGCTCATGACATGCACCTTGCACGCGATGTGCAATCCGGCAATGAGAGGCGCCATGTTCCGCGCGGTGGTCGGCTGTGCGCCTCGGGCCACGGCGACACCCAGCCCGGCGAAGAGCCGCGGGGCGAGCGGTCACCGCGCCTCAAGGGCGTATGCCGCGGCGGCGATCGTCTGCCGTACGTGACCCGTTACGGCGGCGAGTTGGCTGCTCTGGTCGCGCTCCTCCTCTGTGGCGGGGTGCCCGGTCACCCGCTCCATGGCGGTCAGCTGGCGGTGGTGCATGTGCAGGATGGCCGCGGCGAGATCGCGCTCGTGGTCCTTCGACCACTGCAGGGCTGACTCGGCGAGGCCGTCGTACTCAGGGCCGAGGCGCGATTCGAGGCACCGGAGGAAGAGCCGGGACCACGCCCCGAGGCGCATCCGGCGCTCCAGGGCTGCATGGATGGCCGGTTCGGTCTCCCCGTCTGCCCCGTAGAGCAGGTGCTCCTCGAGTGCGATCGCGCCGCGTGCGCGTTCGATCTGGCTCTCGAAGACCTCCGCGTCGGCGTCAAACCACTCATCGAGGTCATCGGCCATGCCCGCGATCCGATCTGCGAGCTCCGGCGCGATCCCTGCGCGCAGCCCCTCCGCCGCGAAGCGCAGGTGCGCGCGCACGGCGGGATCAGCCGCGGGCGAATCCTCGGCGTCGTCCGGATCCTCCTCGCGCAGCAGCTCGCGAAGTCGCATGGGATTGGCCTGCATCCACGCGGCGACGGGCTCGGGGTCCAGGGGCGGGCGCGCCATGGGCGCAGGCTAGCCCCGGTGGCCCCGGCACGCTGTCCGGCCTGCCCCGTCCCCGCACGCACGCACGCGCCCGGCGCCCTGACGGGACGGCTGCGACACTTCGGATGTGGACGCGCACCTCGAGCTCGCGGACTTCCGGCGGCAGGTGACCGCCAACTACGCGCGGGCTCGCGAACGGGGTCGGGGCCCCGAGGCCTGGATGGCCTGGCGCATCGCGCGCGACGCGCTCTTCGCTGCCCATCCCCAGAGCCCGGTGCCCGAGGACCGGCGCCCCGGGTTCGTGGGGATGGATTTCTTCCCCCACGACCCCAGCTGGCGCCTCGTGGCCACCGTCGAGCCCCTTGCCGCGGATGCGGGTGCGACGCAGCCGTCGCCGGGAGCGTCGCCGGGCTCTGGGGCTGCCGGCGTGGTCTCGTCCCCGGACGGGGTGTTCCGGGCCATCGGCGTGGCCGTGGCCACGCGCGGCGGGCAGGAGATACGCCTGCCCCTGCTGTGGTTCGAGGGCTATGGCGGAGGGCTCTTCCTTCCCTTCCGTGATGCCACCAATGGCGATGCGACGTACGGCGGCGGCCGCTACCTGCTCGACCAGGCGAAGGGCGCCGACCTGGGCGCCGATGCCGGCGGGGCGCTGGTACTCGACTTCAACTTCGCCTACCACCCGTCATGTGCGCACGATCCGCGCTGGAGGTGTCCCCTGGCCGCCCCCGATGCCGTCGTGCCCGCGCCCGTGACGGCGGGGGAGCTGGTGCCCTAGGGCGGCCCGGCCGGGCCGCCGCATGGCCATGGGTGTCAGCGCACCGTCACGATCGCGGAGGCCTGGCCCACGACGGTGGCACCACGGCGCGCCTGCGTGACGACGCGCCAACGGCCCCGCGGCGGCTTCGCGCTGCAGGTGAAGGTGTTCTCGGCCCGCCTGATGCGGCACCTGCCCGCAACCGCCACGCCCGGCTGGCCCGCGCGCACGAGCGATTGCACCACCTTCGTGGCGCCCTCCGGGAGCTTTCCCGATGCCTGCACGCGGCCGCCCTTCGACGCCGTGCGGGCGCCCTTGATGCGAGGCGCCTTGCGCACCACCTTCACGCCGCCCGCCAGGCCGGTGCCCACCACGAGCACTTCCATCTGCCCTTTGCGCAGAGGGCTGATCAGCGGCAGTCCTTCGCGGGTCCGTCGCCAGGCATCGGCGAGCGGCCCGGCGGGAATCCTGGGATCAGGCAGGCCCTTTGTCATGCC
>JAPOLI010000031.1 GCA_029977205.1 bacterium
GAACCAGTTTCCGATCTCGTCCACCAGCACGAGGTGCGCCTGGCAGGTACCTGCCGGGTTCCCGGGAGTCGGTCACGAATCGTCGATCACCCGCATGAGTTCTGCTGCCATGTCCGGCGCGGCGAGGGCGGCGAGGGCCCGTCCGTTGTACTTGCTCGCGCGCTGGGTGTCCCCGCCCACGAACTTGGTATCCGGCGCGGAGTTCGACGGCTCCACGCGGTAGACCCAGTTGAGGTTCCGCATCGCCTCGGAGCCGCCGATCATGGCCCGCACGGCCTCATCCGATTCATAAAGGAATGAGAGCTTTGGGTATGAACCGCTGGTGCCAGCAGCGACACCGGCAGAGCACAGAACAGCGAGCGCGGCAACAGACAGGGTCCGCATCTGGGGCGATTCCTTAGGTAGTGGGGGTGCGCCGCGGAATGCCCCGGCGCTGGTCATCCGGCACGACCCTCACTCCGGGGCCGCCGCGGGGAGGAACCCCCGAAACGGCCCCGGAGTGCTGGAACGTCACTTGCTCAGCAGTAGACGATCACGTGGAACGGACCAGTCTGGCCCGTGACGGTCGCCTGGTTGACGACTGCGTTCATGTCCACCTGAAGGACGGTGCCCTGACCCGGAACGTTCTGGATCACCGGCCACTCGAAGTTCTGCAGGGACGTCGCCACGTACACACACGAGGAGACATCCACCGGATACGTCAGCGAGTACACCCCCGCCGCGCTGCGCGCGGAAGTAATGCCCGGGCTGTTGCCTGCAAGGGTGCCGTTGGAATTCACTCGGGCGTAGTACGTGCCAGTGGAGATCGCCGACCCCATCCAGCCCGCGCCATTCGGGGACTGCACGCCGACGGGGTTGGTCTTGTACATGCCGTTGGCGGTGTCGGCCGCGGTGGTGCGGACAGCCTGCAGGTAGTTGAGCGCAGCGTTCGACCGGCGCACAGCGGCCTGCGAGATGCGCTGGTTGACGAGCAGCTGCTCGCTGCTGGAGCTCTGGCCGCTCGCGCCGGTCACCACGATCGCGGCGGCTGCGCCGGCCGCGGCAAGTGCCGCGACGGCCGCGGGATGAATCTTCATTGCTTCCCCCCTGGGGTTGTGAGCACCAATCACCTTACGCAATGAGCGCTACGGCGCGGTGCGAGCACATACGGCTGCACCTGAAACCCCAGTCCTCGTGGGCGATTGGCCCATCACGGCGCTCCCCTGCGCGGCCGGCCAGGCGCCACCGAAGGCCTACCGGTTGAAGAGCTCGCGCAGGTTCTCGAAAAGCAGGTACAGGGCCACAACGCCCACCACGACGGCCAACGTAATGCGCCATTCGCGGAGGAAGCCGATCACGATGAAGACCACGGCGGCCACGGCCAGCACGCTGATGATGAACTGGCCGAGCCTGCCGCGCGCGGCCGACTCGACCCCCACCAGCACGACGACGCCGACGAGGACGCCCAACCAGTAGTGGGCACTGTCATTGCCGACCAGTAGCCAGATGATGATCGCCAGGAGCACCGATGTACTGACCGCTGACCATGCGCGGAGGATCCACGTCTGCTCGGGGCAGACCTCGGCGATCGGCCGCTGCCGTAGGTGATCGCGGGCGCCGGTCGGCGGAAGACCCTCCACCGAGGCGCGCACGATTGATGCCCGCTCCGCGGTAAGTCGGCGACGTGCGTCCGCCAGCTGCAGGATGGCGGACTCCTCTTCGCGGGCGGTGGTATAGCGCATGCGCGCCAGAGCGGCTGTGGTGGTGTCGATATCCATAGCCTGGGCCTGAACCATCTCGCGGCGGGCACGGGTGCGCCGCTCACCGATCTCCGCCTCGATCGCCGCGACCTCTCCGTCGATCTCGTTGAGCCGGTCGCTCAGGGCGATGTCCCCGTTCCCGGGGTCAGGGGCCACCTTCTGCAGTCCTGCCCAGCCCACCGGGTCATTCCACCGCGTTCGCTCGAGCCCGTTCCGCTCATACCTCGGGCCCGTGGGGCCTGACTCGCCGCCGAACCGGTCACCGGTATCCCGCCCCCAGCGGCCCCGGAAGTCCGAAACCCACGGCGTGTCGTCGCTGATCTCCACGATCTGCCAGTCCCGGTCGCCGCCGGGTCCGATGGCCACCCCGTCACCACGGTGGTAGTCCACGAACGGGATCCCCAGCCCCTCCTGGAACGTGGATGCGTCCGTCCACGGAGTGAGGAGCGCGATCGCCCGCCGCGACCAGTTGACGAACCGCTTCAGTCGGGGCGAGTCCACCCGGATCAGTTCATCTGCGGCCCGGAAGGACAAGGAGTGCGATCCGGCCCCTGCGAACAGCACGAGGTGCCCGTCCTCCCACGTGAGGTTCGGATCGTCAACGCGGCGCCGCAGCCCATCGCCTTCCGCGTCGTGCGACGAGGCGGCAACCCATCTAGGCACCAGCACGCCGTCGTCATCGGGGGACAGGTAGACGTGCACGTTCTCCCAGTCGGCCTCGTGATCGTTGATGCCGTGGTAGGACGACCGCCAGTCATTGACCGCGGAGAAGAACCAGTACTGGCACACGGTCCAGCCCGCGTCGCGAATCACCCGGGCGAAGGTGCAGTGCGGCGCGTCGGCCATGTTCTCGCGGTAGCGGGTCTCCCCTGCGGATACGGTGCCCTTCGGAAGGCGCCGCCGGAGCACGAGGGACAGCCGGAAGAACGCGTCGATCACGCGTGTACTCAGGCCCACGTTCGCGAAGCGGGATGCGTGCGGCATGCGCGCGTAGTGCCCATCGCGCCGCCACGCCCAGTATTGCCACCGGGTGAATGGGTGCTCCACGAAGCGGAGGTACACGCTCCGCTCGGCGAGGGCCTGCCCCACCTCCGCCAGCCGGGGGAGATCGAGCTCACCGTGCCCGACCACCTGCTCGTGCTCACCCGCTGGCGTGATCTCCCACATGGCGCACTGCCGCACGTACGCGTCCACACTGGTCGGCAGGAACAACTCCGACGCGTTGTACCGGATGAGGGGCGCGTGCCGGCTGAGGAGTTCGGCATCGGTCACTCCGCCATCCTACGCCACACGCACGAGTGGTTCGGGAGCCCGCACCGGGGTGCTACCCCGTGAGGTGCACGAGGTCCCGCTCCGGCACGATGCCCCAGCGGGCGGCCACCTGCTCGAGGTCAGGTTCCAGCGGCCAGGAGTCCGGCATGGGCTCACCTGCGTGGCCCGGCGTTCCGCCCTTCAGCTTCATGCACCCGCGGTTGTCACCGAGTCGATTGATCTCAGCGATGTCGTCGGGGGTCAGGACGATCTCTGACGGGGTCGTCGCAAGGTCGCGTCGCTGGTCCTCCACGCTCTTGTGCCCCTCCCCCGCCTCCTGGATGAAGGTGGGCACCACCGCGTGCACGGCGGTCTGCGCAAGCGTCCACTGGGCTGCCAGCTGCAGCGGGGTGAGGCCATGCCGCTCGGCGATGGGGGCAACCTCTTCCAGGCGGCGTCGCCCGGCGTCCACCCAGCCCGCCGGGCGGTACGCGCGATGGTCGCCCGGAGTGAGGGCATCCTCGTCGGGAAGGTCGCCGTGAAAGATGCCGCCGTAGTCCACCACCCGGGCCAGCACCTTGACGCCGTGACGCTCCATCGCGGGCAGGGCCAGCGTCCCCGGCCAGGGCTCGAATGGGTTGAGGATGATCATCGCCCAGTCCATCTCATCGCCGTACGCCTCCACGCACCCGATGAGGTCGAGCGTGAAGCCGTTCGCCGGCCCGGGAGCAACGCCGATCATCCGTGCGAGCCCCTCTGCGCGCAGGTCGGACATCGCGCGCCACACCGCCTCGCTGGTGTACCCGGTTCTGTCAGGGTTGTGCAGCAGGACCAGATCCACGTGGTCGGTGCCAAGGCGCTCAAGGCTGGCTTCCAGCGCCCCCACGAGGTAGTCGCGGTAGCCGTCCTCGCCACGGAGCGACGGGTTCGTGAAGCGCGGAAAGCCACTCGAGCCCTGCCGCACGCCGTTGACGAAGTCGTGGCCCACCGCGGACACGAGGCAGTACGCGTCCCGGGGCAGGCCCTCGGTGGCGCGGCCGACGAAGCGGTCCGCCTCGCCCTCGGCGTACACATCGGCGGTGACCACCGTATGGATGTCGTCGCCGGGCCGAAGGAGTCGCTCGAGCCGCGCATCATCCAGCGGCTCCCCGAAGTGCATGACCCGTCCGCCGCTCCAGGCGCCAATCGCGGTGTGCCCGATCTCTGCCATGCCGTGATTGTCCCACTCGTGGCGCCGAACGCGCGGGCCGTACGTCCCGGTCAGGACTGCGCGGTGACCCGGATTGCATCACCGGAGATCCGGACCACATCACCGTGGCGCAGCTGGCGCCCCCGGCGATCCTCGTGCTCGTCGTTCACGGTGACGCCGTCCGCGAGGATGGCCTTGACATCGCCGCCCCCCGAGGCCACGCCGGCCAGCTTGAGCAATTGGCCCAGGCGGATCATGTCCCCGCGGATCTCGATCTCGCGCACGGGCGCACAATACGCGCCGCGCGCGATAGCGTCAGGCCAGTGAGTCGCGCGCGCTGGATCCTCATTGCCCTTGTCTGTGCCTGCATCATCGCGATCGGCGTCGTGGTGGCCGGGCTCACCGGCGGGTCGAGCGAGTTCTGGAGCGGCTACGAGGGCGCACTCGCCCGCGTGGAGGACAATCCGTGGTGGTCCCTGTGGGTGCTCCCCGGGCTTCTCCTGGCACTGATCGCCGCCCTCGCGCTGGCAATCCGCACATCCCCATCGTGGACCGGATCCCCCGCGGACCTGCGGCGGCGCTCGGCGTTGCTGTGGTCCGGTGCCGGCGTGCTGGTGCTCTCGGTCTGCGCCCCGGTGGCCGTGATCGCCCAGGGCGGGCTGTTGTCAGCGCACATGCTCCAGCACGTGCTGGTGGGGGCGCTCGCGCCACTGCTGGTCCTCCTCGCCCTCCCCCGCGCTCCGCGCGGCAGCCGGGACCGGCGTCCGCTCCTCGCGATCATCCTTCATCCATTCGTCGCCTTCGCCCTGTGGCTCGGGGCCACCATCGCCTGGCTGGTCCCGGATATCCACCACGAGGTCCTCGTGCGCCCCTGGGTGTGGGTGCTGCAGCAGATGGCCGTCTTCGGCGCCGGCGTGATCATGTGGGCGCCGGTGACCGACCGCTTCGTCGATCCCCCACGCTGGTTCCGCACGGGCGCCAAGTGCGTCTACATGATCGGTGTCTGGTTTGCCGGCGTGGGGATCGCGAACGTGTACTGGTTCTCCGGCACGCCGTTCTACGACTCCCACGAGGCCGGGGCGGCCGCCTTCGGCATGTCGGCCCTGCAGGACCAGGCAAATGCCGGGACGGTGATGATCCTTGCGCACTGCGCGATCACGTTCGGCGCGATCGCCGTCCTGTTCTTCCGCCATGCATCCGAGCGCGGACTCGAACAGCGCCTCATTGAGGCGGGTGTGCCGCGCGATGAGGTGCAGCAGGCGACATTCGATGGGGATCTCGCGGCACTTGCGGGGCGCACCGGTGTTTCGGTGCGCACGCGGACGGGCCTCGAATGAGGGGCCACCGTATGGGGGCAGGAGGGGTCTGCGCCGTCGCAGCGGTGCTCGCGGCCACGGCAGGATCCAGCCCTGCGGCGTCGGCCGGGATCGGGATCCGCCCGGTGGCGGGGGAAGCCTTCTTCGGGCAGGTCGTGGCCAGTGGTCCCGCAACCGCAACAAACGCCCGGGTCTCAAGCCGCGGAGCCTCCCGGCTGGTCCCGGTAACCGCAGGGGTGACACGCGCCCGGGTGTCCGGGGCGGCAGGGCCGCGAAATGTGACGGTGGTGATGCGCAATGGGTCCGGCCGGGCCGTGGCGCGCCGCAGCACCGCAGGGGCCTTCCTGCTCCCGCGCTCCGGCCAGGTTGCCGTTCCGGGACGGCGCAAAAACCGCGCCCTTGAGTCCGAACTGGCACGGATCGCCAGCAGGCACGGCGGCGTCACCGCCATCTGGGTGCAGAAGCTCTGGAACGGGGTCGCGGCGGGCTACAACGCAGATGCGGAGTTCCCGGCCGCAAGCCTGGTGAAGCTGCCGCTTGCTGCAGGAGCCATCATGCGCATGGGCGGCCGGCCGTGGCTCAATGCGTCGTGGCCGGATCTCGTCGCGGTGCTGCGCCAGAGCGACGACAGCGCCGCGAACCGCCTCGTCGGGAGCGTGGGCTCCGGATGCGGGTCTGGACCCGATGCCGCGGCGGCTGACGGCCTGCGTCGCCTCGGGGCCCTCCACAGCACGTATCCCGGGTGCTACATCACCGAGGAGCTTCAGCCCCGCCTTCCGGCGGGCGGGCTGGCCGTCACCCCGACCTGGTCGACGCGCCACACCACGGCACGTGACATGGGGCGCATGCTGTTCGCGCTGCAGGCCGCGGCGGTGCCCACGCCCGCGGGACGCCGCCAGACCGGCATCGATCCGCTGAGGGCCCGCCTCCTTCTGGGCTTGCTCCTGACGGCGGATCAGGTCGGTGCCAACGCCTCACTGTTCACCGAAGGGCTCCCCGCTGGCACCCCCGTGGCCGAGAAGAACGGGTGGCGCCAGCGCGAGCAGCACGGCGCTGCCATCGCCTACACCCGACGGGGCCCCGTCATCATGGTCGTCCTCACCCAGCGCACGGAGGATGCGAGCTTCGCCGATGCGCGGGCGATCGGCACGGAAGTCGCCCGAGCCACCCTGCGAAGCGGCTGATATGCCCGAGGGCCACACGATCCACCGGGCTGCGCGGATACAGCGGGGCATGCTGGCAGGGGAGCCTGTTCGCGCGAGTTCCCCGCAGGGTCGCTTCACAGACGGAGCGCGATTGCTCGACGACCTCGTGCTCACGGACATCGACGCCCACGGCAAGCACCTGTTCTACCGGTTTGCAGACGATGTACTGCTGCACGTGCACCTCGGCCTGTTCGGCCGCTTCATGACCCATCGCTCTGCTGCACCCGAGCCCCGGGGGGCGATCCGCCTGAGGATGGTCGGCCACGACGGCACGGTCGACCTGCGCGGGCCCACCGCCTGCGAGATCATCGACGCCGATCAGGAATCCCGGCTCCTCGGGCGCCTTGGTCCCGACCCGCTCCGCGCGGATGCCGATCCCGAGCAGGCCTGGTCACGGATCTCCCGGAGTCGCCGTGAAATCGGCGCCCTCCTGATGGACCAGTCGGTGATCGCCGGCGTGGGGAACGTGTACCGCGCGGAGGCGCTCCACGTGATGGGCATCCACCCCGCACGGGAAGCCCGATCTCTCGGGCGCGAGGAGTTCGACGCCCTATGGGACACCGTCGGGCGCATGCTCACAGACGGAGAGCGCGCAGGACGCATCATCACCGTTACTGCCGAGGATGCCGGCATGCCCCGCTCCCGCATCCCGCGCGGGGAGCGTACGTACGTGTATCGGCAGGCGCAGTGCCGCTCCTGCGGGGGCCCGGTGACCAGTTGGGAGCTCGCCGGCCGCCGCGCCTGGGCGTGCACCGGGTGCCAGCGCTAGGGAGGACTCCCCCGGTCCTCCTGCGAACATCCTTCACGAATCGGCCTCTACGGAAGGAATCCGCTCCATGGGAACGGGCTCAGCCGAGGACCTGCGCCAGTCAGCCAACGGCATGATGTGGGCGGGGATCCTCGCGATCATTATCGGGATCATCGCCATCGCGGTGCCCCAGGTGGCGTCGGTCAGCATTGCCATCCTCGTCGGAATCCTCGTCATCGTTCTTGCAGCTGCGTGGCTCTTCGCCGCAATCGGTAGTGCCAGCGGCGCCTGGACGGTAATCGGGGTCATCCTGTCCATCCTGCTCCTCATCGGCGGGCTCTGGATCCTTTTCAACCCGATCGAAGCAACCGTCGGTCTCACCGCCGTGATCGCGATCGTCTTCATCGTGATGGGTGTTGTCCGCGTGATCGCCGCCATCGGTGACACGGGCGGAGAGGGGCGCGGACTGCTCGCCTTCGGCGGCGTCCTGGCCATCATCATCGGCATCCTCATCGCTTCGGACTTCCCGAGCTCTGCAGCTTGGGCGATCGGGCTCCTCGTCGGTATCCAGTTCCTGTTTGACGGCATCGGCCTCGTGCTCATGTCCTCGGCGGTCAAGAAGGCCGTCGGACGCTGACCCGGGCATCCCCCGGGGCCCGGATGGGTCCCGGGGGAGCGCGTCGGCGAAATTGGCGGGTACCGTGGTGAGGAATTCCCCCATTGGTCATCCGAAGGAGTAATCTCCGCTGACATCACTTCGACCAGGTGGAGAGCCGTGGCCGTCACAGTTCAAAATCCCCCCATCACCGCTCCGCAGGCGCTTGCACTGCTTGGAGCGTGCTCCGAGGAAACCAACACCGGTCGGCGCAATCGCGCGCTGATCGCGCTGCTCTGGCGCGCGGGGCTGCGCCCCGGCGAGGCGCTGGCGCTTCGCCCAACAGATGTGGATCCCGCCGCGCGGCGGGTTCGCATCCGCGATCGCGTTGCCGGGCTGGACGACCTCGCAGCCTCTGAGGTGGAGCAGTGGATGGCCCGCCGTGCCGCTCACGGGCTCGGGGACTCCGGGCCCCTCATCTCAACCCTTCAGGGGAAGCCGCTCAGCCAGGCATACGTGCGCGAGCTCCTGCCGCGGCTCGCGCTCCGCGCGGGGCTGGACAGCCGGGTGCACGCGATGGGCCTGCGCTACGCGTGCGCTGCTGAGATGGCGGGCGAGGGCATCGCAACCGAGATCATCGAGTCGCAGCTGGGCATCCGCCCGCAGTCCTCAGTGGCCCGCTACCTGCCCATCCCTGATGAGGCCGACGTCGTCGCGACGATGGCGGCCCGCCCGGTGCCGCTGGCCTGACCCCGCCCATGCGCGCCCGGATCGCGATATCCGGAGCGGATGCGCAGGCGGCGCGGGTGCTCCTGCGCCAGGCCGGATACACGGTGGTCGACGGCTCCGACGGGGCCGTCGACCTCACCGTGGTCGACGAATGGACAGCAGAGTCCGCGCGCGTGGTATCCCACGCCCGCGCCACGGGTTCTCGCGTGACCGTGCTTGCCGAAATGCTCCTCGAGGCGGCGCCCGGTCGCGTGGTCGCTGTCACCGGAACCGCCGGCAAGACGTCCACGTGCCGTGTGCTCGAGGCGATTCTGCGGTTCGCACGGGTGCCGGTGCTGATCTCGTCAACGGCCCGCTCGGGCAACGCCTGGCCGGATCACTCGGTGGCAGACGGTCTCGCAAGCGCCAGCCCGGACGCCGTGCTCGTGGCGGAGCTCACCTCCACGCACCTGTGCCACATGTCCGAGGTGCATCCTGATGTGGCCGTGGTCACCACCATTCGTCCGGACCACGTCGAGCTGCACGGCACGCTCGACGATTACCACCGGGCCAAGCGCCGGCTGGTCGCCGACCTCACCGACCGTGATCAACTCATCCTCCCGACGGATGACCCACACACCCTCGCCGTCCTCGGCCCGGTACGCGGCCACCGATGGGGCTTCGGCACCGCCCCGGCCCCGCGTGGCGCCATCAGCGCGAACGGATCCGTGGTTCTGACCGCAGCAGGTGATGAGGCCTCCTGCCGCACGGAACTCGACGGTCCTCTGCTGCGCGCAGCCCTGGCTGGCTCGGCCGCTGCGCTCGCGCTTGGCATCGCTCCGGATCAGGTGGCCGCAGCCCTGGCCGATATCCATCCCGTGATGCACCGGCAGGCCCCACGGGAAGGACCACGCGGCATCACCATCATCGACGACTCCATGGCGGGCACCCCGGTGAAGGCGCTCGCCGCAATCCACCAGTTCGCCGGGTCCGACCTGGTGGTCGTGCTCGGGGGGGACGACCGCCTGCCGGGAGCCCCGGTGCACGCGGCCCCCGAGGAGGAGGCGGCACTGCGCGAGGCCACCGCGGCAGCGCGCAAGGCGGCAGGGACGATCGTGGCCTTCGGCCCCGCCAGCGCCCGAATCCGCGATTACATGGAGCCGGATGCCGGGGCGGAGGATCTCGCCGGCGCCCTCGCGCTCGCCGTGGCCGCCTGCCCTGATGGTGGAACGGTGCTTGTGAGTCCCATGTTCCCGATGAGCCCGGAGGATCGCGAGCGCGTAGCGGGCACCCGCTAGGTGGGCGACAGGCGGGTGCGGCCGGGCTGGCGCAGTCGCACCATCTGCCCACCGTTCTCCCGGTACTGACCCACCCACGCGAGCGGGGGCGAGTAGGAGTGCACCGATATCGCCGGGACCCCCTCGCAGTGCTCCACGCGGTGGATGTATCCGAATGGCCCCTCCTGGGTTTCCCCCGGACGGATCACATGGTCGGTGTCGGGCGCGTACACGTGCATGTGGTGCTCGCGAATGGCACCGTCGGCGACGCAGATCCCGACCTCGGAGATGTCATGGTCATGGAAGCCCGTCTCCTGGCCGGGAAGCCAGGAGAGCACCCAGATGTCCACGTAGTCATTCTCGAAGACAAGCCGGTAGTCGCGGTACTCCTCGCATACGGCGACGTAGTCGCGCCACCGGCCCGACTCCACGATGCGACGGCTGATGTCCGCGAGCGCCGGGGCGTGCAGCTGCCGGTCGATCCCGGCCAGGAACTCGAGCTCTGCAGGCAGATCAGGGAATGGCCACTTGGGCTCGGGGATAGGCCACGACGGGCGCGGGCGGGACACGGTGGACACGGTGCTCTCCTCGGTGCGTGCGTGGACGAGACTACGCCCACATGCGGTCACCTGATGCGCGCACGGTTCACGCGCAAGCGGAAATGTGAGGACGACTACCTTCTTACGCGTGGCCTCGCCGCCGGTCCTCAACGCACTCGTGCCGTTCTCAACCCGCCTCGCAGACGACGGGCTGGTGCACGTACGCGCCTGGGACGGCCCCCATGGACCGGTCGCGATCGTAGCCGAGCTGGACTGGGCCCTCCTCGTGGATGACCCTTCGGACGCCTACTACGGGCCCGGCATAGTGACGTATCCCGCCTACGCCCTCGGCGCCGCCGCGGCAGCCCTGCGCTCCGCGGGGATGCAGGATGCCCGCATCATGGTGCGCCTGCCCGACCCCCCAGGCGAGCGCATACTCGAGGTCACCGATCCCGACGATCCCTTGGGCTGGCCCCAGATGGGGCCGGACGCCCTGGCGGAGGCCCTGAGGGGCTGCGACGCCACGGGGCCCCCGCCCGGCGCATACATCAGGAGGGTGGTCGAGGCCTGGGTGGCCGCAGATGGGTCGCCCGGCTGATCACCCGCCCCTGATGCTCCGGACGGCGCGCGCGTCGTCCTCCTCGATCCCGCGCGCAGCGTCGACGATCTGGTGGCGCTCGTCCCAGGGAACGACGACGAGGCCCGCCTCATCGACGTACACCCAATCTCCGGGCAGTACCGTGACCCCGCCGAACGTCAGGATTCCCCCGACCTCGAGCACCTGCAACCGGTCGCCGCTGGCGCGTGGCGTCTCACCAAGAGCCCACACACCGGTGCGATAGGAGGCCGCCTCTGCACGATCCCGAATCGCTCCCCACGCGATGACCCCCTCCGCGCCGAGCTCCTCAAGCGCCGCCAGCTTCTTGCCGCCCGCCACGGCCTCACCCGGCGCGTCAGGAGCAGCGATCACGACCACCGCCCCCGCGGGGACGTCCGCGAGCGCGTGCTCGGCAGCCGCGGCAAGATCGTGGTCGGGGAGGTCGTCCCGGCGCGGTCCGAAGCGGATGGTCGCGGCAGGCCCGTGGGTCACCTGGCCCGCCCGGGCGGGCACGAGGCCAACCGCGTGGCACCGGTGCGGATGCCGCCGGGCCATGGCGTCGCAGATGGACGCGCTCGTGACCCCCGTCGTCAGGTCGTCCGGGCCCTCCGACCCCATGGATGCTCCTCCACGCGTATGGGAGGATGAATCGCCGAGCGACCCAGGAGCCCCGATGCCGCCAGAGACCCACATCCTCCTGATGTACGACTACGTCGAGGACATCCTCGAACGCCGCGCACCTTACCGGGATGCCCATCTCGCCAACCTCACCCGGCTCAAGGACGAGGGCCGCGTGCTCATGGCCGGGGCGCTCGGGGACCCGGTGAGCGGCGCGGCGATCGTCTTCGCGCCGTGCCCTGCCGAGGAGGTGGGCGAGTACGTGCTGCGCGACCCCTACTACGAGGCGGGGCTGATCACCGACTGGCGCGCAATCCCCTGGAACGTGGTGGTCTAGGCCGCAGGGCCCAATCGATCGCCGTACGCGTCGCGATACACCGGCCACGCCTCGAGCACGTCCGTCACGTAGAGGCGGGTCTCCTCAAAGGGGACGTCCTCCGGCACCCGCAGATCCGCCCCCTTCGAGGTGGCATTCGCGCGCCACTTGCGCAGGTTGTCGGGCCCGGCGTTGTACGCGGCAAGCGCGGCGGGCACTGAGCCGTCGTGCAGGTCAATCAGATGCCGCAGGTACCACGCGCCGAAGCTGATGTTCACCTCGGGATCCCCGATATCGATTGCCCGTCCTGGCGGTGGGTCGTCCTGCGAGGCGATGAAGCTCGCCGTCGAGGGAAGCACCTGCATCAGGCCGACCGCCCCGCGGGGCGAGACAGCACCGGGGTCGTAGTCGCTCTCGCGCCAGACCACCGCGGCCACGAGGGCCGGATCCAGCCCGTTGAGGCGGGCGTCGCGGTTGATCGCTGCGTCGTATTCCAGCGGATACCACCAACGTGCGTACCAGGCGGGCTTCGACTCATGAATGGCCAGGCCCACCGCAACCAGCACGCCCACCACGAGCAGCAGGCCCAGAATGCGCCTGCCGCGCCGCCCCCGCTTCCGCCGGCGGGCCATCAGTCCGATGGGCGCCCGTAGCGCGCCATCATCGCCTCGACCCACTGGGCGAGGGCGTCAACCGATCCGTTGTTCTCGAACGCCGCATCGGCCCGTGACACCTTCTCCGCCTCGGGCATCTGGTGGGCGCTCCGCCCGTCGAAGTCCTGTCCCCGCTGCTGCACCCGGGCGCGCCGCACCTCATCGCGTGCCGTCACGACCAGCACAGCATCGAACTGGTCGGCAAGGTCGACCTCGAACAGGAGCGGCACCTCGCAGATGAGCAGCGGCGGAGGAGGTACGCGGGCACGCTGCTCGGCTACCCACTCCTCTCGGGCGGCCCCGATGCGCGGGTGCAGCAGCCCCTCGAGGAACGCGAGCCCGCCGTCCTGGGCGAACGCCGCGTCGCCCAGCGCAGCACGGTCAACGCTCCCATCCGGGGCGAGAACCGCCTCGCCAAAGCGATCCACAACCGCGTCTATGACGACACGGTCCTCGTAGAGGCGGTGGACGACGTCATCCGACGACAGCACCGCGGCGCCCCGCGCAGCGAACGCGCGGAGCGCCTCGGACTTTCCCGAGCCGATGCCCCCGGTCAGGCCGAGGCACGGGGGCGCAGGCGCCGGGCGGTCAGGCCTCGTGCTGCCCCTCGCCCTCGTCAGGCGCCCCTGCGGGGATATCCGCCGACGGGTCGATCGCACTCTCATCTGCCGGGTCGTCGACGGGCGGGGAGGCAATCACCTCAGCCTCTGCGGGCGGTGCATCGCTGAGCTCTGCGTCCGCAGCGGACGCATCCGCATAGGCCGCGTCGCCATCCGAAGCCGGCGTGATGCCCTTCAGGGACAGCGACAGGCGGCGACGCTCGGGGTCGATCTCGATGATGCGCACCTCGAGTGCATCGCCCTGGTTCACGACCTCGCGTGGGTTCTCGACGTGGTGCTCGGCCAGCTCGGAGATGTGCACGAGTCCCTCGACGCCGGCGTGGATCTCCACGAAGGCGCCGAACGTGACCACCTTGGTCACCTTGCCGGGCACGATGTCGTTGATCTGGTAGGTCTCGACCACGCTCTGCCACGGGTCGGCCTGCGTCTGCTTGAGACCCAAGGAGATCCGCTGGCGGTCGCGGTCGATGTCCAGCACCTTGACGGTGACCTTCTCCCCCACGTTCAGCACCTCGGACGGGTGGTTCACGTGGCTCCAGGAGAGCTCGGAGATGTGGATGAGCCCGTCGATGCCGTCGAGGTCGACGAACGCCCCGAAGTCCACGATGTTGGAGATCACGCCCTCAACGACCTTGCCGGGCTCGAGGTCGTCGAGGATGCGCTGGCGCACCTCACGGCGCTCGTGCTCCAGAACCGCGCGGCGTGACAGAACGACGTTGTTGCGGCTGCGGTTGAGCTCGATCACCTTGCACTCGAGCTTCTGGCCCATGAACTCGTCCAGATCCTGGACGCGACGGATGTCCACGAGGGACGCGGGGAGGAACCCGCGCACGCCGAGGTCGAGGATGAGGCCGCCCTTGACGACCTCGATGACGGTGCCTTCGACCGTCTCGCCAGCGGTGGATGCCGCCTCGATGCGCTTCCACGCCTTCTCGAACCGCGCGCGCTTCTTCGAGAGGATCAGGCGCCCGTCCTGGTCCTCCTTCTGCATCACGAGCGCGTCGATCATCTCGCCCAGCTGGACCTCGTCCTCCACATTGACCGACTTGCGGATGGAGAGCTCATTGAGCGGGATGACGCCCTCGCTCTTGTACCCGATGTCGACGAGCACCTCGTCCTTGTCGATGCGAACAACACGTCCGCTCACCACATCGCCCTCGCCGAACTCGGGGATCGTGATGTCGTAGTTGGGAACCTGCTTGCCGTCGACCTCGATGTATTCGGGGCCCTCCAGCACAAAGACCGGGGCGTCCGGGTCGATTGCGATCACGTCGTCAGTGGTGCTCATCGTCGTCTGGTTGTCCTTGATGGGCCGGATGTGCGCACGGGTACGCCACCCGGGTCGGGTTCATGAACCGAGGAATGTAGTGGAAATCAGGGGTCGAGCAGTACCCGCCGGGCCCACACCAGACGCGCCAGCTGGCGCGCGCCGTCCTCATCGTCCGCGCACGCGATCTCCCGCAGCACCCCGAAGGCCGCCTCGATGACCTCCGGGCGCGCATCCGGATGGACTTCCAGCACGCGGTACGGGTCGAGTCCCGGCTCGGGCGAAGCGGGCGTCGCAGGCGGTCGGATCACGCCTTGGCCCGCAGCCAGGTGGGCCCAACCCCCACCTCGACGGCAAGCGGTGGGTCGAGTGCGTATGCCTGCTCCATGGCGTCGACCACGACCGGACGCACCGCCTCCACGTGGTCCGGCGGGGTCTCGACCAGCAGCTCGTCGTGTATCTGCAGCACCAGGCGCGCGCCCGTGCCGGACTCGGCGAGCGCAGCGTGGGCGCGCAACATGGCGATCTTGATGATGTCGGCCGCCGAACCCTGGATCACCGTGTTCACGGCGAGGCGCTCGCCCAACTGCCGCTGCTGCTGCGTGCGCGCAGTCAGTTCGGGGATGGCCCGGCGGCGGCCCAGCAGGGTCGTGACGTATCCGTCCTCGGTGGCCTGGGCGATCGTGGATGCCACAAACGCCTCCACCCGGGGGTAGCGGGCGAGGTACGTCTCGATGTACTCGCGGGCGTCACCGCGCGCGATGCCGAGTTGCTCGGCCAATCCGAAGTCGGAGATGCCGTAGATGATGCCGAAGTTGACCGCCTTCGCCCGGTCACGGATCTCGCGGTCGACGTCGTCCAGGGGCACGCCGAACACCTCGGACGCCGTGGCCGCGTGAACGTCACGGCCCTCGGCGAAGGCATCGCGGAGGGCAGGCTCGCCTGAGCAGTGGGCAAGGATCCGCAACTCCACCTGCGAGTAGTCGCAGCTCATGAGCGTGAACCCCGGGCCAGCCACGAAGGCGTCGCGGATCTCGCGCCCGGCCTCAGTGCGCACGGGGATGTTCTGCAGGTTCGGGTTGGTGGACGACAGCCGCCCCGTCTCGGCCACGGTCTGGTTGAACGTCGTATGGATACGGCCATCGCCCGGGTCCACCAGCCCGGGAAGAGGCGCCAGGTATGTCCCCTCGAGCTTCACCAGCTCGCGATAGCGCACCACGAGCGGCACGATCGGGTGCGCATCCTGCAGGGACCGGAGCACCCGCCGGTCAGTGGAGTAGCCCGTCTTGCCCTTCCTGCCCGCCGGCAGGCCGAGCCTCTCGAACAGAACCTCGGCGAGCTGCTTTGGGGAATCGATCGTGAACGGGCCACCGGCGAGATCATGGATCTGCACGGTCAGATCCGCGATCTCGGCCTGCATCTGCCCCCGGATCTCTTCGAGTCGCGGCACATCGATGGCCACGCCGACGTTTTCCATGGCGACGAGAACCCCGATCAGGGGCATCTCGATGTCATGGAAGAGCAGCCCGAGCCCCTCGTCGGACATCCGCTGCTCCTGAATGGGCCTGAGCGCGCGTACGGCCGCGGCGTCGACGGCAGCCGCGCAGGCATCCTCATCGGCCCCCTCCGCCCGGACCGCCACTCCCTCCTCCTCGGCCAGCTCGCCGAGCATGTACTGGCGGCGGCGAGGCTCCAGCAGGTACGCGGCAATCATGGTGTCGTGCTCGGGAAGAGGTCCGTCCAGACGCCCGCGCCGAAGGATTGCCTTGGCGTCATGCGCGGACCACGGCGCCGCGGATACGACCGGGGCGATGGCGGGGTCGGCCCCATCCCCCAGCGGCACCGCGCGGGCGGGGCCGTCACCCGCAACGACGGCGAGCGCACCCCCGCACAAGCCAATGGCGGCTGGCTCACCACCTGCGAGGAACATCGCGAGCGCCTCAGGAGCCTCCTCCATTACCTCGATGGAAGCGCCCGACGATGGCGCTCCACCGTCGGTGCCATCCGCCGCCTCATCGGCTGCGTCGCCCGCCAGTTCAGCCACCCGCCGGGCCAGGGTGCGGAACTCGAACTCCTGAAAGGCCTCGCGAAGCGCGGCCAGGCGCTCGGGATCGCGCGTGATCAGAGGCGCGTCCCCGGGCTCGAGGTCGAGCGGCACGTTCACGTCGATGACCGAGAGATCACGGCACAGGCGGGCCGTGTCGGCGTGGATGGTCAGGTTCTCGCGGCGCTTGGGTGTCTGCTCATCGGCGTGGGCAAGGATCTCCTCGAGCGATCCATACGTGGCCATCAGCTGGGCGGCGGTCTTCTCGCCGATGCCGGGGACGCCTGGGAGGTTGTCGCTGGAGTCGCCGATCATCCCGCGCAGGTCGGGCATCTTGGGCGGCGGCACGCCGTAGCGCTCCTCCACCTTGGCCTCGTCGTACCGGGTGGTATCGGTGACGCCCCGCCCTGTCGCCAGCACGCTCACATTCGCGTCCACCAGCTGCAGGGCGTCGCGGTCCCCGGTGAGGATCGTGACCCGTTGGCCGGCCTCTGAGGCACGACGGGCGAGCGTCCCGATCACGTCATCGGCCTCGAACCCCTCCTTCTCGACATTCACCGCCCCGAACGCCTCCATCAACGGCCGGAAGTACGGCGCCTGGGCCTTGAAGCCCTCGGGAGTTGCGGACCGGCCCGCCTTGTACTCGGGATAGATCTCGTCCCGAAAGGTCTTCCCGGGGGGATCCCACGCCACGATGACCCGGGAGGGCTTCTCCTCCTCGATGACCTTGATGGTCATTGCCGCGAGCCCGTACAGCGCATTGGTAGGCATTCCATCGGCACGGGTGATCGTGTCAGGAAGAGCGAAGAACGCCCGAAACGCAAGGCTGTAGCCATCGATGAGCAGGATCTCCCCGGCGGGATTGATGGCGTCCGTGCTCACGGCGGCGAGTCTATCCGGCAGGGGTCACGTACCGATGGGGGAATCCCTTCCCGACGGGTATTGTCCCGCCTTCGTCTATCCGGAGGACCCCTTGGGAGTTACGCCAAGCGCGCAGTTCAGCATCACGCTCCGCATCGAGCTCGAGGCCGGCAGCCCCGGGCTTGCGGCAGCGGTCGCGAGCGCAATCAGCGACCAGGGCGCCTCGATCTCCTCGATGGAGGTCGTGGAGGCCGATCACCTGCGCGTGGTCCGCGAGATCGTGGTGGACGCGACCAGCGTCGAGAACGAGGACGAAGTGGTGGCCGCAGTGGGCGCGCTCGATGGCGTGACGGTGACGTCCGCGGAAGATCGGACATTCCGGCTCCACCACGGCGGAAAGATCGAGATGGTGGCCCGCGCGCCCCTCAGCACCCGGGATGACCTGTCGGTGGCATACATGCCGGGGGTGGCTGCGGTGGCGCGGCGGATCGCGGAGGATCCCGAGTCGGCCTTCGACTACACCCTGAAGCGCAACATGGTTGCGGTCATCACCAACGGCACCGCAGTGCTGGGCCTCGGCGACATCGGCGCCGCCGCCGGGATGCCCGTCATGGAAGGCAAGTCCCTTCTGTTCAAGGAGTTCGCGGACGTCGACTCCTACGCCATCTGCGTTGACACGCACGACGCCGCGGAGCTCATCGCCGTCTGCGAGGCCATCGCTCCGGCCTTCGGCGGTATCAACCTCGAGGACATCGCGGCCCCGGTCTGCTTCGAGGTGGAGGACACCCTCAAGGAGCGCCTCGATATCCCGGTGTTTCATGACGATCAGCACGGCACCGCCGTGGTGCTGCTCGCTGCCCTCATCAACGCGTGCAAGATCACCGGCCAGGACATGGCGGACCTCAAGGTCGTCGTCAACGGCATCGGGGCATCCGGGGTGGCGTGCTCGAAGATCCTCATGAACGCCGGCGTGACGAACATCATCGGGTGCGACACCCGTGGCGCGATCTACAACGGCCGCACGGAGAACATGAACTTCATGAAGGACTGGTACGCCGAGAACACCAACCCCGAGGGTGTCACGGGCGACCTCACCGAGGCGATCAGGGGCGCGAACATGTTCGTCGGGCTCTCGGGCCCGGGCACGTTCTCCGTCGAGCAACTCAAGAGCATGGCGAAGAACCCGCTCGTGTTCGCGATGGCCAACCCGACGCCCGAGATCATGCCGGAGGTCGCCGCCCCGTACGTCCGGGTGATGGCAACCGGGCGGTCCGACTACCCGAACCAGATCAACAACGTGCTCGCTTTCCCTGGCATCTTCCGGGGCGCGCTCGACGTGCGGGCGCGGCAGATCAGCGAGGGCATGAAGGTGGCTGCGGCCCAGGCGATCGCCGACGTGATCACGGACGACGAACTCCACGAGGACTACATCATCCCGAGTGTGTTCAACCCCGAGGTCGCGCCGGCGGTGGCTGCAGCGACTCGTGCCGTCGCGATCGAGGAGGGCTTGGCCCGCATCACGCCGGAGGACTGACCGCCGGGGACGTGGCGGAACGGCAGACGCGACGGACTCAAACTCCGTTGAGGGGTATCCCTCGTGTGGGTTCGAATCCCACCGTCCCCACTAGGAAAGCGGCATAGGGACTGGCGATACGGGGGGTGCGAGGCGCCTTCCCGTTGTCCGGTTGGGACCGCTCAAAACCGCCCGAACGGGGACTCCAGTGGCGCGCGAGTGGCGCGCGGGGCGGCTGAAAAGCGAAAAACGGGATTCGCTGCACTATGAACCCGTTTCATAGTGCACATTCCCTTATAGAGAGGGGGAATACCTCCCCCCCCTCCCCCTGCACTATGACAGCACCATGAGTGCACTATGAGATTGCCGCCTCCCGAGGCGACTACCCCAGCCGCCACGATCCCCCGCATGACCATATGCCCCAGCTGCATGACCACCAGGCTGTCCTCGCACAGCGTGAACCGAGGATGGAACATCTGCTCCACTTGCCAGCCCCTGATCCCCCGTGAACCTCAATATTCGCGGCGGGGGTGCCGTAAGCATCACCTCGCTGACTTCGACCTAGCGACCTCCACATGCAGGGTCTGTCACCGGGAGAGTCAGCGCGTGAAGTGATCGGCGGTTTTTAGTGGGGCGTTCCT
>JAPOLI010000032.1 GCA_029977205.1 bacterium
CTCCTGGGCAAGCGCGTGGACTACTCGGGCCGCTCGGTCATCGTGGCCGGCCCCGAGCTGCGCCTCTACCAGTGCGGCCTGCCGAAGCTCATGGCCCTCGAGCTGTTCAAGCCGTTCATCATGAGCCGCCTCGTCGAGCGCAAGCAGGTGCAGAACATCAAGGCGGCCAAGAAGATGGTCGACTCGATGATCCCCGAGGTATGGGACGTGCTCGAGGAGGTCATCGCCGAGCACCCGGTGCTGCTCAACCGTGCGCCCACGCTGCACCGCCTGGGCATCCAGGCGTTCGAGCCCGTGCTGGTGGAGGGCAAGGCCATCCAGCTGCACCCGCTCGTGTGCACCGCGTTCAACGCGGACTTCGATGGCGACCAGATGGCCGTGCACCTCCCCCTGTCGGTGGAGGCGCAGTCCGAGGCCCGCGTGCTCATGCTGTCGGCGAACAACATCCTGTCCCCAGCGCACGGCCGCCCGATCGCGGTGCCGAGCCAGGACATGATCCTCGGTCTCTACTACCTCACCTACTGCCCCACGGTGTACGCACGTGAGAAGGGCGAGTCGGGTCCCGGCCGGGCGATCGAGATCATCGACCTCTGGGACTCCGAGGGCCGCACCTACGTGATCCCGAAGGGGCACGAGGCGCGCATCGAGGGCGTCACCGACTGGGTGGCCGATCCCTTCAAGGAGGCCCCGCAGGCGCCGCCGCACGCATTCCGCGGCGACGACGAGTTGCTGAGCGCGCTCGACCACGGCATCGTGGGCCTGCAGGACCTGGTGGAGATCCGCCGGGACCCCGAGCACGCCGCAGGCCGCCTGGTCACCACGGCGGGCCGCGTGCTGTTCAACCACGCGCTCCAGGTGGACCTCACCCACCTGCTCGCGCACGTGGAGGACCCGCACCCGTACCCGTGGCAGAACCGCGTGTTCACCAAGCGCGAGCTCGGTGACTTCATCGAGGAGCTCGTGGACCTCTACGGCGCCACGGTGGTCTCGATGATGCTCGACACGTTCAAGGCGCTGGGGTTCCGCTACGCGAGCCAGTCGGGCATCACCATCTCGAAGAACGACGTGGTGATCCCGCCCGAGAAGCAGGACATCCTCGCGAAGTACGACGGCGAGGTGCAGCGCTTCGAAGACTTCTTCGCAGAGGGCCTCATGACGGCGGAGGAGCGGCACAACCGCGTGGTGGAGCTGTGGGACCAGGCGACCGACGAGGTGGCCGACGCCATGCAGGACCACCTGTTCCGCCTCAACCCCATCTTCATGATGGCCAACTCGGGTGCCCGCGGATCGTTCAAGCAGATCCGCCAGCTCGCCGGCATGCGCGGCTGCATGGCAAATCCGAAGGGCGAGATCATCGAGCGCCCGATCAAGAGCAACTTCATGGAGGGGCTCTCGGTCCTCGAGTACTTCATCTCGACGCACGGGGCGCGCAAGGGCCTTGCGGACACGGCGCTCAAGACCGCGGACTCGGGCTACCTGACGCGACGCCTCGTCGACGTGTCGCAGGACGTCATCGTGCGCGAGCGCGACTGCGGCACGAGCGAGGGCATCGACACCCCGCTCGTCCGGGATGGGCACACCAACCCATCGCTGCTCGGCCGCGTGGTCATCGGGCCGGTCGTGGATTCCTCGACGGGCGAGGTGCTCGTCGACCTGCGCGGGGACGCACCGGCTGACGATGACGACCAGGCGGTCGATGCCTGGCGGTCGGTCGAGATCGAGAGCGCTCTCATGCAGGAGCTCACCGACATCGGAACGCGGCACCCGAAGGCGTCCATCACCGTGCGCTCGCCGCTCAAGTGCCGCAGCGCCGTGGGCGTGTGCACGCACTGCTACGGGCGCAACCTGGCATCGGGCGAGATGTGCGAGCCCGGGGACGCCGTCGGCATCATCGCGGCGCAGTCCATCGGCGAGCCGGGAACCCAGCTCACCATGCGCACGTTCCACACCGGCGGCATCGCCGGCGCGGACATCACGCAGGGCCTCCCGCGCATCGTCGAGCTCTTCGAGGCGCGCAAGCCGAAGGCACTCGCGCATGTGGCGGCACACGACGGCTGGATCCGCATCGAGGACGACGAGGCCCGCCCCGGCGGCGCGATCATCTCCCTCGATCCGCCGGTGAGCATCGAGGTGGGTCGCAAGAAGGAGCCGGTGCGCGCGCCGGTTACCTACAACGTGTTCAGGCCTCAGATCCGCCGCGATCTCGTCGATGGTTCGTGGGTCGAGGCCGGTGAGCTCCTCACCGATGGCTCAGCATTCCCGAGCGACATCCTCGAGGCGCAGGCCGGTATCGACCTGGGCATCACCGGCACCATCACCGCGGTCACGCCCGGGCGCACCGAGAAGGGCGCGCGCGCGATCAAGGTCGAGGTGAAGGGCGAGGACGGCAAGGAGGTGCGCCACCTGCGGGTGCCCGCCGACCGACCCGCGCCTCCGTTCGCCAAGGGCATGCGCGTGCGCGACGGCGTCTCGGTCACGGGTCCCGGATGGGGCGCGGGCGACCGTGCCACGAAGACCGAGGCGTACCTCGTGGCCCAGGTGCAGGAGGTCTACCGGTCGCAGGGCGTGGAGATCAACGACAAGCACATCGAGGTCATCGTGCGCCAGATGCTGCGCAAGGTACGCATCGATGACCCGGGCGACACCAACTTCCTGCCCGGCCAGCTCGTGGACAAGCCGGTTCTCTTCCGGGAGAACCAGCGCGTGCGCCTGGCCGCCGCAGAGAAGCTGCAGCGCAGCCGCAAGAAGGTGAAGCGCACGGCCGCCGAGACCGAGGAGTTGCTCGACTCGGCGATGGCGCGCTACGTGCCGCTCATCCTCGGTATCACCAAGGCCTCGCTCGCCACGGAGTCGTTCCTGTCGGCGGCCTCCTTCCAGGAGACCACGAAGGTGCTCACGGACGCGGCGCTCGAGGGCAAGGTCGACCACCTTCGCGGCCTCAAGGAGAACGTCATCATCGGCAAGCTCATCCCCGCTGCCACCGGCCTGCGCCGGTACCGCCAGCTGGAGATCGAGCCGATCCGCCGGGCCCCGGCCCTGCTGGAGTTCGACCTGGACGAGCCCTTCTCGCTCGTGGAGGAGGAGGGCGACGACCTCGTGGGCCTCATCGACGCGGGCGGGACGTACTCGTTCGAGCCGGAGCCCGACCCGGTCCCCGAGCCCGACGGCGAGGACGCCGACACGCAGTAGCGCGACGCGCGGGGCGCGCCGCCGGGGTCATTCCCCGGTGGCCGCCGCCGTGTCGGCGTGCTTGTCGCGCTGCCAGAACCAGGTCGGCATGTGGCGGTCCTCCGGGTAGCGCGCACTCGCGCGCGCCTCCCTCGCCGGGCTGTAGAACCTGCGCGCCCAGTAGGACGTGGGACGCGCCAGGCGGACCGCACCGACGAGCGCGATCGGCCAGAACAGCAGCCCGACGAACGCGAAGATCCACTTCCCCTTGAGGAAGGTGATCACGCAGAACAACGCGGCGATGAGGTGCCATGTCGCGATGATCCAGCTGCCCGTGAGGTCGGCGGCGTTCCATACGTCGATCCAGAACGGGATGCCCAGGGCAGCGATGGCGAGGACCGCGGCGAGCACGATGACGGCGTCCACGGACCGTCGCCCTTCCTTCGACCAGTACACGTCCTTGAGGGTGAGCCACAGCGCGAACTCATCGAGGGTGAGGGCAGCCCCGATGCCGAAGAACGTGGGCACGATCAACGCCGCGAGCCCGGGCGGCTGCCAGTCGATCGCGATGCCGACGACCCCGGTCACGAGCAGGAGGATGATGCCCGGCACGAGATGGTGGATATGGGTTCCCCCCACCGACACATCCCCGAAGGGCCCCTTGCCGTGCTTGATGGAGTAGGTGATCCCGCGGGTGATCAGGAACGTCACGAGGAAGGCCAGCAGGGTCATCTGGATCGTTCCGATCCCCGTCTGGCGGACGCGCTCCTGGAACGCATCGACCACGGGGAAGGACTCCGCCCAGAAGCCGGCGGGCACCAGGATGAAGGGTCCCATTGGCGCCTACCCTACCCGCGCGTGTCCGCGCCGCGCCGGGTCAGGCGGGGGCCGGAGTTCAGCCGGGGAACCGCACGTGGAGGTGGTCGTCGTGGTTCGGCCAGCGGACCACGACGCCGCGGGGCCCATGCAGGTCGAGGGATGGGCCGATCAGGATGAGGTTCGCCCCCCGTGCCACGAGCCTGTCCACGAGGTCCTGCGTGAGTTCCCGGTCGTAGTTGCCGGGATTCGCAGCGCCCTGCGCGCCATCACGGCGCGGGAGGCGGATGTCGGCGTCGAGGCCGTTCTGGTGCGAGGAGTGCCCGTCGATCCTGCCGCCGTCGCGGCGGGACAGGTCACCGATGCCGAGCGCGCCGGCCCCGGGGTGCGTGCGCGCCCACCACGTGCCGAGATCGGTGAGCTCGCGCACCAGGCGCGTGGTTCCCCAGCGCGTGGCGATCCCCCCTGGCTCGCGCTGGGTGCGCGGGTCATACGTGTAGTAACCGCTCCCCGACGCGGGCAGGCGCACCGCGCCGGTGAGGCGGCCCCCATTGGGCGAGCCCCCGGGAACGCTCTCGCGCCAGTCGATGATCGCGCCCCCGTCCTCGCCGGTCACCTCGACGGTCTGTGGGATGAGCACCGGCTCCCGCGGAATCGTCATGGCCACCGGGGCAGAGGGGATGGGCTCCACCGCCCCATGGTCGGGGAGCGCCGCCGCCAGCGGCACGGAGCATGCGAGGAGGCCCACGAGGCCAATCCACAGAGCGCGGCCGCGCTGGCCGTGGCGTGCCTCCCGCCGATGGCGGCACGCCATGCAGGGGCAGGGTGTGTTGAGGATGCTCCGGGGCATGGGGAGGGCACGGTAGGGCCGTCGCGCCAGCGGGTGGGAAATGCCCGTTTCGGACTGCGTGCGTCGACGCGTGCGGCCGATCTCCTGCCGGGGCAGCCGCGCTGCCCTACCATCGGCGCATCGTGCCCCGGTTCGCATCTCCCGCCGCCGCTGGTCCCCGTCGCGCCCCGTGCGCGCCGCACCGCACGGTGCCGAGCCGATGAGCACCCCTGTGGCCGGCGACCGGGCGCCGCTGCCCGTGGTGCTCCTGGTGCTCGTGGCGGGCGTGCTGGCGTTCACGACCGACCAGCCCCTCGTGCTCGCAGCGCTTGCGATCGGGTCGATCGTGCTCCTCCGGGTGGCACCCGGCAGCCCGGGGCGCCTCGTGGTCATCGCCGCGGTGATCTCTGCGGTCGGTGTGTTCCTCCTGACTCCGCTCGTGTCGGGACAGGGCGATCTCGTGCTGTTCGAGATACCCGTGCCGCCGCCGCTGACGGGCGAGATCACGGCGGAGGAACTCGTGGCCGCCGGGGCGGCCGCCCTTCGGGTGCTCGCCACGATCGCGCTCGCGGCAGCCCTGTTCGCGTGGGCAGACCCCGACCGGATGCTTGCCGGGCTCAGCCGCGTGGCCCCGCGGTCGGCATTGGTGTCGGCGCTCGCGGCCCGCCTGGTCCCCACGATGCGACGGGACGCCCGGGCGATCGCCGAGACGGCACGTCTCCGCGGCGTCGGCCTCACCACCGGCTCGCGCATGCACCGCGCCCGTGCCGCTGCCCCACTTGCCCTGCCGCTCGTGGGGTCGGCGCTGGAGCGGGGCCTTGATGCGGCCGAGGCCATGGCCGCCCGCGGGTACGGGGAGGGCCCCCGTACCCGCCTGCCCGAGCGGCCCCGCGACCTCGGGGAGCGCATCACGCTGGGCATTTCCGTGCTGCTGGCGGCCGCCGTGGCATGGGCGATCGCCATCGGGGCAACGGGCTTCACCTTCTATCCGGTGCTGGGCCCCGTGCTCACCGGGCAGTCGGTGGCGCTGGCGGCGGTGTCGCTCGCGGCTCTGGTGGGCGCCGCGGTGGCGCTGACGCGTGCCGGTGCGCCCCCGAGCGATCTTGGACGCCCCTATTCGCCGTGATACGGTCCCGGACCGCTCGCCCGCCGGGGCGGACGATTCATCACGCCCACAGTCCGGAAGAGGCTCGTGCCAACGATCAACCAGATGGTCCGCAAGGGCCGCAAGCCCAAGGCGACCAAGACGTCCACACCCGCCCTGCGCGGGGCCCCGCAGAAGCGCGGGGTGTGCACGAGGGTCTACACCACCACCCCGAAGAAGCCGAACTCCGCTCTGCGCAAGGTCGCGCGCGTCCGGCTCACGAACGGGATGGAGGTCACGAGCTACATCCCCGGTGAGGGCCACAATCTCCAGGAGCACTCCGTGGTGCTCGTGCGCGGGGGTCGCGTGAAGGACCTCCCGGGTGTCCGGTACAAGGTCATCCGCGCCGCGCTCGACACCGCAGGCGTCTCCGACCGCAAGCAGGCGCGCTCGAAGTACGGCGCCAAGACCCCGAAGTAGGCAGATGCCCCGTCGCGCAGCAGTTACACGCCGTCCGCTCATCCCGGACCCCGTCTACGACAACGTCGTCGTGACGCAGCTGATCAACAAGGTCCTCTCCGACGGAAAGAAGTCGGTGGCCGAGCGCACTGTGTATGACGCCCTCGAGCGCATCCGCGACCGCACCGGGCGTGACCCCGTGCAGGTCATGGAGGAGGCCATCCGCAACGTCACTCCGGCCCTCGAGGTCAAGAGCCGGCGCGTGGGTGGTGCCACCTACCAGGTGCCGATCGAGGTGCCGTCGCGTCGCGGTCGCACCCTGGCCATCCGCTGGATCGTCCTCTTCGCGCGCCAGCGCCGCGAGAAGCAGATGAGCGAGCGACTGGCGAACGAGCTGCTCGACGCCCTCGGCTCGCAGGGCGGCGCCTTCAAGCGCAAGGATGACCTCTACCGGATGGCGCAGGCCAACAAGGCGTTCGCGCACTACCGCTGGTAGCGCAGATGCCCCGGCCACGTGGCGCGGGGCATGCATGGATCATGGAACGACGTCGCGGGGGAATCGGTTCCCCGTGCCACATCTGACGGACAGGTGAGAATCAGTGGCTGAGAAGAAGGTCCCGCTCGAGGACACCAGGAACATCGGGATCATGGCCCACATCGACGCGGGCAAGACCACGACGACCGAGCGCATCCTCTACTACACCGGTCGTACCCACCGCATCGGCGAGGTGCACGAGGGCGCCGCGACCATGGACTGGATGGAGCAGGAGCAGGAGCGCGGCATCACCATCACGTCCGCCGCCACGACGTGCTTCTGGCGTGACCACCGCATCAACATCATCGACACCCCCGGCCATGTGGACTTCACCGTCGAGGTGGAGCGCTCGCTGCGCGTGCTCGACGGCGCCGTCGCGGTGTTCGACTCGGTGGCCGGCGTCGAGCCGCAGTCCGAGACGGTGTGGCGCCAGGCGGACCGGTACCGCGTGCCACGCATCGCCTACGTCAACAAGATGGACCGCATCGGCGCCGACTTCGACGCCGCCGTGCAGACCATGATCGACCGCCTGGGCGCGCGCGCCGTGCCGATCCAGCTGCCCATCGGCGCGGAGGCCGATTTCGCAGGGATCGTGGACCTGATCGAGATGACGGCGACGACATACAAGGACGACCTCGGCACCGAGGTCGAGGTCGGCGCGATCCCGGACTCGATGACCACGGACGCCGAAGTGGCGCGCGAGGCGCTCATCGAGGTGCTGGCGGACAGCGACGACGACCTCGCCGAGGCCTACCTCGAGGGCAACGACATCACGCCCGACATGGTCAAGAAGGCCATCCGCACCGCGGTGCTGGCCATCGACATGACGCCGGTGCTCTGCGGCTCCTCGTTCAAGAACAAGGGCGTGCAGCCGCTGCTCGACGCCATCGTGGACTTCATGCCGTCGCCGCTGGACGTGCCGCCCGCCGAGGGCATCGACGACCGCGGCGAGGAGGTCGAGCGTCCTGCCGACCCCGCGGCGCCCTTCTCCGCTCTCGCGTTCAAGGTGATGAGCGACCCCTACGTCGGTCGCCTGACCTTCCTGCGCGTCTACTCCGGGACGATCAACGCCGGCGACGGGATCATCAATGCGACCAAGGGCGAGCGCAAGGAGCGCATCGGCCGCCTGCTGATGATGCACGCGAACCACCGCGAGGAGGCCGAAACGGCCTCGGCCGGCGACATCGTCGCCGCTGTGGGCCTCAAGAGCACCACCACCGGGGACACCCTGTGCGACCCGGGCGACCCGGTCGTGCTGGAGGAGATGACCTTCCCCGACCCCGTCATTCGCCTGGCAATCGAGCCCAAGACCAAGGCTGACCAGGAGAAGCTCTCCACCGCGCTTCAGCGCCTGCAGGATGAGGACCCGACCTTCCGCGTGCGCACGGACGAGGAGACCGGGCAGACGGTGATCGCCGGAATGGGCGAGCTGCACCTCGAGATCATCGTCGACCGGCTCATGCGTGAGTTCAGCGTGGACGCGAACGTCGGTGCGCCTCAGGTGGCCTACCGCGAGACCATCCGCAAGCGCGTCGAGAAGGTCGAGGGCAGGTTCGTCCGCCAGTCCGGTGGCCGCGGCCAGTACGGCCATGTCTACATCTCGGTCGAGCCCAACGAGCCCGGCAAGGGGTACGAGTTCGAGAACAAGACCGTGGGTGGGTCGATCCCGAAGGAGTACATCCCGGCGGTGGACGAGGGCATCAAGGAAGCCCTCGAAGGCGGCGTGGTGGCGGGCTACCCCATGGTGGACGTCCGGGTGGAGCTGATCGATGGCTCGTACCACGACGTCGACTCCAACGAGGGCGCCTTCAAGATCGCCGGCTCCATGGCCATCCGCGAGGCCGCCAAGCGCGCCAGCCCGTGCCTGCTCGAGCCGCTCATGGCCGTGGAGGTCGTGTGCCCGACCGAGTTCATGGGCACCGTCGTGGGTGACCTCAACGGCCGCCGTGGTCGCATCGGCGGCATGGAGGAGAAGGGCACGACCGGGACCATCCAGGCCCAGGTGCCGCTGTCCGAGATGTTCGGCTACGCCACCTCCGTGCGCTCCGCCACCCAGGGCCGCGCGACCTTCACCATGCAGTTCGATCACTACGCCGAGGTGCCCCAGAGCATCTCCGAGGAGATCAAGGCCAAGGTGGGCGCCGCCAGCGACTGACGCCTGCCGTGCCGTGACGCTTCCGAGGGGCCGCCGTCGAGCGGCCCCTCGTCGTGAGGGCGCGCGCCCGTGGCTGAGGCGGCGGGACCGCGCGGGCTACTCGTGCAGCAGGCGGTCCAGGTGCACGGCGGGGTGATGGGCGTCGCGGCCGGTGAGATCGCGGATCTGCTCGCGACAGCTGACTCCGGCGGCGACCACCGGGGCCGATGACGCGCGCACCTCAGGCGCCAGGCGGTCCTCACCGATGAGGCGCGACACCTCAGGATGCAGGTATCCGAAGGCGCCCGCCATGCCGCAGCAGCCGGCGTCGGTGGCGCGCGCGCCCGGCCCCAAGGCGGCCACGGCCGCGGTGTCGCCGTCGGCGCGCGCGTGGCAGTGGCGGTGCACCAGTGGCGCCTCGCGCATACCGGGCACCTCGAGTCCGAGGTCGATCACCGCCTGCTCGAAGGAGACGACGGCATCGGCCACCCACTGCGCACGGGGGTCATCGGGCAGCAGCCAGGGCAGGTCGGACGCCAGCATCGACAGGCACGAGGGCTCGAGCACCACGATGGGGTGCCCGGCCATCGCGTACGGCGCAAGGGCACGGAGCGCCGCGCGACCCTGTGCACGGGCGAGGTCGGGCATCCCCTGCGAGAGCGCGGGGCGACCGCAGCAGCCGCCCGAGAGCACCTCAGCGCGCGCGCCCGCGGTGTCCAGCACGCGAAGCGCGGCGTCGCCCACGGGCGGGTGCAGGAAGCGCGTCCATGTGTCGGCGAACAGCCCGATCGGCGTGCCCGGGCCCGCGGGGGCGGGTGGGCTCCATTCGCGGACCGGCACGGGGGCGTCGCGGCCGAGCCTGCCACGCGCCAGTGCCGCGGCCCGCCGCGCCAGGCGGGGCGAGCGCGACCCGGCCCGCATGAGGTCGTGCGCGTGGGCGGCCGCGAGCACGGCAGCGGAGGGGCGTTGCTCGGCGTGCCGGTGCACCATGGCCTCGACCTTCAGGCGCGACATGTCCACGCCCGCGGGGCACTCGGTGGCGCACGCGCGGCACGACAGGCACAGGTCGAGGGCCTCGGCCAGGCCAGGGTCCGCGAGGCCGAGGTCGAGTCGCCCCTCGATCGCCGAGCGCAGCAGCACGGCCCGCCCACGCGTGGAGTGACGCTCGTCGCGCAACGCCTGGTATGAGGGGCACATCACGGCGTCTGCGCGGCGGCACTGGCCGTTGCCGTTGCATGCCTCGGCCGCCCGCTGCAGCCCGCCGACCGAGTCGAACGACACCGCGGTGCGGATCTCGTGCAGGGCGGGGGACGACTGGATGCGCAGGCCCTCGTCGAGCCGTTCCGGGCTGGTGATGATACCCGGGTTCAGGATGCCGGCCGGGTCGAGCGCCGCCTTCGCCTCGTCGAAGCGCCTCAGCAGATCGGCGTCGTACATGCGGGGAAGCAACTCACCGCGCAGTCGGCCGTCGCCGTGCTCTCCGGACAGCGACCCGCCATGGGACGACACGATGTCGGCGACCGCCTCGGCCACCCGTCGCACCTGAGCGGGCGCACCGGGTGCGCGCAGGTCGACCATCGGGCGGATGTGCAGGCACCCGACGCTCGCATGGCCGTACCAGACCGCTTCGCCCAGGCCCTCGTCGGCCAGCACGCCGCGTACCTCGCGCGCGAAGGGCGCGAGGACCTCGGGCGGCACCGCGGGGTCCTCGATGAATGGGATCGGCTTCTCGTCGCCCTCGGTGCGAAGCGCCCGCGCGATGCCCGTGCGCCGGATGGTCCACATCGCGGCCTGGCCGGCGGGGTCGTCGATCACCGTCGCCCCGGCCAGCGCACGGGCCCTGCCCGTGGCCTCGCCGGGCTCTCCCGAGTACTCCACCACCAGCATCGCGGGTGCGCGGCCCACGATTCCGAGCAGCGCCCGCTCGGCCGGCTGGCGGTTGGCGGGGTCCACGAGCGCGGCGTCCATGAGTTCGATCGCGGACGGGTCGGTGGCGATGAGCGCCGGCACGGCCTCGAGCGCGGAGTCGACGTCGGTGAAGGGCAGGATGGCCAGCGCGCGCTCAGGGGGAATGGGCACCAGGCGCACCACGGCCGAGCGCAGCACCGCGAGCGTGCCCTCGCTGCCCGAGAGGAACGCAGGCCAGTCGGGATCAGGTCCCGTGAGGCGGTCGAGGGCGTCCCCCGAGACCCGCCGCATCAGCGCGGGGAAGCCCGCGTCAGTGGCGAGGGCCCGCACGGCCTCGAGTGCGGGTGGCGCGTGGCCACCTCGCGCGAGGGATGCCCGCGTGCCGTCGGCGAGCACCACGTCGAGCTCGACGAGGTTGTCGGCGGTCATGCCGTAGACGATCGAGCGGGCACCCGCGGAGTTGTTCCCGATCATTCCGCCGATCGTCGCGCGGCTTCCGGTGGCCACGTCGGGACCGAACATGAGCCCGTGCGCCCCGGCCGCGCGGTTGAGGTCGTCGAGCACCACGCCGGGCCCGACCCGGGCGGTCATCGTGCCGGGATCGACCTCGATGCCCCGCAGGCGCGAGCAGTCGACCACCAGTCCGCGACCCACTGCCTGCCCGGCCAGGCTCGTGCCCGCACCCCGCATGGTGAGCGGGATGTCATGCCGTGCGCAGGCGTCCACGGCCAGCGCGAGGTCGTCCTCGTGCCCGGCGAGAAGCGCTCCCACGGGAACGCGCCGGTACAGGCTGGCGTCCACTGCATAGATCTCGCGGGTGGCGGCGTCAGCGCGCACATCGCCGCGTGCCTCGCGGGCGAGTTCCAGCAGCGCGTGGCGTGCGTCATCCACGTACGCGATGCTATGCCTGACCGCTCACCGAAGTCCCGCTTGCGAGCCGCCTTCCGCGTGCTATGTTCCCCCGGCTCGAAAGAGCAACGGCCTTCTGACGCGCGGCCAACAGGGCCGCGCGTTGCATGAGTGGGCCTTTTCGGAAGCACAGGCGGGTGGCGACCCGGATGGTCGTTCGCCCGCTCGGACGCGCATGAGGAGCATGGGATGGCGAAGGAGAAGTTTGACCGCTCGAAGCCCCACGTGAACGTGGGCACCATCGGTCACGTCGACCACGGCAAGACGACCCTCACTGCTGCCATCACCCAGACGCTCGGCCAGAAGTTCGGCGGCGAGGTGCGCAGCTTCGATGAGATCGACAACGCCCCGGAGGAGCGCGAGCGCGGCATCACGATCGCGACCTCGCACGTGGAGTACGAGACGGAGGGCCGTCACTACGCCCACGTCGACTGCCCGGGTCACGCTGACTACATCAAGAACATGATCACGGGTGCCGCCCAGATGGACGGCGCGATCCTCGTGGTGTCGGCCGCTGACGGTCCGATGCCGCAGACCCGTGAGCACATCCTGCTCGCCCGCCAGGTGGGCGTGCCGTACATCGTGGTGGCCCTCAACAAGGCCGACATGGTGGACGACGAGGAGCTGCTCGAGCTCGTGGAGCTCGAGGTCCGCGAGCTGCTCAGCGAGTACGAGTTCCCCGGCGACGACATTCCGATCGTCAAGGTCTCGGCTCTCAACGCACTGAACGGCGACGCCACGGCCCAGGAGCAGATCCTGGAGCTGATGCAGGCGGTGGACGACTACGTGCCGCTCCCCGAGCGTGACGTGGACAAGCCGTTCCTGATGCCCGTGGAGGACGTCTTCACGATCACCGGTCGCGGCACCGTCGCCACCGGCCGCGTGGAGCGCGGCATCATCAACGTGAACGACGAGGTCGAGGTCGTCGGCATGCAGACCGAGATCGAGAAGACCGTCGTCACCGGCGTCGAGATGTTCCGCAAGCTGCTCGACCAGGGCCAGGCCGGCGACAACATCGGCGCCCTGCTCCGCGGCGTGAAGCGCGAGGACATCCAGCGCGGCCAGGTGCTCGCCGCTCCCGGCAGCATCACCCCGCACACGAAGTTCAAGGCGCAGGTGTACGTGCTCTCCAAGGAGGAGGGCGGCCGTCACACGCCGTTCGTCAACGGCTACCGCCCGCAGTTCTACTTCCGCACGACCGACGTGACCGGCGTCATCCAGCTCCTCGACGGGGCCGAGATGATCATGCCGGGCGACAACGCCGTGCTCGAGGTGGAGCTCATCGTCCCGATCGCCATGGAGGACGGCCTCCGCTTCGCCATTCGCGAGGGCGGCCGCACCGTGGGCGCCGGGGTCGTGGAGCAGATCCTGGAGTAGCAGCACTGGCAGGACGGGCCCCGTCACCCCACATCAGGGGGGCGGGGCCCTCGCTTTCCCCGAGCAGCACCCGACGACGCAGAACGAGAAGACCGAACCTTGATCACGCAGAACAAAATCCGCATCAGGCTCAAGGCCTATGACCATGAGCTGATCGACAAGAGCGCGGCCTCCATCGTGGAGACGGCCCAGCGGAGTGGCGCGACCATCTCCGGTCCCGTGCCGCTTCCCACCGAGTGCCACCGCTACTGCGTCATCAAGGGCCCGTTCAAGGACAAGGACTCGCGGGAGCACTTCGAGGTGCGTACCCACAAGCGCCTCATCGACATCTTCTCGCCCACCCCCAAGACGGTCGACTCGCTCATGCGCCTCGACCTGCCCGCCGGCGTCGACATCGAGATCAAGGTCTGACGATGGCCGCGATCATCGGACGCAAGGTCGGCATGACCCAGATCTTCGCCGAGGACGGCGCGAGGGTTCCCCTCACCGTCATCGAGGCCGGCCCCTGCCCCGTGGTGCAGGTGAAGACCGACGAGCGCGACGGCTACTCGGCCGTGCAGCTCGGGTTCGGTGCCGCGAAGGCGAAGCACGTGAACAAGCCCAAGCAGGGGCACCTCGCGAAGGCCGGCGCGTCGCTGATGCGCCACCTCCACGAGTTCTCGCACGAGGACCTCGGCCTGGAGGAGGGCGAGGAGCTCTCCGAGGGGCAGCTGGTCACGGTCGAGTCGTTCGTGCCGGGGTCGTACGTGAAGGTCACCGGCACCTCGAAGGGCAAGGGCTACGCCGGAACGATCAAGCGCCACAACTTCGCCAGTGGACCGAAGAGCCATGGCTCGCACAACGTCCGCCGTCCCGGCTCCATCGGCGCCGCCGCCTACCCGGCGCGCGTCTTCAAGGGAATGCGGATGGCCGGCCACATGGGCGCGCGACAGGTCACGCAGCGCGGCCTCCAGGTGGTCGACCGTGATCCGGAGCGCAACATCCTCCTCGTGAAGGGTGCAGTGCCCGGCGCCGTCGGCTCGATCGTCTACGTGAGGCCCGACTGATGGCGGCCTACAAGCTCACCAAGACCGGCAAGGCATCCGGCTCCGCCACCCTCGGCGCGGAGCTCGAGGCCCAGGACATCAAGCCGCACCTCATCCATGAGGTCGTCACGGCGGAGATGGCCTGGCGTCGTGCCGGCACGCACAGCACGAAGACCCGCAGCGACGTCAGCGGTGGCGGCAAGAAGCCGTGGCGCCAGAAGGGCACCGGTCGCGCCCGCGCGGGCTCGAACCGCTCGCCCATCTGGACCGGCGGCGGCATCACGTTCGGGCCGCACCCGCGCAGCTACGGGGGCAAGGTCAACCGCAAGGCCTACCGCCAGGCGTTCCGCTCGGCCATCAAGGCGCATGTCGAGCGCGGCACCATCGCGGTGATGGGCCCGACCGGCTGGGACGAGCCGTCCACGAAGCGCGCTGCGGAGTACCTCGCGAAGGCTCCCGCCGAGCTCGCGGCCCGTCCGCTGCTCGTTGTGGTCACCGAGTCGGCATCGCCCGTGGCGCTGTCGTTCCGGAACATGCGGGACGTCCGCGTGCTCGAGGCCCGGGACACCGAGACCGTCGACATCATGGCCGGCCGGTCGGTGCTCGTCGAGGCCGACGTCTGGGACCGCTGGAACGGCGCCGCCGCGCCTGCGGCCGACGTCGAGGGGGATGAGGCATGAGCACGAGCAACGACCTCCGCGGCGATGTCCGACGCGCAATCGTGAGCCCTGTCGTCTCCGAGAAGAGCTACCTCCTCGTGCAGGCGCACAACCAGTACACCTTCCGGGTGCTCGATGAGGCCCACAAGGTGGAGATCCGCCAGGCCGTCGAAGAGCTGTTCGACGTGACCGTGACGGACGTGCGCGTGATCAAGGTGCAGCCCAAGCCCAAGCGGCGCGGTCGCAGCATGGGTACCCGGCCGGGCTGGAAGAAGGCCATCGTGGAGCTCGCACCCGGTGATTCGATCGACATCTTCGAGGGCGCCTGATGGGTATCCGCAAGCACAAGCCCACCTCTCCCGGCCGGCGCTTCGTCGCCAGCTCGGACTTCGCCGAGGTGACCAAGAGCACGCCCGAGAAGTCGCTGCTCGCGCCGATCCACAAGACCGGCGGGCGCAACAACAATGGGCGGATCACCACCCGTCACAAGGGCGGCGGGCACAAGCGCCGCTATCGCGTGATCGACTTCAAGCGCACCAAGGACGGCGTGCCCGCACGCGTGGCCGCGATCGAGTACGACCCGAACCGCACCGCCCGTATCGCGCTGCTGCACTACGCCGATGGCGAGAAGCGCTACATCCTCGCGCCGCAGCGCCTCTCCGTGGGCGACACCGTGATGAGCGGTCCCGGCGCGGACATCCGCCCGGGGAACGCCCTGGCGCTGCGTGACATCCCGACGGGAACGATCGTGCACAACATCGAGCTGCAGATCGGCCGCGGTGGGCAGATGTGCCGGTCTGCGGGCACGGGTGCCCAGCTCGTGGCGAAGGAGGGCGACTACGCCACCCTGCGCCTGCCGAGCACCGAGATGCGCATGGTGCACATCGACTGCCGCGCCACCGTCGGTCAGCTCGGCAACTCCTCGCACGCGAACGAGGTGGGGGGCAAGGCCGGCCGCAGCCGCTGGCGCGGAGTGCGCCCGACCGTCCGCGGGTCCGCCATGAACCCGGTGGACCACCCGCACGGCGGTGGTGAGGGCAAGAGCAACTCGGGTCGCCACCCGGTGACCCCCTGGGGCAAGCCGACCAACGGTCACCGCACGCGTGACCCCAAGAAGGCGAGCCAGAAGCTGATCGTCCGCGGTCGCAAGCGCGGAAAGCACACGGAAGGCCGATGAGCAGAAGCCTCAAGAAGGGTCCGTTCGTCGACCCCACGCTGATTGCCCGCATCGAGGAGATGAACACCTCGAACGAGAAGCGCATGCTGCGCACCTGGTCGCGCGCATCCACGATCTTCCCGGAGATGGTGGGTCACACGATCGCCGTCCACGACGGCCGCAAGCACGTGCCCGTGTTCATCTCCGAGAGCATGGTGGGCCACAAGCTCGGCGAGTTCGCGCCCACGCGCACCTACAAGGGCCATGGCGACGACCGGCAGACCTCGAGGCGCTGACGTGAGCACCGAGACCACAGCAGAGGCGACAGACGTGGAGGCCACCGACGTGGAGGCCACCGACGTCGAGGCGCCTGAGGCCACCACCAACACGCCCGCCCGCTCGGCCCGTGTGCGCAACCGCAGGCCCGCCCGCCCGCAGGCCACGGCCAAGTTCGTGCGGGTCTCTGCCCGGAAGGCCCGGCTGGTCGCCGATCTCATCCGGGGCGCGTCGGTGCCGGAGGCACAGGCGATCCTCGCTTTCTCCACCCGTGATGCGGCCGAGCCGATTCGCAAGGTGCTGGAGTCGGCGATGGCAAACGCCGACCACAACGCGGGTCTCGACGTGCGCGAGCTCTACCTCACGCGCGTGACGATCGACGAGGGCCCCACCATGCGGCGCTTCCGCCCGCGTGCCCAGGGTCGGGCATCGCGCATCAACAAGCGCACCTGCCACATCACGATTGGCCTGGGCCCGCATGGCTCCGAGCCGGAGGGACGTGCCTGATGGGACAGAAGGTCAACCCCACCGGATTCCGGATCGGCATCCTCCAGGGCTGGAAGAGCAACTGGTACACCGAGCGTGACTACGCCGCCTACCTCGACGAGGACCGGGCCGTGCGTGACCACATCACGCGCAAGCTGAGCCACGCCGGGCTCTCGGACATCCAGATCCGCAAGGACGCCACCAAGCTCACCGTCGACATCTACACGGCCCGTCCGGGAATCGTGATCGGCAAGAGCGGCTCCGAGGTGGATGCGCTGCGCCGCGAGCTGAACCAGATCACCTCCAAGCAGATCCAGATCAACATCAATGAGATCAAGCGCCCGGAGCTCGACGCCGCGCTGGTGGCCCAGTCCATCGCCGAGCAGCTCGAGAACCGCGTGTCGTTCCGTCGCGCCATGAAGCGCGCGCTCACATCCGCCATGCGCTCCGGCGCCCAGGGCGTGAAGGTGCAGTGCGGCGGGCGCCTCGGCGGCTCGGAGATGTCCCGCTCGGAGCACTACTCCGATGGCCGCGTGCCGCTGCACACGCTGCGCGCGGACATCGACTACGGCTTCGCCGAGGCGAAGACGACCTTCGGCCGGATCGGCGTGAAGGTATGGATCAACAAGGGCGAGGTCCTGCCCGAGGGCGTCGTCGATGCCCGTGGTCGCAGCAACGAGCTCGATGCCCCGCCCCCGCGGCGCCCGCGCCGCGACGGCCGTGGCCGTGGTGGTCAGGGCGGCCAGGGTGGCCAGGGTGGCGGGCAGGGTCGCGGCGGTGGCCAGGGTGGCCAGGGCCGTGGTGGCCAGGGCGGCGCGCCGTCCGAGGGATCGAGGTAGCGCCATGCTGATGCCCAAGCGCACCAAGTACCGGAAGGCGCACCGCGGCCGTCGCCGCGGCGACGCCAAGGGTCATCAGGAGGTCCACTTCGGCCAGTACGGCCTGAAGTCGCTCGAGAACGGCTGGATCACCAACCGCCAGATCGAGAGCGCCCGCGTGGCCATGACGCGCTACATCAAGCGCCAGGGCAAGGTGTGGATCAACCTGTTCCCGCACCTTCCCGTCACCAAGAAGCCGGCCGAGACCCGCATGGGTTCCGGCAAGGGCTCGCCCGAGGCCTGGGTTGCCGTGGTCAAGCCCGGCAAGGTCATGTTCGAGCTCTCCGGCGTGCCGGAGGAGACCGCCCGCGAGGCGATGCGCCTCGCGGCGATGAAGCTGCCCGTGAAGTGCAAGTTCGTGACGCGCGAGGACGCCTAGGCAATGGCAACGCAGAAGGCCAGTGAACTTCGCGAGCTGTCGGATGACCAGCTCGCCCTCAGGCTCGAGGAGTCGCGACAGGCGCTCTTCAACCTGCGCTTCCAGCTGCCCACCGGGGCGCTGGAGCGCACGAGCGAGATCGGCGTGCGCAAGCGCGAGATCGCGCAGATCCTCACGGTCGCCCGCGAGCGCGAGATCGCCAAGGAGGAAGTCGCGAATGGCTGAGACGCCCCAGGAGAGCGTGGTCCGGCGCAAGGTGCGCCAGGGCATCGTCACGAGCGACGCCCGTGACCGCACCATCACCGTGCGCGTGGACACCTCGCGTCGTCACCCGATCTACGGCAAGACCGTGCGCAGTTCGTCGAAGCTTCACGCGCACGACGAGCGCAACGAGGCCGGCGTTGGTGATGTCGTGCGGGTCATCGAGACACGTCCGCTGTCCAAGCAGAAGCGCTGGCGCCTCGTCGAGATCGTCGAGAAGGCCCGCTAGGAGCACGGGATGATCCAGAACGAATCACGACTCCGCGTCGCGGACAACACCGGTGCCAGGGAGCTCCTGTGCATCCGCGTGCTCGGCGGCAGCAAGCGCCGCTACGCGCACGTCGGTGACACCATCGTGGCGACGGTGAAGCAGGCCACGCCGAATGGCGCGGTGAAGAAGGGCGACGTGGTGAAGGCCGTCGTGGTGCGCACGAAGAAGTCGCACCCGCGTGAGGACGGCACGTTCATCGCCTTCGACGAGAACGCCGCCGTCATCATCGACGCCGCCCAGAACCCGCGCGGAACCCGCATCTTCGGGCCCGTGGCCCGCGAGCTGCGCGAGAAGCAGTTCATGAAGATCGTCTCGCTTGCGCCGGAGGTGCTCTAGTGCCCGCGCGGATCAAGAAGGGCGACGAGGTGATGTGCATCTCCGGCAAGGACCGGGGCCGCACCGGCACCGTGCTCGAGGTGAGCCCCGGCGACCAGCGCGTGCTGGTGGAGGGCCTCAACATGGTCAAGCGCCACACCAAGGCGCGACCGCCGGACGACCCGGGCGGGATCATCGAGAAGCCGGCTCCCATGCATCTGTCGAACGTCATGCCGATCGACCCGTCGGACAAGAAGCCGTGCCGGGTGCGCATCGAGGAGAAGGACGGCGTGCGCATCCGCGTGTCCGCCCGCACCGGGAAGGCCCTGGATTGACCACCGAGACCGCCATTCCGCCCGCGCGCCTCAAGCGGCGCTACGAGGACGAGGTTCGCCCGGCGCTGCAGCAGCGCTTCGGGTACTCGTCGCCGATGGAGCACCCGCGCATCGAGAAGATCACGCTCAACATGGGCGTGGGCGACGCCAAGGCGAACTCCAAGGCCCTCGATGACGCCGTGGAGGAGCTCGCGATCATCTCCGGCCAGCGGCCCGCGATCACGCGCGCGCGCAAGTCCATCGCCCAGTTCAAGCTGCGCGAGGGGATGCCGATCGGCGCGAAGGTGACGCTGCGCGGTGCCCGCATGTGGGAGTTCCTCGACCGCCTCA
>JAPOLI010000033.1 GCA_029977205.1 bacterium
GGCGCCCGCCGTCCCGCACCGCGCTTGGTACGCGTGGCGATGCGGGTTCCGGCGGGTTCCACCCCTGTCGGGGCGCCATACCGGCGCCCGCCGTCCCGCACCGCGCTTGGTACGCGTGGCGATGCGGGTTCCGGCGGGTTCCACCCCTGTCGGGGCGCCATACCGGCGCCCGCCGTCCCGCACCGCGCTTGGTACGCGTGGCGATGCGGGTTCCGGCGGGTTCCACCCCTGTCGGGGCGCCTAGTCGATCAGGTCGTACGCCGGCAGCGTGAGGAAGTCGACGAAGTCCTCCGTGGCGGTGATCTGGTCGAAGAGCGCGGCACCCTCCTCGTAGCGGCCCGCGTCGCCGAACTGCGCCTTGACCTTCTCGAGCTCCTCGGCGAGCACCTGGTGGAAGAGGTCCTCATCGATGTTCCGGCCGTCCTCGAGCGTTCCCTTCGGGGACCGGATCCACTGCCACACCTGCGACCGCGAGATCTCGGCAGTGGCGGCGTCCTCCATGAGGTTGTTGATGGGAACGCAGCCCACGCCTGCGAGCCAGGCGCCGAGGTACTGGATACCCACGTTCACGTTGGTGCGCAGGCCGGCCTCGGTGATCGGGCCCTCGGGCTCGAAGTCGAGCAGCTCGGCTCCAGTGACCGTGACGTCATCGCGCAGGCGATCCACCTGGTTGGGCTTGTCGCCGAGAACCGCGTCGAAGGCATCCATGGCGATCGGCACGAGGCCCGGATGCGCGACCCAGGTGCCGTCGTGGCCGTCGCCCGCCTCGCGCTCCTTGTCGGCGCGTACCTTGCCGATCGCGGCCTCGTTGGCCTCGGGGTCGTTCTTGATCGGGATCTGCGCCGCCATCCCGCCCATGGCCTGGGCGCCGCGCTTGTGGCAGGTCTTGATGGCCAGCAGCGAGTACGCGCGCATGAAGCGGCTCGTCATGGTCACGAGCGCGCGGTCCGCGAGCACGAAGTCCGGGTCGTTCCGGAACTTCTTGATGCACGAGAAGATGTAGTCCCAGCGCCCGCAGTTGAGGCCCGCCGAGTGCTCGCGCAGCTCGTAGAGGATCTCCTCCATCTCGAAGGCGGCGAGGATGGTCTCGATGAGCACGCAGCCCTTGATCGTGCCCTGCGGCACGCCGAGGTCATCCTGGGCCTTCACGAAGATGTCATTCCAGAGGCGCGCCTCGAGGTGGCTCTCCATCTTCGGCAGGTAGAAGTACGGACCCGTGCCGCGCGAGAGCTGCTCCTTCGCGTTGTGGAAGAAGAACAGGCCGAAGTCGAAGATGCCGGCCGACATCGGCTCGCCGTCCACGAGCACGTGCTTCTCGTTGAGGTGCCAGCCGCGGGGGCGCACCAGCAGCACGGCCGTCTCGTCGTTGAGGGCGTACTTCTTGCCCTCGGGCGACTCGAAGGTGATCGTGCGGCGCACCGCGTCGCGCAGGTTGATCTGACCGAGGATCGTGTTGTGCCACGTCGGCGTGTTGGAGTCCTCGAAGTCCGACATGAACATCTTGGCGCCTGAGTTCAGCGCGTTGATGACCATCTTGCGGTCCACCGGCCCGGTGATCTCCACGCGGCGGTCCTGCAGATCATCCGGAAGCGGCGCGATCTTCCACGACGGGTCGTCGCGGATGTGCTGTGTCTCGGGGAGGAAGTCCGGGCGCTCGCCGGCCTCGAAGGCCCCCTGGCGTGCGGCGCGGGCGGCCAGCAGCTCCTTGCGGCGGTCGTTGAACTCCCGCTGCAGCCCGGCGACGAACGCGAGCGCCTCCGGGGTGAGGATCTCCGCCATCTCAGGGGAGACGACCTCCAGGATCTCGACGCCTTCCGGCAGCTGCAACTCCGACATTGGTCCTCCGTGACCGTGTTCAAGGGAAGCGCGCGCCCGTTCGCGGACGCGGATCGGGAACCCTACCGGGCCGCGGCGGCCCGGTGCCACGTCCATCAGAAGTCGATGACGACCTTCAGGGCCTCCCCCGTGCGGGCCAGGCGGAAGGCCTCGTCCACCTCGGCGAACGGCACGTGGTGGGTGATGATGCCGTGGGCGCGGACACGCCCGTCGTGGAGCATGTCCATGGCGTCGCGTATGTCCGCCGGGCCTGCGGAGTATGTGCTCTGGATCTCCACCTCCCTCCAGAACACCGCGCCGAGGTCGAGCGGCACCATCTCACCCGGGGGCGTGGGCGCGAAGTACTGCACCACGCCCGCCGGACCTGCGAGGTACAGGGCGTCGTTCATCGCCGCGTGGGCGTGCGTGCACACGATCACCTGGTCGGCGAGGCGGCCACCCAGCGCATCTCGGACGGGGACGGGGTCGCACGAGGGCAGGACGGTGGCACCGAGCGCGGCGGCCGCCGGACGACGATCGGCGTTGGGCTCGACCACCACCACCCGATCGGCACCCAGCACCGCCGCCAGCTCGGCCTCGATCAGGCCCATGGAACCCGCGCCCACGATGACGACGTGCGACCCCGTCCCCACGCCCGCGAGGCGCTGGCCGCGCAGGATGCACGCGAGCGGCTCGATGAGCGTGCCCGCCTCATCGGTCATGCCATCGGGCAGCCGGTGCACGTCGAGGGCGGTGTTCTCGGCGGGCACGCGCACGTACTCCGCAAGGCCACCTGGGTCGAGGCGCGTCGCGCGGAAGGTCTCGCAGAGCGTGTCCCGCCCGCGCCGGCACAGCTCGCACTCGAGGCACGGCACGTGGTGATGCACGAAGACCCTGTCACCGACGGCGAACGGGGCCCCGTCGCCCGCGGCCACGACGTCGCCCACGGGTTCATGCCCCAACACCACCGGCGCCTTGGTGTCCTGGTACCACTCCATGAGGTCCGTGCCGCAGATGCCGCACTGCCGCGTGCGGATGACGATCTCCCCGGGACCGGGCACCGGGTCGGCGATCTCCTCGATCGAGAGGCGTCCGCCCCCGTGGTAGATCGCCGCGCGCACGACGCGACTCTACCGGCCGCCCGGGGCTAGCCCTCGATGCGCCCGTCCCGGATCGCGATGACGCGCTCCGCCACCGCCGAGATCCGGTCGTCGTGCGTGATGAGCACCAGGGTGCGGTTGCCTGATCCGGCGACGCCCGTGAGGAGCGAGAGCACCTCGCGCCCGGTCTCGGTGTCGAGGTTCCCGGTGGGCTCATCGGCGAGGATGATCTCCGGGTCGTTCACGAGGGCGCGCGCGATGGCCACGCGCTGCTGCTCACCACCCGAGAGCTCAGCCGGCCGGTGGTGCATGCGGTCGGCGAGGCCTACCTCACCCAGCAGGTCCTCGACCCGCCGGGCGCGCATCGCCGCGTCGCGCTGGCCGATCGCGGCTGCCTCGACGTTCTGGAAGGCCGTGAGGGTCGGGATCAGGTTGAACTGCTGGAACACGAACCCCACGACGGCACGGCGCAGGTCGGTGAGATCCCGCTCGCGCATCGCGCCGAGATCACGGCCGGCGACGGCCACGGTGCCCGACGTCGGGACATCGATCGCGCCCGCCAACTGCAGCAGCGTGGTCTTCCCCGATCCGCTCTGGCCGATGATGGCGACGACCTCGCCACGCCGGATGGTCAGATCCACTCCCCGCAAGGCATCCACGCGGCCTCGCCCCGAGCCGTACACCTTGGTGACCCCGACCATCTCGATCACCGCATCGGATGCGGCCGACGCCATCAGTCAGCGCTCCTCAAGGCAGCGGCAGGCCGCAGTCGTGCGGCCCGCAGGCCACCGATGGCTCCGGCCACGAGTCCCCCGGCCACCGCGAGGGCGATCGCCAGGAGCACCACGAGCACGCTCGGGTCGGTGGTGATTGCGATCGCCTCGGACACCTCCGTCGGTGCGCCGAAGCCGAACGGCCCACCCGGTCCGGGACGGGCAACCTGCTGCTGGGCCTGCACGGTGGCCTCGAGGGTCCAGTCCGCCGCGTTCAGCGCAAACGCCGTCGCCATCCCGACGAGCGCTCCGACGATCCCGCCAATGAGCCCCTGCACCGTGGCCTCGCCCGATACCTGCCGCACGAGCTGCCATCGCGACCAGCCCACCGACGTGAGGGTGCCGAGCTCGCGCGTCCGCTTGCTCACCGACGACAGGGTGAGCAGCGTGGCGATGAGGACTGCGGCCACAAGTCCGACGATGATGAGGATCATCCCAAGCGTCTTCGAGATCGCCTGTGCGTCATCCAGCGACCCTCCGACTGTCGCGGCGAGATCGGAGGCGGTGGTCACCTCGGCGCCCGGAAACTGCTGCTCAATGCGTGCAGCGACCGGGTCGACATCGTCCACGGAGTTGACGCGCACCAGAACCTTGGTGACCTTGTCGGGGTAGTCGGCGACCTCCTGCAGCGCGCGGAGGGGCACGTAGGCGTCAGAGGGCGTGCCCCCGAGCGGCGCCGACGAGACACCGACGACACGGAAGTCCTTGCCGCCGAGGGTGACGGTCGACCCGACGCGCAGGCTGTTGGCATTCGCGTACGCCGTGGAGATCACGGCATCGCGCGCGCGGGGCCGCCCCTTCGCGAGAAACACACCCTGCGTGATCTGATCGGGCGTGACCTCGGCCAGGTCGGGCTTCGTCACATCCACACCGGTCACGCCGCGACGATCGAACTGGATGCTGCCCCCGGATCCCCGGGCCCCGCCGGGCCCGCCCTGCGGGATGGTGCCCTCGACGCGCACCGCATCGAGCGTGAGCGACCCGGCGGTCTGTGCTACCCCGGCGTCGCGCGATATCTGGGCCACCCGCGACTCGGGGAAGCTGAGCTGGCTCGCTGCAACGAACCCCTCACGGTCGATGCGCTGCCCGGGCGACAGCGAGCGGAGGTCAAGCCCAAGCCCACGGCGCGCCTCCTCGCTCAACCGCTCGCGCTCTGCCGCCGACAGCCCCGTGAATGGGTCGGCCCCCTCCCCCGACACGTTCAGCGGACGGGCCACCGTCATGTCCGTCCCGAGCCCGGTCAGCGGCGCGAGGACCTGCTGCTGCGCATGATCGATGCCACTCGACACCGCGTTCACCACCACCACGAGGGCGACTCCGACGGCGAGGCCGAGGGCGGTGAGAACCGTCCGCCCCGGACGACGCCGGATCTCTGCGAGCGCGTATCTGAGAAAAAACATGCGGGCGGGCAGGCTAGCGGGGCCACGCGTGGGGCGTCACCCGTGGGTTCTCGCGGGGCCCTTGCACGGTGCCGGCCACGGCAGGCCGGCACCTCAGCCCGCCGAGACCCGCGTCACCTCCCCCGAGGCGAGTGCGCGCGCGGTGCCACCCTCCTCGACCACCAGGCGCCCGAACTCGTCGATACCGCATGCGACCCCCGAGATCGTCCCCTCCGGGGTGCCCACCTCCGCGACCCGCCCGGCCAGATGGTCGCGGCGGCCGAATGCGGACACGACCGCGGCGGGGCCATGTTCCACCCAGGCGGAGTACCGCCGGCCGATCGCCGCCAGCACGGCCACAAGCAGGTCACCGCGGCGCGGCCGGGCACCCAGCGCGGCGAGCGACCCCGGAACCCATCGCGCGCCCGGGACCTCCGGCACGGGTCCGACGTTCACGCCCATGCCGGCAATCGCCCAGGTCACGCGCTCCTGGTCGGCAGACATCTCGCAGAGGATCCCGGCCACCTTCGTGCCCTGGGCCAGCACGTCGTTGGGCCAGGCGATCTCGACGCCTGTCACGCCGCACGCCTCGAGCCCGCCGGCCAGGCCCAGGGCCACCACGATCGGCAGCATGCCGGCGTTCACGGGGCTCACCCTCGGGCGGAGGATGACCGTGAACATCAGTGCCTCCCCGGGGGCATCCACCCACTCCCGACCCCGGCGCCCACGCCCCGCCGTCTGGTGGTCGGCACCGACCACCGTGCCCTCGAGGGCACCGGCGCGCGCGAGGCGCGCGGCCTCGTCGTTGGTCGACCCGATCTCCGGGGTCCACGTGACCGGACCGGCGAGCGGCGAGGAGAGCAGGGGCATCACGGCCGACGGGATCACCGGGTCGGCCGCAGGATCGAGCACATAGCCCGCCCTCGTGGCCCCGATCGGCACGCCCGCGGCGCGAAGGGCGTCCACGTGCCGGTGCACCGCCGCACGCGAGCAGCCGAGCTCCCGGGCAAGCGCCCCGCCGGACACCCGCTCGCCCGCACGCGCGGCGAGCGCCGCGAGGATCATCTCGCGGCGCTCAGCAACCTCGTCACGTGCCGTCCGCTCCATGGCGACAGGCTACGCCGCGCGCAGAGCCCTGACGACGCGGTGCGACCCGACCCTGCGAGCCCGCCGCACCGGCGGGCTCGGGCGCCGCGCACCTGCGGCGCCCGATGTCCGAGCCCGCCCCTGAGGCCTAGGCCTGTGCCAGGAAGAAGCGGCGGAACCAGTCGCCCCAGGCGGTGGCCGATGCCGTGGGCAGGCGGTACGCCGCTGGCCCGTTCGCCATGAGCCGCAGGTTGGTGGGGTTCCCCTGCGCAAGCTGCAGCTCGCAGTCCATGCTGGGGCTGATCCCCACCGGTGCCACGGGCGTGATGCCCTCGGCCGCGTTCATCGCGTTCGCGCGCTTCATGACGGAGTCATCCTGGGCGAACCGGGCCTTCTCTCGCTTCGCGTACGCCCTGCTGGTCGAGAAACGCGGCGTCGTCCATGTGGCGCCCCCGCATGAGGACGGGCTGCGCGTGGTGTTCCCGAAGAGGATGTGCGTGTAGGTCAGCGGATCGCGATCCGGACGCACCTTCCCGAGGAAGCTCGTGACGCCCACGGGCACGGTCTGCCATTCCTTGGCGGTGAACCCGGTCATCGTCCGGCCGATGTAGTGGAAGTCCTCGATCCACACGCCGCCGCCGTACGACATGGCCTGGAAGACATCCCGGTAGTTCCTGCGGATCGCCTTCCCATTGCGTCCGAGGGACCGGTTCGCACCGAAGCCGGCGGTCACCGACGTCGCGGGCCCGGGAGCGAGCGCGAAGATGATCCGGCTGGCGTAGCTGCCCCCCCACGGCGTGGGCTCGCCCGCGAGCGTGCGCATGGCGACGCTCAGGCGCTTGCCAGCAACGCTTGGCTTTCCATTCCTGCCCCCGAAGTAGCTCCCGATCTCATCAATGAGCACGCGGTGGGCCTGGCAGGTGCCTGCCTGGTGCGCGGGCGTCGGGCACCAGCGATCCACGGTCTGGCGCAGCACCTGCGCCATGGCCCCGGCGCTTGGCTGCTGTGAGAGCGCCTTGCCGTTGAGCTTGAGCATCCGCTGGGCATCGCCCCCGGCGAGGCGGGCACCGTCACCGGATGTCGACGGCTCGATGCGGAAGATCCAGGGCACGGCGCGCATCGCCTCGGACCCGGCGAGGATGCTGCGCACGCCATCGTCGGTCTCGTACAGGAACGACAGGCGATCATCCGGAGCACCGGCGTGAGGGACGGAATTCGCCACCGCCGGCGCTTGGGTGCCGGGAGCACCGTGTGCCGACATCGGGACTGCCATCGCGAGGGGAAGGGCCACCGCGGCGGCGATGGTGCGTCCTATGCCTGAGGCCTGCGGGGTCATCGTGGTGCCTCCCCGATCATGTCGCCGACTGGCTGGTCAACCGGCTGGTGGACTCATGGTCCTGACTGCGTATTATGTGACATCAGCTATCACGTAAAGTCATTGTAAGAGGCACGATGCTCGCGCTTCCGCAGCCCGGCACCCCAACGCGCGTCGGTCGAACCTCACCGCCGGCGCGCGCGGGATGGCACTGCGTGTCCTACACGACCCCGGTAACGCGCCCGGCAGGATTCGAACCTGCGACCGTCCGATTAGAAGTCGGGTGCTCTATCCAGCTGAGCTACGGGCGCCGATAGGCGCAGCGTAGCCCCCTCTCCCGCTACGGCAGCCCGACGCCGCCCTGCTCGAGGAGGTGCCGCACGTCCACGAGCATCTGCTGGTCAACGTCCTTGTGCTTGGGCCGATGCAGGAACAGCACCTCGGAGCCGAGCTTCACCTTGTACGTGCCGTTGTGCTCCTCCTCCACGTCGGCCACCTGCTCGAGCAGCGAGATGACCTCGCGCCACTCGACGTTGGCGTGGCCCTGGTGATCGAGGAGCTTCTCGAGGGTGGTGCGGTGACGGCTGCTCAGCTCATGCGACACGGGGTGCGTTCTCCGTAGGGTCGTGGTGGTGCGGGCACAGTGGTGCGGGCGCGCGGCGCGAGCCTACCTCGCCCGGAAACGACGCGGGCCCCGCCACCCGGAGGTGACGGGGCCCGCGAGGACCATCGGCTGATCGGGTGATCAGCTGTCGGGCAGCAGCTTCGTGGTGTCGATGCCGTGCTCGGTCATGATCTTGCGGAAGGTCTCGAGGACCTCCGGCGGGTACTCGGGCAGGTCCTCGTTGGCGAGGACGTACTCGGCGCGCGCCTTGATGTTGGGGCCGAAGTCCCAGTCATCGTCGGCCATGAGGCGCTTGATGTCCTTCTCGGGCCATGAGATGACGCCCGGGTCGCGACCGAAGTCGGCGGCCAGCTTGTCGATCTCCTCGAAGCGGCCCGGAATCGGTGCCTGCTCCTGGATGAGGCCCTTCTCGCGGAGCGCGTCCTCGAGCCCAGCGGACATCGGGCGCGGGTTGCCCATCTCCTGGTCGTTGAAGAGCGACTCGAACTTGAGACGCACGCGCTGGCCACCGGCCTTGGCGTCCTCGAGCGGGTAGCCGACGGCGTGGCCCCAGGTGAACGAGTAGTGCGGCGGCAGGCCGAAGGCCTTCTGGATCCCGCCCGGCTTGCGGCCGAAGGCGATGAGGATCGAACCGACGCCCATGGACTGACCGGCAAGAAGTGCCTGGGCGACGGCCTGGCCGCTCTCGAAGCGCAGCAGCTGGTCGGTGCGCTCCACCGGGAAGCTCATCAGACGCGGAATGGTCTGCGTCATCGAGAACTCGTAGTTCCAGCCGTGGTACTTGGTGAGCGCACCGGAGAGCGCGAGGGTCGACAGACCATCAATGGCGCGGCCGTACCAGGCGTTCAGGTTCGTGAACCAGAAGATGAGGTGCGACGACTGGTTGATGATCTGCACGTTGAAGCCGGAGACGCACTCCTCGATCTCGTCCCAGAGGTCGGAGTCCTTGGTGACGACGATGGCCTCGGTGCAGTTGATGTTGCCCTGACACGACGCGAAGCGCGCGGCGTTGAGCATGATGTCGATCTTCCAGTCCTCGACCGTCTTGGTCGGGTCGTAGTACCGGAAGCTACGGCGGTCACCGATCGCCTGAAGCGTCGGCATGTCCGGGATGTCTGAGGCTTTCACGGCCATCGAACGGATCTCCCTATGGGTGAGCGGGCATGTGGAATCGTGTGCGTGCGTGACGCGGTGGAGCAAATCTACACAGCCGCGGCGTCTGTTGCATCCGTAACGAACCCCAACCGTCCATGAATGGGCTCCAACCCGCCTCCGGCGGCGGTTGGCAGGGCGAGCGCGCGGGGCGGCTGTCTACCCTGCCGCCCATGCCGAATCTTCTACTTGTCACCGTTCCCACGGACGAGGTCCTCAACAAGAAGGGGGAGGTCCGCTTCCCCGGTACCGAGATCGCCGTCCAGCAACTCACCGAGGCCGGCTGGGACGTCGAGATCATCGACCCCCTGTGGCCCGGCCCGCTCAAGCGGGTCGAGCAGGGCGGCGTGGATGCCGTCCTCGTCTCGTGCTTCAAGGCCGTCCCGCGCTCGCGTGACGCCGCCTCCACCCTGGCGCGCCTGATGCCCGACGTCCCGGTGTTCACCGTGGGCGTCCTCCAGAAGGACGACGCGTTCCGCACGATGGCCCCCACGGTCGGAGTGCTCCGCAACGTCGGGGAGCTCCCGCAGGGCTAGAGGCCCCCGGGCCCGGATTCATCCCGACCGGCGGCTCATGCGGGCCGTCGGTCGGGCAGCATCCGCCTCATGCCGGCCGCCCACCTCGTGGATGCGATCGGTCGCTCCCGCGCGGGGCGGCCCCGCGCCCGTAGGCCCGGCACCCCGGGGTCAGAGCCGGGCGATGGTTGCTCCGTCGCCCCCTTCACCCGCCGGCGCGAGTTCGGTCGCCCTCACGAGCGGGTGGGCCGCGAGTTCCTCGCCCACCGCCGCACGGAGCGCACCGGTTCCCCGGCCATGAATCACCCGCACGCTCTCGAGCCCGGCCTGCGCGGCACGGTCGATGTGCTGTCGCACGGCGGTGCGCGCCGCCTCGGCCCGCTGGCCACGCACGTCCACCTCGGGTGACACCGCCTCGAGCGCGGGGCGCACCTCCGCGACGGGCGCGGGGGCCGCTGCGGCGGCCGGGGTGCGGTCGGGCGCGAGCCGCGACAGCGGTACGCGCACGCGGGCAGATGGCCCCTGCAACTCCGCCTCGTCGCCCTCGATGGCGATCACCACGCCGCGCACGCCCAATGCCAGGTCCACCGCATGCTCGCCCACCTCGGGCGCGCGATCCGGCGCCACCGGAGCCGCGAGCGTGGTCAGCCGCTCCGCAGCCTGGCGGGCGACCTCATCGGCGGCACCCAGGCGGCGATCACGCTCTTTCTGGCGATCGACCGATCGACGATCGCGGTCCTCGAGCTTGCGACCCGCCGCGATCTCCCGGCGAAGTTCCGCGAGGTCGCGGCGCAGCTCCGCGAGGTCGGCCTCCGCCTCGGCGCGCATGCGCGCCCGCTCCTCCTCGGCCCGGGCACGAAGGCGCTCGCGCTGGCGCTCCATCCTGCGCGCGGTCATGCGCACCTCCCTGAGCGCCTCCGCGGCCGCCGCGCGGTCGCGGTCGGCCGCGGCGCGGGCACGCTCTGCCTCCTCGGTGAGCCCCGCCAGGGCGGCGCGCTCGGCGCCGAGCGATTCGCGCGCGCGGTCGAGCACCGCCTGAGGCATTCCCAGCCGCTCCGCGATGCCGATGGCGTGCGAGCCCCCCGGGTCGCCGACGGCCAGTCGGTAGGTGGGCGCGAGGGTGTCGGGGTCCAGTCCCACCGAGGCGTTGGCCGCCCCCGGCGTCTCGACCGCCCACGACTTCAGTTCCGGGGAATGGGTGGTGGCAAGCACGAGAGTGCCCCGATCCACCAGCTCCCCGAGCACGGCCTGCGCGATGGCCGCCCCCTCGCTCGGATCCGTGCCGGCCCCGACCTCGTCGAGCAGCACGAGTGACCGCGGGCCCGCGCCGTCCAGCACGCCGATGAGCGTGCGCACATGAGCGGAGAACGTCGAGAGGCTCTCCGCAATCGACTGCTCGTCGCCGATGTCGGCGAGCACCGTGTCGAACACCGGCAGTCGCACCGACGCCGCCGGCGGCTCGAGACCGCACTGGTGCAGAAGCGCGAAGAGGCCGAGCGTCTTCAGCGACACGGTCTTGCCGCCCGTGTTGGGGCCGCTCACCACCAGCGCGCGCATCGAGCTCAGGTCGAGGGTGATGGGTACGGCCGTCGCCGGATCGAGCAGCGGATGGCGGGCATCCACCAGAAGCGGCTCCCCGGCCTCCACGGGTGCACCGCGCCACGCACGCGAGAGCGCGGCGCGGGCCAGTCGCAGGTCGATCTCGGCGAGGGCCTCCACGGCAGTCTCGATGGCGGCGCCGTGCTCCTCGACGAGCGCGCGCAGGGCGGCGAGCACCGCCGCCAGCTCCTCGCGCTCGCGAGCCTGGGCCTCGCGCACCCGATTGCTGGCGTCCACCACGGGCAGGGGCTCGACGAAGAGCGTTCCGCCGGAGTCGGAGGTGTCGTGCACGATGCCCGGCACTGCCGAGCGCGATGAGGCCTTGACGGCCAGCACGGGCCGCCCGGACCGCTCGGTGATGAAGCCCTCCTGCAGGTGCGGCCTCACGGCCTGGGCCACCTCGCGCAGGGCGTCCTGGGCCTGGCGGCGCAGCTCGGCGACATCGCGCCGGGCGCGCGCGAGGCCGGGCGAGGCGTCATCGCGTATCCCGCCCCGGCCGTCGAGCGCAGCGTCGAGGCGCCCGGCGATGCGATCCATGGCGCCGTCATCGATGAGGTCGGCCACCTCCGCCATGAGCGGCGCCGCCTCGGCGTGCTCCATCACGGCGACCCGCACCTCGGCCGCCACCGCGCAGGTGGCACGCACGCGCTCGAACGCGGTGATCTCCATGGGCGCGCCTCGCCGCGCGTCACCCACCTCGTCGCGCACGTCGTGCGCCCCCCCGGGCCCCGAGATGGCGAGCTCCCAGAGGCTCCCTGCCTCCCGGGTGATCTCCCGCAGGCGCGCGACCTCGTGGGGGTCGGATGAGGGCACGAGCGCGAGCGCCAGCTCCGCCCCGCCGCCGAAGGAGGTCATGCCGGCCAGCCGCGCACGGATTGCGGGCAGCTCGAGGAGGTCGATCGCGTGGGAGTCCACGCGTCTATGCTGCCGCGAATCGCCGCAGGGCGTCGAGCCTGTGGTAGGAACCCGCAATGCCCGAATCACCCGTGCCCCAGCCCATCGCCGACTTCCTCGACCGGCCCAACCTCTGCGTGATGGCCGTGCTGCGGCCGGATGGGTCGCCGCACACCACGGCCATCTGGTACCGCTGGCTGGGCGACGACCGCGTGCTCGTGAACATGGACGACGTCCGGCCGCGCCTGAAGTGGCTTCGCCGCGACGGCCGCGTGGCGTTCACGTGCATCGACCCGGATACCTTCTATCGCCAGGTGAGCCTCATGGGCGAGGTCGAGGACATCTACGAGGACGTCGACCGCGCGGACATCGACGCGCTGAGCAACCTGTACACGGGCAAGCCCTACCCGCGCACCGCGCATCCGCGCATCTCGGTGCGCATCCGCGTGGACCGCTGGCACGGCTGGGACCGCAGCCCCGCCGAGGCCGAGGACCCGGACCGGCCGCGCCTGCCGGTCTAGCCCGAGTCGGGACGCCCGGATTCGAACCGGGGACCCCCTGCTCCCAAAGCAGGTGCGCTACCAGGCTGCGCCACGTCCCGTGCTGCCGAGGCTACCAGCGCCTGTCCACGCGCCAGGTATCGCCCGCATCACCGCGCCTGCGCCTGCCCGGGTCTCATGACGACCGGGGCGCTCGGGGCGTGAGCGCGAAGCGCGTGACCGAGTGCCCGGTCGGGAACGGCGATGAGCTGGGGTTCGGCACCCAGAGCATCCCGCCCGCGCTGGCGAGCGGGCCGCCGGTGTCCTGATTGCTCCACCCGACGTTGACGTCGAACCTCTTGGTCGCGGTGTTGAAGCGCACGAGCTTCGCAACGTAGTTGGATGCCCAGAGCCCCCCGGGGCCCACCACTGCGCCAAGCCAGCCACTCCCCGATGCGGGCGCCTTCCACCTGCCCGTCTGCTTCAGAGTCGTGCTGCTGTACGCGTAGAGGTAGCTCTCGGAGAACACATACACCGTCCGGCCCGACGCCACCACGGCATTCGGCAACCCGACGACCTTCCGCGTCGCGATCACCTTGCCGGTGGAGGTGTTGAACACCTTCACGGTGCGGCCGGCGGAGTTGGTCGCCCACAACTTGCCCCGGGCAACGACGAGCCCATCGGTGTTGGCCGTCGTGATGGTGCGCTGCAGCTTGCCGGTGGACGGCGAGAGCGCATAAATGCGATTGGCAGAGTCCCCCACCCAGAGCTTGCCTGCGCCATACGCAATGGACTGCCCACCGGCGCCGATCTTCTTGGGCGAGGAGGTGAACGTCTTCTTGATCGCGCCCGAGGAGTTCACCGCGACGACGCGGGTGGCCGTCGCGCCGTTCGAAAAGGACTTCGCTCCTGCGATCCACAGGTAGGAGCCGCTGGCGACCGCGGCTCCGCCTCGCAGGGTGACCATGATGCCCGGCAGGGGGATGGTCGGGGAGATCGCCGATGTCGAGGGGTTGACCGCCTGCAGCACGCCGCCGCCCACGAGCCACACGCTGCCGAATGCCGTCACGGCCAGCTGCGGGGAACCGGTGCTGGATTCGCTGCATCCCAAATTTGGGCCGGGCTCCACGACTGCCGTACCCGACGCCTGCGAGCATGTCCCGGGGTCGAGTGTGGTCCACTGGACCGACCATCCGGTTCCGCTCTCGGTCCCGGTTGTCGGCACCTGCGTCACTCCCGCCAGGGCCGTGCCGGGGAGGACGGCGAGGGCGGCTGCAGCAATGGCGGCACGTGAGGTCATGGACATGGCCCGCTCCCGGTCGGTGGAGTCAACGTCCGTGAAGTCAAGCACTGGTCTGCACGCGACGCAGCGCTCGCCTCAGGCGGCCACCGACTTGCGCACGCCTGCCACGTCGAGGTCGGCGCCCAGCACCTGATAGCCGGTGTCCAGGCGCGCGAGCACCACCATGGCCTCGCCCGAGCCATCCGGGCCCGTGACGAAGCAGTCCACCGTCACCTGGCCGGGCCCCTTGCCCGCTGGAGGCGGCGTGGGGATGCTGACCGTGAGAGGGGACCCGATCATGTCGCGGACCGCGCGGCTGTTGACGAGGAACTCCTCGGCCACGGCCCCGGGCTGAGTGCGCCGGCGGCGCTCCATCAACCAGAGGACGAGCACGACCATGATGAACAGGTAGGCCATGATCCCGGCGGCGAGGCCCTCGGAGTACGCGAGCCCCGTGCGCGAGAGGACGAGCGCCACGAGCGCGTAGGCGGCGAAGAACGCGACCCCGAGGATGATCACCGCGCGCGCGAGTCCTCCCGCCATGAGCCTGCGCACCATCACTCGCCTCCCGTCCATTGCTCGGCCAGGCGGCCGAGGGTGGCACGGTAGCGCGCCACCGATTCGTCGCGGCCAAGCAGCGCGAGGCTCTCGTAGATCCCCGTCGACACCGTCTGGCCGGTCACCGCGATGCGCTGGGGCTCGAGGAACGTCCGTGCCGTCACGCCCTGGATGTGGAGCTGGTCGGAGAGGGCGTCCTTGATGGCGTCAACGGTGAACTCCTCCAGCACCTCGATCCGCCCGAGACCGCCACCGATGCACTGGATGGAGGTCTTCACATCCTCCTCCAGCACCGCAAGCGCCTCGGGCTCGATGTCCAGTGGGCGGTACAGCCAGCCGGCGAGCCGGTCGTACTCGCCGAGGCGGCTCATCTTGCGCTGCACCAGCGGCGCCGTGCGCCGTGCGAGATCGGGGGCATCGGCCGCCTTGCCGTCGAAGTAGCCCGTGTCGGCCAGCCAGGCGACAAGCGCGTCGGCGAACTCGGCCTCGTCCATGGACCGCAGGTACCGGCCGCTCATCACCTCGAGCTTCTTCATGTCGAACACGGCGGGGCTCTTGCTCACCCGGGAGACATCGAACTTCTCGATCAACTCACCCATCGTGAAGGTCGTGGTCTTGTCGTCATAGGCCCACCCCAGGAGCACGAGGGCATTGCGCACGGGCTGCGGGAGGAACCCATCCGCCTCGAGCTCCTCGACCGAGGCCGCGCCGTGGCGCTTGCTGAGGCGCTTCCTGTCGGTGCCCAGGATGAGCGGCACGTGCGCGTAGCGGGGCGGCTCGCCGCCGAGCGCCCGGATCACCAGCATCTGCTTCGGGGTGTTGCTCAGGTGGTCCTCGCCCCGGATCACCTCGGTGATGTCCATGAGCATGTCGTCCACCGCAGCCGCGAGGTTGTAGGTGGGCGAGCCGTCGGAGCGCGCCACGACGAAGTCCTCGATCTGGGCGTGATCGAAGGTGACCGTGCCGCGGATGACGTCGTCGATCACGGTCTCGCCGGGCAGCGGCACGGCGAAGCGCCAGACCGGCGTTCGCCCCTCGGCCTCGAAGGCTGCGATCTCCTCGGGCGAGTGGTCCCGGCGCCCGCGCACGACGGGCGCCTGCTTGTTGGCGCGGGCCTCGGCGCGCATGGCGTCGAGCTCCTCCGGCGTCTCCCAGGCCGCGTACACCGCACCGGCCGCCTTGAGCTTCTCGATGCACTCGCGGTAGATCCCGTCGCGCTCGCTCTGGCGATACGGGCCCTCATCCCAGTCGAGGCCCATCCACTGGAGCACGCGCAGGATCTCGGCCTCGCTCTCGGGCGTCGATCGCTCACGGTCGGTGTCCTCGAGGCGAAGGATGAACGTGCCGCCGGCGTGGCGGGCCGCGAGCCAGTTGAACAGCGCGGTGCGGGCACCGCCCACGTGGAGCGAGCCGGTCGGGCTGGGCGCGAAGCGCACGCGCAGCGGGCGGTCATGAGCAGTGTCGGTGTCAGGCACGGGCGGCAGGATAGCCGCAGCCACCGGTCTCCCCGGCGCGTGCGCATAGGATGGTCGTCATGAGATTCGGAGCGCACGTATCCAGCAGCGGCGGCATCAGCAACGCGATCGACCGCGGTCAGGCCATCGGCTGCGACAGCCTTCAGGTGTTCACCCACAACCCCCGCACCTGGAAGCCCATCAACCACACACCCGAGCAGATCGCCGCCTTCCGCGAGAAGGCGAGCACCGCGGGCATGGGTCCGTTGGTGAGTCACGGCCTCTACCTGATGAATCTCGGGGCGCCCGACATGGAGGTGCCGACCGGCCCGCCGGCCAAGGGCAAGACCCGCAACATCTACCGCTCCTCGATCGAGAGCCTGAAGCAGCATCTGGAGATCGGCGAGGCGCTGGGGCTCGAGGGCATCGTGCTGCACGTGGGGTCGAGCAAGGGCAGCACCACCGATGAGGCGATCGCGCGGATCGGCGACGGCATCGCGGAGGCACTCGACGCAGTACCGGGAACCTGCGCGATCTACCTCGAGAACACCGCGGGAGCCGGCGACACCATCGGGCGCACCTTCGAGCAGCTACGCGCCGTCGCCGACGCAGCCGGGCACCCGGACCGCGTGGGCTTCTGCCTGGACACCCAGCACATGTTCGCCTCGGGCTTCCCCATCCACGAGGACGGCGGCATCGACCGGGTGCTGGCCGACTTCGACGACACGGTGGGCCTCGACCGGCTCAAGTGCCTTCACCTGAACGACAGCAAGACCGAGTTCGGCAGCAACCGCGACCGGCACGAGAACATCGGCGAGGGCCTCATCGGCGAGGAGGGCTTCCGGAGCATCCTCGGCCACCCCGCGCTGCAGGGCCTGCCGGTGATCCTCGAGGTGCCGGGCTCAGGGGATGGCCCGGATGCCGAGAACATCGATCGCGCGCGGCGGCTGCGCGAGGAGGGCCTGGCGCTCCGAGCGTGACCAGCGCGAGCGACTAGGCTCGCGACTCACGCGGGTGTAGCTCAACGGTAGAGCAGGAGCCTTCCAAGCTTCTGATGACGGTTCGATTCCGTTCACCCGCTCTCAGGCGATTCGGTATCTGGCTTCAGCAGCGACTTCAGGCGAGGTCCTCTCCCTCCCCGAGTCCCGCATGTGTACGGTTGCGGCCGGCCGCGCAACTCTGAGTGCGCCGCCGCACTGGCCCCCTTGGAGACGAACGGCAGGAGCATCGAATGGCACGCAGCACCCTCCGAACCCTCGTACTGCCCGCCGCCGTCGCGGCTGCTGCCTGCGCGGTGGCGCTCCCCGCCCAGGCAGCGCTCGCCGGCGACATGGCACAAGTCCCCACCGCCACCAAGGGCCCGCCCGCAGGTGGTGGGTTCTACGGCGTCTGGATCCAGAGGAGCTGGGAGGTCAACGGCAAGGTGCTGCCCTGCCCGGTGGACGTCCCGCTGCCCCCCGGCGCGCCCAAGATCTCGTGTACGGCGAACACCTATCTCAAGCTCTTCCGCTCGGGGCGCTACGAGAGCAACCTCCCCGTGTTCAGGGCGAATGAGGCCGACAAGGGCGTGTTCGCGGTGATTGCGTTCGGGGGCAAGGCCGGCAACGCCATCGTGTTCGACGACTACGGCACCGCGGATGAGCCGCGTTCCTATCGCCTGACAATCGCAAGACCCGGCAAGAAGATGCCGAAGACGATGGTGATCTCCGCCAGCATGAGCACCGCCGGAGGCGGGGAGATGCAGTTCAAGATGCACTTCTCGCGCTACACCGGCTGACCCGCGCTGACCCCCTCCCGGTTCCCCGGTCTCCCCGGGAGACCGGGCCGGGGAGGTCCATGCCTGGAGCGCCGAAGGCCTCCGGGATCCGGGCCCTCGATGCAAGACTGGCGCTGTGACGGGCACAGATCTCACGGGGCGCGAGCGTGTGCTGCGGCGGTGGCTCATCGCGCTCGCGACGATCGCCGGTGTGATGCTGATCCTCGTGATGGCTGTGGTGCTCTACTGGCTGAGGTTCGTGCTGCCCACCGAGCCCGATCCCTTCACGCGGGGGCCATGGGTGGCGCAGGTGTCCGAGACGTCCGCGCGCATCGCCTGGCAGGTGGACCCCGAACAGGCCGTGCAGGTGCGGGCCACTGGGCCTGACGGGCGCACCATCACCGCGCGGGACGGCCGCCTCACGGGGCTCGCGCCCGGCACGCGCTACGGCTGGGTGGCCGACACCGCCGGAACGGCGCGGGCGTTCGGGTCGCTCACCACGCCACCGGCGACAGCCGGCGCCCCGGTGCGCTTCATCATCACGGGTGACTACGGGGTGGGCGGCGAGGACGAGGCTGCGGGTGCGGACGCGGGGCATGTGGGGCTCCTGGTCTGGGGTTCGGGATGACTGTACCCCCGTGCAATCACGTGCCCGCCCCGGACACGTGATCCACCGAGCCCCGAACCCCCTCGGGGCAAGGCGATGCGATGCAACACTGGCGGCGTGGCAGGGACCGACCTCATGGCACGCGAGCGCGTGCTGCGGCGCTGGATCATCACCCTGGCGGCGATCGCCGGCGTGATGCTCATCCTGGTGATGGCCGT
>JAPOLI010000034.1 GCA_029977205.1 bacterium
GCGCTGCCCGCCACCCCGAGGGCTAAGGCAGCGGTGACGATCAGGGCAAGAAGGCGAGGGATCACGCGGGGAGGCTACCCGACCTAGAACGTGGTCACGCCCGGATTACGCCCACGAGGTAAGCGCGCTCAGGTAGTCCCTGCTGTTGAGCGGGTTATCTCACGTCAGATAGAAGTAGAGCGCGTAGAGCAGCTCGACCGCCGGGCTCGATGTGTGCACCGTCACATCTGACGGGACAGATAGCAGGGCATCTGAGTAGTTGAAGATGATCTTCACGCCCGAGGCCACCAGGTCGTCGGCCACCTGCTGCGCAGCAACAGCGGGGATCGCGAGCACGCCCACCTCAATGCCCTCGTTCTCTACGACCAGCGGCAGTTCGCTGTAGTGACGCACCGTCAGGTCACCGATGCGCAGCCCGATCTTGTCCGGGTCGGTGTCGAAGATGGCCGAGATGCGAAAGCCATGGTCGGCGAATGCCCCGGAGCCGGCGATCGCCTGCCCGAGATTCCCGGCACCGAACAGGGCGATGTTGTGCTGGCCCGACGTGCGCAGGATCTTCCGGATCTGCGCGATGAGGGTGTCGATGTCGTACCCCACCCCGCGCTTTCCGAACTTGCCGAAGCCCGACAGATCCCGACGGATCTGGGTGGGGTTGACGTTCGTGTACTCGGAGATCGCCTGGCTCGAAATGCTGGTCTTGCCCATGCGCTTGGCCTGGGTGAGTACCTGCAGATACCGGGAAAGGCGGGCGGCGACCCCAAGGGTCAGTTGGTCGGGCACAGCAGTCCGTTCAGATGCTTGTAGCAGTACCGCACAAAGTAGCAGGCGCCGGTCTCAGCCCCCGACGGTAAAGGGCCTGCTTCGGGTGCGGTGCTGCGCCCCGTTCGCATCGGTGGCGGTCACCAGCGCGCGGTAGCGGCCCGCCGGGACCTCAGGGCCGCTGGCCGACCTGCGGGACAGCAGGATGCGATACGTGGATGCCGGCCAATCACCCGAGGGTTCGGCCTGTGTCATGCGGATCGGCGTCCCGCCGCCTACCGGGACGAGGTCGACGCGCACATCGCGCAGCGTCGCCACCCGGAGCCCCTCCCCAGTGATCTCTCGCATGCCCACGCGCACCACCACCTGCCCCAGGCCTGATCCCGTCCGCCGCACCTCGGGCGTGCCCAGGGCACCCTTCGGCACGGGAACCCGGGGTGCTGCCCACACCAGCGCCGAGCCGGCGGCGATCTCACCGCCCTGGGGGGCGATGACGAGACGACCGCGCCATGCGGCATTGCCGGACTCCGGGGCACGCGGGACGTCGATCGATGCCGTCGCGCTGCCACCGGGGGCCAGCACGATGGGGTCCCCCATCGACCGGTATTCGCCATTGGGCTCCTGCAGGAGCATGCGGTACGGCCCACCGGCACCCGTGAGGTCTGTCACGGCGAAGGTGAACGTGGTGTCATCGTCGCGACGACGCACGCCGCTCAGGATGGGCGGATCTATCGCGATGCCGGGGAGTGCCCGCGTGGCGATCGAGGCCGGGGCGGGTGCACTGCCGGCTCCGGCGTCGGCGAGGGCGGCCACCGCGACGGGCCCGGATGATTGCACCAGCACGCTACGGATGTCCCCGGGGCGCCACGTGGGGTGGTCCACGCGCAGGCGAAGGGCGGTGGCTGCCACCGATGCGGCCGCCGCCGAGGTGCCGCTGAGCGGGGCCTGGCGGGGTGCACCGGCGGAATCCCTGCCGGGATATGCGGCCTGCACGGCAACCGCCGGAGCCACGAGGTCCGGCTTCACGCGGCCATCCGCGGTGGGACCACGCGAGGAGAACGAGGCGACGGCCGCGGACGCGCCCTGGTCCTGACGCGACACCACGCTCACCGTGGCCCCGGGGTCGCGGGCGAGCATGTCCATCACGGCCCTGCCCTGGCGCGGACCGAGCCCGATGATCGGGATAGGCACATCCGCACCGCCCACGATTCCCGGGAACGCCCCCGTGCCGTCGTCGTCCCACACCACGAGCGCCAGCGCTCCGGCACCGGCCGCGCGGCGGGCCACCTCAGCGATGGGGGCGCCGCTGCGGGTGACCATGGCGACCGCCCCGGCAACCCTGCTGCGACCGCCCTCTCCTGCGAAGTCACGCATGTCGGTGCCGGCCCCCACCCCCGTGTCGCCGGTGGAAGGGACAAGGCGCAGCCCGGCCTGCAGGGCGTTCGACGGGTCGGCCCCCATGAGGGGCAGCGGGCCCATGCTGGCCCCGGCGGCGCCGACGCTCATCGACAGATCGGCGGTGCGTGGGGCGGTGCCACCGGCCAGCCCGCCCACCGTCAGGGCATCCGTGAGGGCGGCGACATTGCCGAGGGTTCCGGGCATCGTGCCGGTGGGACCGTCGTTGCCCGCAGGAACGACCAGCACGGCCCCGGCGCGATCCGCCGCCCGAAGCGCCCGGGCGACCGGATCCACGCCTCCCGCGCCAAAGCCACGGGCCAACCCGAGGACCACCACATCGGCGGCATCCTCAGGCGACCCGTCGCGATTCGGATCCATGGCCATGTCGAGGGCAGCGAGAACCCGATCCGTACGCGCGAGGGTCTGCACGCGATCGTCGATCTTCTCGCGCGCCGTCACCCGGTACACGAGCATGCGGGGCACCACTGCGGGCGGGAGCCCGGCGAGCGCAGGCGAGCGCAGGATGATCGATGCCATCTGCGTGCCATGGCTCTCGCCGTCGAGATCGGCGGGATCGGGGGATGGGTCGGCGTCACCGTCCACCAGATCGGCGCCCGCGATGATCATGTTGGCGGGGCCGATGCCGCCGCCGAGCCATGGATGCGATGCGTCGACCGCGGTGTCGACGAGGGCGATGTGGCGGGGTGCGGACGCCGGGGCCGACGGCGCTTGGGCGGGCGCTGCGGGTGGGGGCGCTGGTTTCGCGTCCGGGGTGGGCGCGGGCGTAGTGGTGGTGGTCGTGGCATCCGGCAGCGGCGTGGTGGTGGGCGCGGATGCATCGGGCGCGGTGGGCAGCGGCTGGCCAGACCCCGTCTGGGCCGGTGCCATGTAGAGCACCGGCACCACGGCCTGGATGCCGGGGATCTCCGCGGCCGTGCTGAGCCGACCCGAGGGGAGGCGCACCGCAAGCCCGTTGACAAGGGTGCGATAGCGGTGCGTGACCACGCCACCCATGCCCTGAAGCGAGCCCTCCACGGCCAACTGCGCCCCCTGCATGGCGGAAAGCGCAGCGGGGCGCTCGGCCGTGGGCACGTCCGCGAGGCCCGGCCCGTCCAGGAGGATGATCGCCGATTCGGTCTCTCCTGCCGGCGGCACCTGTGGGGCGCGCTGGCCGCCCAGGACATCCCGCCAGCCAGCAGCGGCGACCAGTGCGCCATCGGCGGAACCGCCCTGCTGCGCGAGCACGAACGCCGGGGCGGCGATGGCGGCCGTGGCCGCGAGTGCGATGCCCGCGTGCACGCGCCTCATGCGGCGATCCCCCCGGGCGGGGCGGTGGCGATGGCGTCCTCGCCCACGTAGTCAGGCCAGGGAATCGCCGGGGTGAAGGCGGCTGCCGCGCCGATCATCGCGGCATTGTCGGTGCACAGCGTGCGGTCGGGGATCGCCACGCGCAGGCCACGGGCGCGAGCGGCATCTTGCACCAGCTCACGCAGGCGCCCGTTGGCCGCCACGCCGCCACCGATCGACACGGCAGGTGCGCCGTGCACGTCGGCCGCGAGCATGAGCCGGTCGACGAGCGGGCGCATGATGGCCTCCTGGTAGGAGGCCGCGAGGTCTGCGCGGGAGTTGTGCACGCCGGATTCCCCGAGGTCACGGGTGGCATACAGGAGCGCGGTCTTGACGCCGGCGTAGGAGAAGTCGAGCTGATCGGGCCCGCGCGACCTCAGGCCCACGGGGAAGTCGAATGCGGTCGGGTCGCCGTCGCGCGCAAGGGCCTCGAGCCCCGGGCCGCCCGGATATGGGATGCCAAGCAGGCGCGCGCCCTTGTCAATCGCCTCACCGGCGGCGTCGTCCAGCGTCTGCCCCAGCAACTCGGGCGTGGCGTAGTCCTCGACCAGATCAAGGCGCGTATGGCCTCCTGAGGCCGTGAGGGCCACGAACGGCGGATCGAGGGCGACGGGCTCGAGCCAGCAGGCAGCCACGTGCCCGTGCAGGTGGTCGACCATCACGAGCGGGGTTCCCGTGGCGTAGGCAAGCGCTTTGGCAGTGGCCACCCCCACGAGCAGGGCACCGATCAGGCCCGGGCGCTGGGTGACGGCGATGCGATCGACATCGCCAAGGCGCACACCGGCGTCCTCGAGAGCGCGGTCCACCACGGCGTTGACGGTGGTGAGGTGGTGGCGGGCGGCGACCTCGGGCACCACGCCCCCGTACACCGAATGCAGTTCGGCCTGGGAGGCCACCACGTTCGATGCGATGCGCCGACCGTCCACCACAGCGGCGGCGGTCTCATCGCAGGACGTCTCGATGGCGAGCACGAGGTCTGCCATCAGGCGTCGCCGCCCTCGGGCTCGCGCCACATGATGAGCGCGTCCTCCTGGTTGTCGGAGTAGTAGCGGGGGCGCACGCCGCAGTCGACGAAGCCCCGGGTGCGGTAGAGGCGTATGGCGGCATCATTCGACACCCGAACCTCGAGGGTGTAGCGGTCGTACGGCCTGCCATCGAGGGCCGCGACGACGCCGTCCACCAGCAGGCCACCAATGCCCCGACGCCGGTGCTCGGGATCGACGGTGACGTTGAGGATGTGCCAGGAATCTCCCTGACCCGCGCAGGCGATGAAGCCGATCACCTGGTCCGCCTCGACAGCGACGAGCATTGCGCCCTCGCGGCGCTCGAGTTCCTTCGCGAAGAGCTGGCGCGACCACGGCACGGGGTTGCTGCGCGCGTCGATGCCGAGGATCTCCGTGATGTCTTCGGGCAGCGCACGGCGCACCACGGGCGGCTTCACAACGGGTCGGCGCGGCGCCTTCGCCTGGCGCGGGCTCATGCGCGCGCCTCCTCGCGCAGGCGGCGCAGGCGGTTCTCCTCGGCGTCGGGCAGGCGCAGGTACTCAGGGGCCACCGGGCGACCGGCACCGACCCTCACCCGGCGCACGAGCAGCACCGGGGAGATGCGGTCGGCCGCGGCGCCGGCCGCGCGCTCGGCGGAATCGGGCAGCGGGACGATGTCCGCGCCGTCGCCTGCCACGAGGCAGGGACCGAGCCCGGCAATCGCCGCGGCGAGGTCCGAGGGCTCCCACGCCGCAGGCGCAATCACCTCGTCCATGGCGCCGGCTGCATCGACGCGATACGCGGCGGCGAATACCTGCCCCCGACGGGCATCGATCACCGGCACGGTTGTCATCTCGGGACCTGCGGCCGGCGGGGAGATTCCTGATGCCGCGATGCCAAGCGCCAGGGCCTCGAGGGTGGACGCGCCGTGCACCGGGATATCCAGGGCCTGACCGAGCCCGAGGGCAGTGGCGATGCCGATGCGGATCCCCGTGAAGCCCCCAGGGCCGACGCCCACCACGATCTCGCCGAGATCGGATGGACCCACGCCGGACGACGAGAAGAGGTCGTGCGCAGCCTCCATCACGCGGCGACCGCCCCCGGGTATGCGGCCCAGCCACGACTCGGCCACGACGACATCGCCATCGACGATGGCCAGGGCCGGATCAGGCGTTGCTGTGTCGAGCGCGAAGGTCGTCACAAAGGGCCTCGAGCGATGCATCGGTACCGGGATCGGCGCCGTCCAACCGTAACACCCGCCTGTCGCCTCCCCCGTGGGCGATGTCCACACGCACGCGAGGATGCGGGAGCCCGTGCAGCACCGCATCGGGCCACTCGACGAAGGCCACTGAGTCGGCTCCCACCGACTCAAGCGCGAGGCCGAGTTCCTCGTCGTCGGGGTCGCCAAGGCGCCAGGCGTCGAGATGCGCCACGGGGATGCGCCCTGCGTACGCATTGGCGATCGCGAAGGTGGGGCTGGTCACGGGCCCCTCCACTCCGAGGGCGCGGGCGGCGGCGCGCACGAGGGTGGTCTTCCCCGCCCCGAGGTCACCACGCAGGATCACGACATCACCGGGTGCAAGGAGCCCCGCGAGGCCCGCGCCGACATCCTCTGTCTGGCCGGGTCCATCGCTCACGAACTCCGCGGGCATCAGAAGAGCCCGAGCTGCTCGGTAGCGGGCAGGTCCGCCGAACTCGCCCGGGGCGCCCGATCGGAGGCCGGCCCCGCGCCGGACCCTTCCGGCGCAGGCGGGCCCCCATCGCCGGGCGTCGCGCCAGCAACGAGGTCCGGAAGGCGTGCGAAGTCCTCCTCGAGGCTTCCCAGCATCGCGCGGGTGTAGAGGGCAGCCGCGGGGTGGAACACGGGGTACAGGATGACGGGAACCCCTCCGAACTCGATGGGCAGAGGGTGTCCGTGAACCGTGCTGATGCCGTCGGGCCGTCCCGAGAGCAGCTTGGTGGCGAAGTTGCCGAGCGTGCAGACCACCCGCGGGCGGATGAGCCCCACCTGCTCCTCGAGGTACCCGCGGCAGGAGTCGATCTCGTCGGGGCGCGGGTCACGATTTCCCGGAGGACGGCACTTGAGGACGTTCGCGATGAATACCTGCTCACGCGACAGTCCGATGCCATCCAGCAACTGGTCGAGCAACTTGCCGGCCTGCCCGACAAACGGCAGTCCCGTGCGGTCCTCGTTGGCCCCGGGTGCTTCGCCCACGAAAAGAAGGTCTGCGTCCGGATCGCCGGCCCCCACGACGACCGTGGTGCGCCCCTCAGACAGGGGGCATCGCGTGCACCCGCGCAGGTGCTCGGCGAGCCTCTCCAGCGCCTGGGCGCGGACCGCTGCGTCGCTCATCAACACCCCACGCTATAAGCGAGCCCGGACGCCCGGAACGCCCGCCGCAGGGCCTTGTTACACCGGTGCCGCACGGGCTAGATTGGGACAACTGAATTCGGCGCCAAGCCCGGTACCCCGCCTCGGGGACTGGAGCGAGTCCGGTTCGGCGGTGCCCGTCGTCTCGTGCGGGCGCGTCGCGCTGCGCCAGTCATTCATGACCAACACCCAGTTGCCATCCCACGATTCCCGGCCGCGCCCCGACGTGGTCCGCACGGTGCCCGAACTGCGCGCCGCCGTCGAGGCGCTGCGCGCCGAGCGGGGCCCGGTGACGCTCGTGCCGACCATGGGCGCATTCCACGACGGGCACCTCTCCCTCATGCGCCGCGGTGCGGACGATGGAGGCGCCGTGGTGGTGTCGCTGTTCGTGAACCCCACCCAGTTCGCCCCGACGGAGGATCTCGCCGCATACCCGCGCGATGAGGAGCGCGACCTGCTCCTCGCCGCCAGCGCCGGCGTCGACCTCGTGTGGGCCCCGTCGGTCGAGGACGTCTACCCCGACGGCTACGCGATGGAGATCACCGTCGGGGGCCCGTCGGAGGTGCTCGAGGGCGCGAGCCGCCCGCACCACTTCGCCGGCGTGGCCACCGTGGTCGCGAAGCTCCTTACCGCCGTGCGCCCCGACCGCGTGGTGTTCGGCCAGAAAGACGCCCAGCAGGTCGCCGTGATCCGTCGGCTGATGGGCGACCTGCATCTCGATGACATCGAGATGATCGTCGCTCCCATCGTCCGCGAGGACGATGGACTGGCGATGAGCAGTCGCAACGCCTACCTCGACGCCGACGACCGCGCCGCAGCCGTGGTGCTGTCGCGGGCGCTTTCAGCGGCATCAGCACTGGCCGAGGAGGGCGAGCAGGACGCCGCTCGCATCGAGCAGGCCGCGCTGGCCATCATGGCGGCCGAGCCCCGATGCGAGCCGGAGTACGCGGCGGTCGTCCACCCGGACACCTTCGCGAGGCTGGAGCGCCTGGAGGCACCCGCCCTCCTGTGCGTCGCCGCGCAGGTTGGCCCCGCGCGCCTGATCGATAACGCAGAGATACCCGTACCCACCACACGGAGGACCACCGTGCCCCGAGCACGCACGATGCTGAAGAGCAAGATCCACCGCGCGACGGTGACCGACGCGAACCTCAACTACGTCGGCTCGATCACCGTGGACCGCGACCTCCTCGACCTCGCGGATATCCGCGAGTACGAGAAGGTCAGCGTCCTCAACATCAATACCGGCGCGCGGTTCGAGACCTACGCCATCAACGGCCCACGGGGCCGGGGCGACATCTGCCTCAACGGGGCTGCTGCGCGGCTCGCACACCCGGGAGACCTCGTCATCATCCTGAGCTACGCCGAGTACGAGGAGCATGAGCTGCTCGACGGCCACGAGCCAACTGTCGTGCACGTCAACAAGGCCAACGAGGTCACCGACTTCGTCGAGGACATGGTGCCCGTCATGTGGGAGGTCGACTGATCCTCTCCCCCGCCGACATCCGCGGCCTCAAGGGTCAGCGGCGCCTGGCGATGCTCACGGCCTACGACTATCCGATGGCGCTGGCGCTCGATCAGGTGGGGCTCGACATCATCCTCGTGGGCGACAGCCTCGGCGAGGTGGAGTTGGGGTACGACTCCACGCGCGCGGTGACGCTCGACATGATGGAGCATCACGTGCGCGCCGTGGCGAATGGTGCCACGCGCACGCACATCACCGGCGACATGCCGGCAGGCTCATATGCCGCTCCGGGCCAAGCCGTGGCAAGCGCGATGAGGCTGGTGTCGGCAGGGGCCCACTCGGTGAAGCTCGAGGGGGCGCTGATCCCGCAGGTGGAGGCGATCATCGATGCGGGGATCCCGGTGATGGGCCATGTCGGCCTGCTGCCGCAGACGGCTGAGGGCGGCTACCGCAAGCACGGCAAGACGACGCAGGACGCCGACCGCCTGGTGGCGGAGGCCATCGCGCTCGACCGCGCCGGATGCTTCGCGATCGTGATCGAGTGCGTTGACGCCGATGCCGCGCGTCGTATCACCGACGCGGTTGGCACTCCGACCATCGGCATTGCCGCGGGTATTGACTGCGACGGCCAGGTGCTGGTGAGCACCGACCTGATCGGGCTGCTCCCCGAGCCACCCGCATTCGTTGCCCCGCGCGCAAACGTGCGCGACATCATCATGGGCGCCGCGGCCGAGTTCGCGGCCGAGGTGCGCGCAACGGCATCGTCGCCGGCCCCCGGACGCACTCCCGCGCGCAACCCGTAACAATCAGGCCCCCCAACTCCTGAATCCCCCGCGCTTAAGGGAATCCGGGGGCTGTGGACAGGGTGCCTGTCACCGGGGTGGCTAGATCAAGCCGCCCTTTGCCATCTTCTTGAGGTTCAGCGCCTTGTTGAGGGTGGCCTCGTCCACGCCCTTCTCGCGCGCCACCTCACGCAGCGGACGCCCGCTCGTGGTGGCCTCTTTGACGATGTCGGTGGCCAGGTCGTAACCGATGTAGGGGTTGAGGGCCGTGGCGGCGGCAAGGGTGCCCTCGGCGTGCCCAAGCAGGCCGTCGAGGTTCGGCTCAATGCCGTCCACGCACTTCGTGCGGAACACCGTGGCCGTGCTGGTGAGCAGCGCCACCGACTGCAGCAGGTTGCGAGCCATGAGCGGGATGCGCACGTTGAGCTCGAAGTTCCCCTGCGTGCCCGCCACCGTGATGGCGGTGTCGTTACCGATCACCTGGGCGCCCACCTGCATGACGACCTCGGGAATGACCGGGTTCACCTTGCCCGGCATGATCGACGAGCCCTTCTGCAGCTCCGGCAGGAAGATCTCGCCCAGGCCGCAGCGCGGGCCGGAGCCCATCCACGCCAGGTCGTTTGCGATCTTCGTGAGCGATACGGCCACCATCTTGAGGGCGGCCGAGGCCTCGACCAGGCCATCGCGGTTGGCCTGAGCCTCGAACGGGTCAGCCGGGGCGGAGATCTTCAGGTTGGTCTCCTTGGCCATGATGTCGCGCACCATCTTCGCGAACTTCGGGTGCGTGTTGAGACCGGTGCCCGTGGCGGTGCCGCCGAGCGGGATCATGCCGAGGCGCGGCAGGGTGGCCTTCACGCGCTGGGTGCCCAGGCGCACCTGGGCCGCGTAACCCGCGAACTCCTGGCCCAGGGTCACGGGCACGGCGTCCATGAGGTGCGTGCGGCCGGCCTTCACCAGCCCGCCGAACTCCTTGGCTTTGGCGGCGAACGACTTCTCGAGCGCCTCGAGGGCGGGAAGCAGCTTGTGGGTGATCTCGTCGAGCGCCGCCAGGTGCACGGCCGACGGGAACACGTCGTTGGAGCTCTGCCCCATGTTGACGTGGTCGTTGGCGTGGACGGTGACGCCCTTGATCTCGCGCGAGGCCACCTTGGCGATGACCTCGTTCGTGTTCATGTTGCTCGAGGTCCCGGAGCCGGTCTGGAACACATCCACCGGGAACTGGTCATCAAACTCGCCGCGTGCCACACCCATTCCGGCCTCGGCGATTGCGGTGGCAACGCCCTTGTCCAGCAGGCCCAGCTGGGCGTTCGCCCGAGCCGCGCCGGCCTTGATCCGGCCCAGCCAGTGGATAACCGGAAGGGGGATCGTCTCCCCGGAGATCGGGAAGTTGTCGACCGCCTTGTCGGTCTCCCCACCCCACAGCTTCGCCATCAGAACTCCCTCGTCGAATCGCTGGCCGGGGCAGGCTACATGCGATTTGCCGCCTGTCAGGCGGCGTGCGACCCGGTTGGGCCGCCTGTCACGTGACCTCGGCGAGGGCTCCGAGGATTCCGATCGCCCCACGCACGCCGAGATCAAGGTTCTCAAGGCGCATGTGCTCGTCGGGCGCATGCAGGCCGTCGTCGGGGAGCCCGAACCCGCTGAGCACAACCGATGTTCCGCGATCGACCATTGCCGCAACGACCGGAATGCTCCCGCCGATGCCCAGCGGGGTCACGGGGAGCCCCGTGGCGTCGGTGATGCCCCGCATCGCCGCGGCGAGCACCGGGTCGGCAGGATCGAGGCGACTGGACCCGGCCACGCCGAGGCCCTCGATGTCGAGTTCCGCCCCCGCCGGGCACGCCGCCTCCATGAGCGTCCGCATCGTCGTGGCCAGGGAGTCGGCGTCGGCCCCGGGAGGCACGCGGCACGACACCGTCGCCTCGGCCACCGCCGGGATGACCGTCGCGACGAGCCCGGGGTTACCCGCACGGATGCCGTGCACGTCCACCGACGGGAGCATCGTCGTGCGCCGACGAAATTCCTCCACGGCGAGGGCGTCCAGCGGCCGACCGCCGGCCTGTGCCAGCTCCTCGGCACCGCCGGGCAGCGTGGCCCAGGCATCCACCTCGGCCTGCGAGGGCTCGGGTGATCCCTCGAGCAGCGGGGATGCCACGCGCCCGTCGCGCATCACCACGGCGTCGAGAACCTGCATGAGCGCGTGGATCGCGTTGAGCGCGGCGCCTCCGTACATCCCCGAGTGCAGATCGGCATCGCCCCCACGCACCGTCACCCGGAAGTACGCCAGGCCCCGAAGCCCCGTGCATACCGCCGGTCGACCGGGGGCGATCATCGGCGAGTCGAAGATCACCGCGGCGCGCGCCGGGTGTTCCTCCGCCGCGATGGCATCCACCGCCGAGTGACCGCCGCTCTCCTCTTCGCCGTCGATGAGGATGCGCGCCCGCACCCCGAGCCGCCCCTCGGCCCGCAGCCGCTGCAGCGCGACCAGCAGCATGAACATGTTGCCCTTGTCGTCCGTCGCACCACGGGCGTACACGATGCCGTCGCGAACCTCCGGCGCGAACGGCGGGCTTGTCCACAGCGCCAGGTCGCCCGGCGGCTGCACGTCGTAATGCCCGTAGATGGTCACCACCGGCGCATCAGAGGCCTCGTCGCTCGGTGGCACCTCCCCGACCACGAGGGGGTGGCCCGAGGTGCTCACTACCGCAGCCGTGCCCCCGGCCCGGCGCACTTCATCGGCCACCATCTCGGCGGCGCGGAGCATATCCCCCTCGTGGGCAGGGTCTGCGCTGATGCTGGGCACCCTGAGCAGGTCGAGCAGGCGCTCCAGCTCGTCGTCGGTCACGCCGCCGCCTTCGCCTTTGGCTTTGCCCTGGTGCGGCGTGCGCGCGTCGGCTTTGCAGGGGCGAGGACCGTCGCCAGGAACTGCCCGGTGTGCGACCCCTGGACGGCGGCGACCTGCTCGGGTGTGCCCGTTGCGACCACCTGACCGCCGGCCGCGCCGCCCTCGGGCCCCAGATCCACGATCCAGTCCGCCGCGCGGATGACGTCGAGGTTGTGCTCGATCACCAGGACGGTGTTCCCGGTATCGACGAGGCGCTGCAGCACCTCGAGCAGCTTCTCGATGTCGGCGAAGTGCAGGCCGGTGGTGGGCTCGTCGAGCACGTACAGGGTTCGGCCCGTCGCGACCTTTGCCAACTCGGTCGCGAGCTTCACGCGCTGGGCCTCGCCGCCTGAGAGCGTGGTGGCTGGCTGGCCCAGGCGGATGTAGTCGAGGCCCACGTCGTGCAGCGTCTGGAGCCGGCGGCGCACGCGTTCGACGGGCGCGAAGAACTCCACGGCCTCCTCCACGCTCATCTCAAGCACGTCGTGGATCGTCTTGCCCTTGTAGAAGACGTCGAGCGTCTCCCGGTTGTAGCGCTTGCCCCCGCACACCTCGCACGGCACGTACACATCCGGCAGGAAGTGCATCTCGATCGTGATCGTGCCGTCACCCTTGCAGGCCTCGCAACGGCCGCCCTTGACGTTGAACGAGAATCGCCCCGGCGCCCACCCGCGCGCGCGGGAATCGGGCGTCATCGCGAAGAGCTCGCGCACGTGGTCGAACAGGCCCGTATAGGTGGCCGGGTTCGACCGCGGTGTGCGCCCGATGGGCGACTGGTCGATCGCGATCACCTTGTCGAACTGCTCCATCCCCTCGATTCGGCGGTGGCGCCCCGGGCGCAGGGGCTTCCGGTTCAGCCGCCCGGCCATCGCCTTCAGGATGATCTCGTTCACCAGGGTGCTCTTCCCCGACCCGGACACCCCGGTGACGCACGTCAGGACACCCACCGGCACCGGCACGTCGATGTCCTGCAGGTTGTTCTCCCGCGCGCCCTCGACCGTGAGCCAGCCCTGCGGCTCGCGGCGGCTCGTCGGGATCGGGATGGACCGTGCCCCGGACAGGTACGCGCCGGTCACCGACTCGGTGGTGGCCTCCACCTCGGCCGCCGTGCCCGCGGCCACCACACGGCCCCCGTGCTCGCCGGCGCCCGGCCCCATGTCGATGAGGTGATCCGATGAGCGCATCATGTCCTCGTCGTGCTCCACCACCAGCACGGTGTTGCCGATGTCGCGCAGGCGCTCGAGGGTGCTGATGAGGCGCCGGTTGTCGCGCTGGTGCAACCCGATCGACGGCTCGTCGAGGATGTAGAGCACGCCCATCAGGCCGGCACCGATCTGGGTGGCCAGCCGGATGCGCTGCGCCTCTCCGCCCGACAGCGTACCCGCCGCACGCGAAAGGTTGAGGTACCCCACGCCGACGTCCACCAGGAACGTGAGCCGCGCGCAGATCTCGGCCACCGCCCGCTGCGCGATGAACGCCTCGGTCTCGGTGAGCTCCACCGACTCAAGGAATGCCAGGGCGTCCTCGATGGACAGGTCCGTGAGCGCGTGGATGGAGGCCCCGCCCACGGTGACGGCGAGCACTTCGGGACGCAGCCTCGCCCCACCGCATGACGCGCACGCGTTGGGCGACATGTACTGCTCGATGCGCTCACGCACCAGGTTCGATCCGCTCGTGGCATAGCGCCGCCGCATCTGGGGGATCACGCCCTCGAACCGCGCGGTGGTCGAGTACCCGCGCCTGCGCCTCGTGCCCAGGTCGAGCCGCTCCACGCGGTCCGGCCCGAGCAGCAGCACGTCACGGTCCTCCTCGGGCAGGTCCTTCCATGGGACGTCCATCGGGATATCCCAGTGCGTGCACGCCGACCGCAGGAGCAGGTCGTAGAAGTCGGTGGTGCGATCGGCCCAGGGGAGGATGGCCCCACCGGCCAGGGTGCGCTCCGGGTCGATGACGAGCTCGGGGTCCACCTCGGGCATGAAGCCGAGGCCGGTGCATTCCTCGCATGCCCCCTGCGGTGCGTTGAACGAGAAGATGCGCGGCGCGAGCTCGGGCAGGGACGCCCCGTGCTCCGGGCAGGCGAGCTTCTCCGAGTAGGTCCAGGTGCGCTCCTCGCCGTCCACCTCGGTGATGCCCACGAGGCCGTCGCCGAGCCGGGCGGCGGTCTCGAGGCTCTCGGTGAGACGGCGGCGGAGGTCGCTCCTCATCACGAGCCGATCGACCACCACCTCGATCGTGTGGCGCTTGTTCTTCTCGAGGGCGGGCACGTCATCGATTCCAACGACCTCGCCATCAACCGCCACGCGGGCGAATCCCTCGTCGCGGATGTGGTCAAGCACGTCCCGGTGCTCGCCCTTGCGATCACGCACGACCGGTGCCATCACCATGAAGCGCGTCCCCTCGGGCAGCGCGAGCACGCGGTCGGCGATCTGCTCCACGCTCTGCCCAGCGATCTGCACGCCGCACACCGGGCAGTGCGGGGTGCCGATGCGTGCATACAGCACGCGCAGGTAGTCGTACACCTCCGTGACAGTGGCCACGGTGGAGCGCGGATTGCGGCTTGTCGTCTTCTGGTCGATCGAGATCGCGGGCGACAGCCCGTCGATGTCGTCCACATCGGGCTTGTCCATCTGGCCGAGGAACTGCCGCGCGTAGGCCGACAGGCTCTCGACGTAGCGCCGCTGGCCCTCGGCGTACAGCGTGTCGAAGGCCAGGCTCGACTTTCCCGACCCGGACAGGCCCGTAATCACCACGAGCCGGTCGCGCGGGATATCGACGCTGATGTCCTTGAGGTTGTGCTCCCGGGCACCGACGACGCTGATGGAATTCACCAACCCCATCGTAACCCGGCCCGCCGTCGCCCCGGCCTGCGAACATGCGCTCTGTGACCACGCAGTCGGAACGCGCCGAGTGGGCGCGCCACGCCGAAGCCGCGATCAGCGCGGCCGGATTGCGTGCGGGCGGCGCGCGCAAGGCTGTCGTCGACCTCCTGGCGCAGCAGGACTGCTGCCTGACCGCCCAGGAGATCCGCGACGCGCTCGTGGCTGCACCGGGCTCCACCCCGGGCATGGCCAGCGTCTACCGGGCGCTCGACACGCTTACCGACCTCCACCTCGTGCACCGGGTGGATCTCGGAGGGCAGGTGGCCCGGTACGAACCAGCCCGTGCGGATGGGGACCACCATCATCACGCGGTATGCCGGGGCTGCGGCGCCGTCACGGCAATAGAGGACGACGCCCTGGAGTCGGCGCTTCATCAGATGGCGGATCGCCTCGCCTTCGAGGTCGACGCCCACGACATCACGCTGCACGGATACTGCGCGCGGTGCACGGCTCGCAAGTGACGAACTAGGGGTCGAGCACCGGGGCGGGCACAGAATCCCGCACCGTCCCCCGGGTCCCCCAAGCGACCAGCGACGCCGCGACCCCGATGATCCCCACGGCGATCAGCGACGCGATCGCCCGTGCCTCGCCGGTGCCGGCGACGTCATTGCCGGCCGACACCAGCAGCACCACAGCCGCAGCCTCAAAGAACGCGTAGTAGGCGTAGCTCTGCCGGTACACCACCACCGCAGGTACCAGCAGGACGAACCCCACGACGTAGCACGCCCACGATGGCATCGGTA
>JAPOLI010000035.1 GCA_029977205.1 bacterium
CACCCCATCGGTGCCGATGATGCGGTCGCCCGCGTACTCGAGCGCGTGCCGTGCCAGAGGGGCGCCCACCGCGCCGCCGCGGAGGCGCGGCACGACGATGTACAGCCCTGCGAAGGCATAGTCGTCGCCGAAGCGGGGCATCCCGATGCTGCCCAGCAGCTCGCCGTCGCTTTCGGCCACGAAGAACCCGGCCGGGTCGGCGGGCAGGTAGAAGGCGTCATCGCCATCGCCGGGGTTCCAGCCCTCGTCGCGCGCCCACCCGAGGACCGTCCGAAGGTCCGTCGGGGTCATTTCGCGGATGCGCACCGGCGTGCGCCTACACGTTGAAGCGGATCTGCATCACATCGCCTTCCTGCACGATGTAGTCCTTGCCCTCCATGCGGGCCAGCGCCACGTCGCGGGCCTTCGAGAACGATCCGCACTCCACCAGCTTGTCCCAGGGCACCACCTCGGCCCTGATGAACCCGCGCTCCATGTCGCTGTGGATCTTGCCGGCGGCCTTGTCGGCCGGGGTGCCGCGCGGGATGGGCCAGGCGCGGGCCTCGGGCGGGCCCGATCCGGTGAAGAACGTGATGAGGTCGAGCAGGCGGTAGCCGGCCTGGATCACCGCGTCGGCGCCGCGCGTGGTGCCAAGGCCCATCTCCTCGGCGAACTCCGCGGCCTCCTCGGGATCCATCTGGGCGAGCTCCAGCTCTACGCCCACCGGCAGCGCCAGGGCCTGAGCACCCTGCTCGGCCGCGTAGGCCGCGACGTCGGCGGGCGCATCGCCCGGATCGTCGGTGTTCACCAGATAGAGCACCGGCTTCGCGGTAAGCAGTCCCATTCCGTCGCCGACGGCGCACACGCCGGCATCGTCCATTGTGCGCACGGGCAGGCCGTTCCCCAGTTGCGCCGTGATGGCGTCGAGCGCCGCGGCCTCGGCCTTGGCGTCAGCGTCGCCGGCGCGCACGCCCTTCTGCACCTTTTCCATGCGCCGCTCCACCTGTCCGGCGTCGGCGAGGATCAGCTCGTCGTCCACCGCCCTGGCGTCGGCGAGGGGATCCACCTCGCGCTCGAGAGGGTGCGGCACCTCGGCGTTGGCGAAGCCGCGCAGCACGTGCACGGTCGCCTCCAGTTCGCGGATGCGCCCCAGCGCAGCGCCACCCAGCCCCTCGCCCTGTCCGGCGCCCTCGCTGAGCCCCGCGATGTCCACCACCTCCACCTGCGCCTGCACCCGGTTGGGGATGTCCTGCACGTCGGCGATGGCGTCGATGCGCGGGTCGGGCACGCTGGCCACGCCCACGTTGGGCTCGCGCGTGGTGAAGGGGTAGGGCGCGACCTCCGCGCTCCCCCCGGTGACGAGGTTGAAGAGGGCGGTCTTGCCGGAGTTGGTGAGGCCTACGAGCCCGAGTTGCAGATCAGGCCCCGCCGAACCCGATGCGGCCGCCGGCGTCGCCCGGGAGCACCCGCATGTACGTCACCTTGCCGAGGTCGATGGCGTTGTCGCCCTCCTCGGAGGTCACCTCGTGGAAACCTGCGCCACCGAGGGCGCCCCGGAGGGCGGCGACTGAGTCATCCTCCACGGTGAGGAGGAGGACGCCGCCGCCCTCGAGGCCCAGCTCGATGCGTCGGCTCACGAAAGGACCTTGAGCGACGGCGACTCCTGCCCCTGGGGCTCGGACTCCGCGGGGGGAGTCCATGCCGGCAGGCGGCGGATCTCGTCGAGGTGCACCATCGACTCGGGCTGGTCCGTGAACTTCAGCAGCTGCTTGCGGCCGTAGGCACGGAAGATCGCCACGCCGAGGGTCTCGTAGATCGTGCGCATGCCGCGACGCGAGATGGTGGTGCGGATGAGCTTGAAGCTCTCCGACGGGCGATTGGTGAGCCAGAGCCGGATCGCCTTGGGCAGGTTCTTCATGAACTTCACCTCGGTGAGGAGGCGCAGGAACTGCCACAGGTTGGCGCGGATCTCCTTCTTGCCGAGCTCCCACGGCGTCTTCTTGGAGTAGAAGCGCAGCATGTTCTTCCAGGTCTCCATCTGGAGCTGGTAGGGCGTCATGAGCTTCGGCTGGATGATGCAGTGGTGCCCGTCGTACAGCGAGTAGTCGTCGGTGAGCACCCGGCCCTCGGCGCGCATCTGGGCGTCGAACGCCGTGCCCGGCAGCGTGGTGAGCATCATCATCTGCAGGGTGTCGACACCGTGCTCGATGGCGAAGTCCACCGTGGCGCGCACGGTCTCGGGCGTGTCGGTGTCGGCGCCCACCACGAACATCCCGTGCACGCGGATGCCGTAGTCGTGGAGCAGCTTGATCGAGGTGGTGATGTGCTCGACGGTCTGCTTCTTGTTGTAGGCGTCGAGGCCCTCCTGCGTGATGCTCTCGAAGCCGATGTACACCATGTAGCAACAGGAGTCGCGCATGAGCGACAGCAGCTCGTGGTCGGGCTCGAGGGTCTGCTTGCTCTTGTAGATGGAGTCAGCGCGGATCTGCGCGGTCCACTGGGGCGTGATGCCCTCGTCGATCATCGCGCGGAAGAGCGCCTTCGACTGCTTCTTGTCGACGATGAAGATGTCGTCGTAGAAGAAGACACGCTCGGGGTCGACCCCGCGCAGCTCCTCCATCATGTTGTCCACCGAGCGGGTGCGCAGCTTGCGCCCGAACATCTTGATGACGCTGCAGAACGAGCAGTCGTAGGGGCAGCCCCACTTCATCATGATCGGGTGGGTCACCATCCGCTCGTGGCCCTCGAGCAGGTCGAGCGCGGGGAAGGGCAGGTTGTCGAGGTCCTCGCCCGATGCCATCGGCGCCTCGGGGTTGTCCACCTGCTGGCCGTTCTCGATGAACGACAGGCCCATGATCTCGTGCAGGCCGGCAGGGTCGCGGTCACCGCGGAACCACTCCATGAACTGCGCGAAGCCCACGTGGCCCTCGCGACGGATCACGTAGTCGGCGTGCTGCAGGGCCTCGTGCGACATGAAGGTCACGTGCGAGCCGCCGAACAGCACGGGGATGCCGGCGGCACGGCAACGGTCGGCGTAGCGGTAGCCCTCGAGGGTGGTGTTGGTGGTGGTGGAGATGCACACCAGATCGGCGGTGAGCACGTCGTCCCAGTCCACCTCCACGCCGCGGATCAGCTCGCAGTAGATGTGCTGGTCCACGTCGTCGTAGGTGTTGCGGGCGATCGCCGCGAGCAGGGGCAGGCCCAGCTTGGGGAGGTTGGCGATCTCGTAGATCGTGGCCCCCCGGGGCTTCGGCTCGATGTAACGGATCTTCACGCGTCAGGCCTCCGACGTGGTGTTCACGGCAATCAATGGTCTTCGACGAGTTCGGTGAGTACCCCGCCCGTCGACCGGGGATGCAGGAAGGCCACCATGTGACCGCCCAGCCCGCGCCGTGGCGCGGTGTCAATCAATTCGACGCCCCCGTCCTGCAGTTCACCCAGTGTGGACTGCAGATCGGGCACGGCGAATGCCACATGATGCATGCCCGGGCCCTTCTTGGCTAGGAACCGGGCAACTCCCGTGTCCTCCGTCATGGGTGCGATGAGCTCCACGTACGAGGGTCCTGACCCCAGGAGCACGGCCTCGACCCCCTGATCCGCCATCACCTCGCGCACGCCCACCTCCATGCCGAGGACGTCCCGGTACGCCGGGATCTCCGCATCGAGGTCGGCGACCACATATCCCACATGGTGGATCAGGCCGAGATGCATCCCCCTCAGGGTAGTGGAGTCAGCGGACCGACAGGTCCACGGCGGTGAGCCGCGGGTTCGGCATCTCGGCACGGCCCACCTTGGCGCACGGCCGTCCGTCCACGCGCACGACGTCGGCCGTGAAGTCGTTGCTGCCCAGCAGCAGGCTCGATCCCACGCCATACGCGTCCACGGGCACGCCCGAGCGCTCGAACGCCGCGATCTTCGCCGCGTCGAATCCCCCCGAGGCCACGATGCGCACCCTGCCATGCCCCGCGTGATCAAGCGCCTCGCGCACCTTCACCACGAGTTCGGGCACCACGCCGGTGGGGTCGAATCGGCCCATCTCCTGCCACAGGCTTCGGTCGACCATCGTGCTCGAGGTGTCAAGGCGCACCCCCCACAGGTCATCGCCCAGGGCGTCGGCCACCTCGAGCGCGGTGCGCACCGAATCGTTCTCGAAGTCCACGAGCACGATTACGTTGAGCTCCCCGGCGAACCGATCGGCGAACTTCCTCGCCGCCGCCACGGTGTCGCCGCCATAGGCGGCGATCAGGCCGTGCGGCACCGTCCCCATGCCGCGACCGCCCCACCATGAGGCCTGGGCATCGGTGCTCACGCCGATCGCACCGGCCACATGAGCCGCCCATCCATCGCCGGTCTGCACCTGCCAGTGGTCGAACCGGGCCGGGAAGTAGAGGATCGGCTTGCCGTGCGCCGCCTCGACCACGGCGCGCACGTTCCTGCTGATCAGTGTGCGGCGTCCGAGGGCGCCCAGGATGAGGGTCTCGAGGTGGGCGAAGAGCGAGTAGTCGCCCTCTATTGACAGCACCGTCTCCCACGGTGCGATGTCATCACCGTCGTGGAGCGCCATGGCGATGATGTCCCCGCTGCCATCCACCCACTCGCCGTCCACGCGTCGGCCCGCGCAGAGCGCGAGGATCGCGAGCGCCTCATCCACCCCGCCGAGGACGGCGTCCTCGCGCTGGAAGACCTGCATCAGCACACGCGGGTGATGATCGTCGCTTTCCAGGACCTCGCGCGTGAACGTGAAGTACGCGTCGCTGTAGTAGCCGTCCCGCATCCGCTCCACCGGCAGCTGGAAGGTGGAGGGCGCGAGGCGCGGACGGGCGGACGTGTCGGTCATCGCCCGGGTCCGTCGTCGGGCCCGTCGGGCGGCAGCGTCGCCGGCCGCGACGCCCACACCATGCCGACGCCGACGAGCGCGAGCGCCCCAAGCGCGATGCCGATGATGGCTGCCCAGAGGGCGCCGTCGCCATCCCCGCCACCTGCAGCCGGGACCGGCTCGGCCGAGATCACCACAGCCGGGGCCGGACCAGGCGTCCCTCGGCCCGTCGCCGGGGTCGCCTCATCGCCCGTCTCGGGTGGCCCGGTCCAGCGCTTCACCCTCCCGTTCGCGAGACCCTGCTCCGCGGGCCACACGCTCGTGCCCGCCTCGAACGGCGTGCCCAGCACAGTGAAGCGGGCGTACTGGTCGGGCGGGATCGTTCCCCCGGTCCACTCCGCACCGCGCAGGCGGCCGTCGGGCGTCCGGAGGATGCGCGTCGACCACCCGGGCGCGTCGGCCACGGCGTAGACGCTTACCTGCGAGGGAAATGTCACGCGCACGCTCGTGGTGGCCACACCGTCCTCGGCCGGCACCTGGATGGCGAACTCCGTGGGCTGCTCGAGCACCGCGGCGCCGGGGACCACGCTGATGTGCGCCTGGGCGGTGGCCGGAGCGACGAGGGCGAGGCATCCGAGTGCGGCCGCCATGGCTCCCGCGCGCGCCAGGCGCCTGCCGCGCATCGCTGCATCTGCCGGCGCCGGTCGGGTCACCCCTGCGCCTCCACCGCGCTGGCCGCGCCCTCCGCGCGCAGGATCTCCTCCATCGCGGCGCGACCGACGGCGAGCTGGTGCTCTGCGGGCTCGCGCGTGACGAACCCGGCCTGGATCGCGTGTCCGCTCCAGTGGATCGCGCGCGACACCGGGTGGCGCGGGTTGCGGTCGGCGAACGCGAATGCCTCGACGGCTGCGCCGATGCTCGCCGCCAGCGCCACGGCGCGCCCTGCAACCCGGGCGCGACGCGAGGGGAGCCGGCGCACCGCGAGGTTGCCGGCGGCCGTGGCGAGCATGAGGGGCAGGACGAGGTTGCTCCCGCACCGCATGTGCTCCTTGGGCTCCGCGGCGTTGTCGGCGATTCCGGCCTCGCCGCCATGCTCGTAGGCCGCGATCGTCTTGTGCTCCACCGCGTGCCAGGTCGACGCGTCAGACGCCCGCATCATCAGCAGCGACGGCGCGAGGCCCAGCACGGCGGCGACCGCCTCCTGCGCGAGTCCTGAGCGCAGCACGTAGCGCGACGCGGCGGAAGCCGCCATGGAGCCCGCCATTACCGGCGCCACGGGTGCGTCCTCCATCGCGAGGCGCGCCTCGGGTACCCCGGTGCGTACTGCAGGGACCACCATCAGCATCTCCGCCATGCGCAGCACCCCGCGCGCGAACGGGATGCGCCCGAGCGGTCCCACGGCCAGTTGCGGCCGCGGGCCGGATGCCACGATCGTGCGTCCATGGTCGTCCACCACTGCGGCCGCCCACTGGCTGGGACCATGCACCATGAGGCCGTTCGCGAGCGCCATGCCGCCGAGGCGCAGTCGTGAGGAGTCCGCGGCCATCAGGAATCCACGGTATCAGCGGCGCGCCGGGCCTCCGTGCGCCGCTCCTGCGCCAGCCGTCCCCCGTCGCCGGACATGTCGGTGAAGCCCATGAGGTCGGCGATCCCGGGCTGTCCTGCGCCGTCGCGGATCGCCACGAGCATGTCCTGGGCCACGCGGCGGTAGGCGGCGTGGCCCTGGGGCTGGCTGCGCAGCTCGATGAGGTGCATCGCCTCGCGTGCGTTCATCCGCAGGGCGAAGCGGATCCGATGCGCCATTGTCACGGCATAGGGCGCCTCATCGGGCACGACCTCGTGCACGTCGTGCCAGAGCGCGGCCGACGCGGCCTGCACGCGTGCGAACTCCTCCGTCAGCCCTGCGGCGTCAACGTCCGGCGATGCCTCCCATCCGAGGAGGGGCCCGAGGGGCTGCGCCTCGAGCGTGAGGATGCGGTGGCGTTGCAGGTCGCGGTAGGCGCCGTAGTCGCATGTGACCTCGAAGAGGTACGAGGTGGCCTCGAGTGCCCGGCCCGGCCGCTCGCGACGATCGGCGCGGCCCGCCGCCCACTCCGCCAGCGCGGCGCGCACGGCGCCTGCGTCGAGGCCATCGACCACGGCACGCACATCATCGAGCGCGCGGCCCGACCCGGGCCAGAGGGCGTGCGCCAGCACGCGTCGCTCTCCATCGGCGTCGTGATCGAGGAGCCGGACGCCCGGGGGCGCAGAGGGGGTCGTCGTCACCGGCGCCCCGGCGACGCCCGCCCCCATGAGGGCCATCTCGTCGCCGCGGCTCGCGTCGTCGGCGGTGCCCGCCAGCGCCGCCCACATCGCGGCCGCCCGCTCCTCCGTGGCCTGGCGGTAGGCCCCCATGCGCTCGCCGCGATCCGGGCGATCCGTGCGCGTGAGGAAGTCGGGGATCACCTGGCGCAGGGCGTCCAGTACCCGGTCGCCCAGGTCGCGCGCCTCCGCGAGAGGGTGTGCGCGCAGGCGGATGATGAGCTGCTCCCACGCCTGGCCGGACGCATACACCCCGAGGTTCGCGGTGGTGGCCGCGGGAAGCAGGCCGCGCACGGCATCAAGCGCGCGGGCGCGCAGGGCACGGCGGGCCGCGGCGTCGTCGCCATCGGCGGGGGTGGCCGCGATGAGGTGCTCCAGCACCGCCTCGAACATTCGCGCGTATGTCGCGAAGGCGTCGTCGAGCACCGACTCGTAGCGCGCGAGCAGTGCGGGGTGGGACGAGATGCCCGGCGGTCGCACGTACTTCCATCGCCCGTCCACCTGGTCGGTGTAGGGCACGTACCGCGTTGACTGCTCGAGGTACGACGCGAGCCGTCCCCACTCGATCACCTTCGTGAGCACGTTGCTCACGCCCTCCATCGCCACGTGGGCGCCGCCGAGCTGCGCCACGGAGTCGTCGCCGTAGTCGGCCAGCACGCGCTGGAAGAACTCCCGGGCGCGGTCGGTCGCGACCTCGGGCGGCGCGTCGCTCATCTCGGTAGCAACCCCCGTGACAGGCACCGTCCCGGTGCCAGTCACGTGCCCAGGATCATCGGAGAGGAACTCATCCAGCAGGATGCGCCGCACCGAGTTGGGGCTTCGCGAATAGCGCGCGAACAGCGCGCCCTTCACCGACTCGGGCAGGCCGCGCAGCGCGAAGACCGGGCCGGTGGGGTCGGTGACGTAGGGCGCGACGCGCGCGCGCTCGTCCGCGCTCAGGTCGCCGCCCGTGCCCATCGGGCTATCCGAGCTCGTCCGGCTCGGTCGGCACCGCCAGCTCGCGGCGGCCGGCGAAGAGGTCGTTGAGCCGGTCGCGCAGTTCGAGGTCGCCGTGGTAGCGGGCGACGATTGCCCACTCGTCGCCCAGCAGGATCGGCACGCCGCCCAGCTCGCGGTCGTCATCCGGGATGTCCTCGTCGATGTCGAGGGGGATCTCCGTCATGTGGTGTCCCGTGCCGTCGACGAAGAAGTAGTCGTTGAGCCGGTCGCGGATGTCTGCGTCGGGGCAGGTCACGGCCATCTCGGCCCAGGCGGCCGCGAGGAGGGCCACATCGCCGCGCCGGGTGCGCACGACCGCGCGCTCATGGTCGTGGTCACCATGGGTGTGCCAGGACACCTCCTCGGTGAGATCGCCGTCGAGCTGCTGCTCGAGTCGGTGCGCCACGCCCTCACGGATCAGCGACGCGCGCATCGCGAAGACCTCCTCGTCGGCGTCATCCGGCAGGGACACCTGGAACACCTCGTCGCCACGCGCCGTGCCGCCGTGCCGGACGATTATCTCGGCCACGGTGCGCAGGGGGTCGTCGCCCTTGCCCTGGGCGCGGTCGCCCGATGACTCGGCCTCCGCATAGCGGAAGAGCCGGCGGAAGTCCCCCGCCGACATCGGACCCACCTGCACCTCGATGCTCACCCGTCATCCTCCGGTCCGGCTGACGGCGGCATGGTGCCAGACCCCTCGGCGCCGTGCGCTCGCGCGCGCAGCGCCGCGAGCCGGGCCGCGAGCTCGCCCTCCGGGCCGATGCCCCCGGGCGCGTAGAAGCGCATCTCCTCGAGGCCCTCGGGCATGCATGAGTCGCCTGTCACGCGCCCGGCGACTCCGTGCGGGTTCACGTAGCCCGTGCCATGACCGAGGTTGCGGCGGTTGGTCGCGCTGGCATCGCGCAGTGCGATGGGCGGCACGCGCGCGCCCTCGGCCTGCACGTGCGCGAGGGCGGCGTCGATGCCCCGGTACGCCGCGTCGCTCTTGGGCGCCAGGGCGAGGTACGTGGCCGCCTGGGCGAGGTTGATGCGGGCCTCCGGGAGCCCCACGAACTCCAGCGCGCGCGCGGCGGCCACAGCCACCTCGAGCGCACGCGGATCTGCGTTCCCGATGTCCTCGCTGGCCGCCACGATCATCCGCCGGGCGATGAACTTCGGGTCCTCGCCGCCCTCGAGCATGACGGCCATCCAGTAGAGCGCTGCGTCGGGGTCGCTGCCCCGCAGCGACTTGATGAAGGCCGAGATGACGTTGTAGTGCTGGTCGCCGTCCTTGTCGTACACCACGGCCCGTCCGCCGGCGGCGCGTTCCACCACGGCGGGGGTCACGGGCCCGTCGCCGGCCAGCCCGCCCGACGCCTCGAGCAGGTTGAGCGCGTACCGGGCGTCGCCTCCGGCCATCCGGACGATCACCTCACGGGCCTCCGGCTCGACGGTCACGGTCCCTGCCAGCCCGCGCTCGTCGGTGATCGCCCGCTCCACGAGGGCCAGGATGTCCTCGGGGGCCAGTGACTCCAGCTGCAGCACCCGCATGCGCGACACCAGCGCGGCGTTCACCTCGTAGTACGGGTTCTCGGTCGTGGCGCCGATCAGGACGACCAGGCCATCCTCCACCGCCGGCAGCAGGGCGTCCTGCTGGCTCTTGGTGAAGCGGTGGATCTCGTCGATGAAGAGCACGGTCCGCGTGCCGCCCACGAGGCGGTCACGTGCGCGCTGCATCACGGCACGCACGTCAGGGAGCCCGGCGGACACCGCGGACAACTCCTCGAACTCGGCCCGCGTGCTGGTTGCCACGACACGGGCGAGGGTCGTCTTGCCCGTGCCGGGTGGCCCGTGGAGGATGAGCGACGGCACGTCGTCGTCGGCGATTGCCCGGCGGAGGAACCCCTCGGGTCCCAGGTGCTCGGCGTGCCCTGCCACCTCGTCGAGCGAGCGGGGGCGCATGCGCGCGGCGAGCGGCCGGCTGCCCTGGAGCGTCTGCTCCACGGCGTCTCCGAACAGGTCGGGCGCGTTGCTCAGGACGACGCCCCGGCCCCGGGGAGGTCGCCCGGTTCGACCGTCTCCGGAAGCGGCTCACCGGGGTTGGCACGCATCCACGAGACCTTCAGGAACAGGTCGCGGTCGGTGATGTCGGGCTCGATCTCGAACCCGGTCATGCACAGCGGGCACAGCGTGGCGTTGGCGAACTCCGGGATGCCGTCATCGTCAGTGGCACCGGTGGGGAAGAGCACGAGGTCCCCCCAGCACTCGGGTGTCAGGCACCGCACCCTGGCATCCGGGTTCACGAACGTGCTCTTCAGGATTGCGTCTGGCATGCGGTACGTACCCCTCAGCGCCCGTCGATCGCTATCGTCGCCGGTTCCCGGGGTTGCGAGGTTACGCCCCCGGGAGCCTGTGCGGGCTAATTGGTACTATTGGCTCCGGTTTTTCCGGGAAACGAGCAGCGAGGCGAGTAACCCCATGTCCCCGAGCTATCAGGACCTTCTCGCGGCGGCGCGCGAGGTGATCCCCGAGGTCGAGCCCTCGGACATCGCCCCGCGCGTGGAGGCCGGTGAGGGCCCGCTGATCATCGACGTCCGCGAGACCGCGGAATGGGATCAGGGTCACCTGCCCGGCGCCGTGCACATCCCGCGTGGATTCCTCGAGAGCCGGGTGTCCGGGGCGACGAGCGGCACCGAGCAGGAGTTGCTGATCTCGTGCGCGAGCGGCCAGCGCTCGTTGCTCGCGGCCAAGACGCTCGCCGACATGGGCTACACCAACGTCACCAGCCTCGCCGGTGGTTTCGCCCGGTGGAAGCAGAACAACCACCCGGTGGAGATGCCGCGCATCCTGAGCGCCGCCCAGCGGTCGCGCTACTCACGCCATGTGCTCATCCCCGAGGTGGGCGAGGAGGGCCAGCTGACGCTCCTCGACAGCAAGGCGCTCCTCATCGGCGCCGGTGGCCTCGGATCGCCGGCGGCCTACTACCTCGCCGCCGCAGGCGTGGGCACGATCGGCCTCGTGGACGATGACGTGGTGGACGAGAGCAACCTGCAGCGCCAGATCATCCACACCACCGATCGCGTGGGCGTGAACAAGGGCGAGAGCGCCAAGGAGGCCATTCGCGCACTCAATCCCGAGGTGCAGGTGAACGTCCACCCCTTCCGCGTGAACCGCGACAACGTGCTCGACCTCCTGGGGGAGTACGACGTGGTCGTCGATGGAGCCGACAACTTCCCGACCCGGTACCTGCTCGCAGACGCGTCGCTGATGACCCGGACCCCGCTCGTGCACGCGAGCATCCTGCGATTCGAGGGCCACGCCTCGGTGTTCACGCCCTACGACGGGCCCTGCTACCGGTGCCTCTTCCCGGAGCCCCCGCCGCCCGATCTCGCGCCGTCGTGCGGCGAGGCCGGGGTGCTGGGCGTGCTGTGCGGCGTGATGGGCAACGTGCAGGCCACCGAGGCGATCAAGGTGCTGCTGGGCATCGGCGACACCCTCGCGGGTCGCCTGCTGATCTACGACGCGCTGGGCATGACCTTCACCGAGCTCACCGTCCGCCGCGACCCGGACTGCCCGTCGTGCGGGCCGAACGCCGACCTGCAGCTGCGCGATTACGAGGCATGGTGCGCGGGCGTCGGGCGGCATGACCAGGTGGGTGCCACGGCGTGAGCACGGTGAAGATCCCGCCGGTGCTGCGCCAGTCCGTGGGCGGTGAGCGCGAGGTCGACGTCTCGGGCGCCACGGTTGAGGAGGTGCTCGCCAACCTGTGCGATGCGCATCCAGCGGTGGGCGCCCAGATCCTCACGGCGGATGGTTCCCTGCACGCCTTCGTCAACGTGTACGTCAACGGCGAGGACGCCCGGCTGCTGCAGTGGACCGATACCCCGGTGGGCGAGACCGACACCCTCGTGATCCTGCCGGCGATGGCCGGCGGTGCCCAGTGAGCCGGAGCGGCCTCGAGGCGCCGGTGCAGGCGGTGTCGGAGGACGTCCTGGCCACCATCGGCGAGACGCCGCTCGTCGATGTCTCGGGCCTGTCGCCCAACCCCGACGTGCGCATCCTCGCGAAGATGGAGAGCCACAACCCCACCGGCTCCATCAAGGATCGCACCGCGAAGAGCCTGATCGACGATGCGGAGGAGCGCGGGCTCATCCGTCCCGGTGACACCATCATGGAGCCGACCTCCGGCAATACCGGGATCTCGCTGGCCATGATCGCCCGGGTGCGCGGCTACCGCCTCGTCGCCGTGATGCCGGACAACGTCACGGAGGAGCGCCGGCGCCTCCTGCGCATCTACGGAGCCGAGATCATCGAGAGCCCGGGGGAGACCGGTTCGAACGGCGCCGCGGCGATGGCCACGCGCCTGTCCGAGCAGGAGGGCATCCCGATGCTCTTCCAGTACGGCAACCCGGCCAACCCGCGCGCCCACTACGAGGGCACGGCAGCGGAGATCGTGCGCGACTGCCCGGAGATCGATGCCTTCGTGGCGGGCCTCGGAACCGGTGGGACCCTGATGGGCTCATCGCGTCGGCTCAAGGAGCACCGCCCCGACATCCAGGTGATCGCCTGCGAGCCCATGCAGGGCGACCCGGTGAGCGGTCTTCGCAGCCTTGACGATGGTTTCGTCCCGCCCATCCTCGACCTCACGCGGCTCGATCGGAAGCTGCTGGTCGAGAACCGGGATGCCATCGTGATGACCCGCCGCCTCGCCGACGAGCATGGGATCTTCGCAGGGGTCTCGAGCGGTGCGGTGTTCCATACATGCACGCGCGTCGCGCAGGGGATGGACGCGGGCACCATCGTCGGCATCGTCTGCGACGGCGGGTGGAAGTACCTCTCGGCGGGTATCTGGACCGACGACATCGCGGCTGTCGAGGAGACCCTCGACAACGGCGTGTTCTGGTAGCCGACCGCCGGTCATGAGGCTTCCGGCGCCGTTGGCCGACCGGCTCATCGCGCATGCGCGCGAGGAGTTCCCGAATGAGTGCTGCGGTCTCGTGGCCGGCCACGGCGACACCGCGACGCGCGTGCTTCCCGCGACCAACGCCGAGGGCACGCCGTTCATGTACGTCATGGAGCCGCGCGAGCAGATGGAGCTGATGGATGCCATCGACGACGCCGGCGAGGACCTCGTGGCCATCTACCACTCCCACACCCGGTCCGCGGCATACCCCTCGGCGACCGACGTGGAGCTCGCCTTCTTCGACGAGCCCCTCTACGTCATCGTGTCGCTCCAGGACGCCGACGCGCCGGTAATCCGCGCCTTCCGCATCGCGCGCTCGGCGCCGGTCGGCGAGCAGATCGCCGAGGAGCCTGTCGAGATCGGGTGATCCGGTGCCGGGATGGCCGGCGCACCGGGTGGCTAGTCGAGCGTGCCGGCCCGCCAGTCGGCCCCGGCCTCGCGGTGGTCGTCGCGCCCCTCGGTGAGGTGCACCTCGCGCAGAGTGCCGGTCTCGACCTCGTACACGAACCCGCGCACGTGGTCCTTGTAGGGGATGAAGGGGCTGCGGAGGATGCGGCGCATGGACATGCGCAGATCCTCGTCGAGGTCATCGAATGTCTCGACGGCCCAGGTCGGACGCACGCCGGTCTCCCGGTGCAGCGCATCGAGCAGGTCGTCGTCCTTGAACCGCAGCATGCCGCAGTCGGTGTGGTGGATGAGGACGATCTCGCGCGTGCCGAGGAACCGCTGCGAGATGCACAGCGACCGGATCATGTCGTCGGTCACCGTGCCGCCGGCATTGCGCATGTAGTGGGCCTCGCCGGGCCCCAGCCCCAGGAGGCTCTGGGGGTCGAGGCGGGAGTCCTGGCATGCAACCACCGCGAGGCGGAGCGACGGCTGCACCGCGAGCTCGCCGGCGGTGAAGCCATCCGCCCACTGCTCGGCATTGCCGACCAGCCGGTCGATCAGGGTCATCGGGTCGTCGTCTGCAGGTGCCATGGCACCGCATGATGGCGAATCCGGAGGGCGTGGTGGGGGGAACCGCCCGACGCGGTCCCCCCACTGGTCCTATTCCTCGGTGGCCTCCGTGCTCGCGGCGCTGCTGCGGCGCACGCGGCGGCGGCTCGCGGGCTTCTCCTCCGCCGGGGCCTCCGCGTCGGCTGCGGCGGCGTCCTCGGCGGGCGCCTCCTCATCGGCCTTCTTGCGCGTGGTGCGCCGGCGGGTGGGCTTCTTCTCCTCCGCCGGGGCCTCCGCGTCGGCTGCGGCGGCGTCCTCGGCGGGCGCCTCCTCATCGGCCTTCTTGCGCGTGGTGCGCCGGCGGGTGGGCTTCTTCTCCTCCGCCGGGGCCTCCGCGTCGGCTGCGGCGGCGTCCTCGGCGGGCGCCTCCTCATCGGCCTTCTTGCGCG
>JAPOLI010000036.1 GCA_029977205.1 bacterium
GCTGCTGCCGCCGCGCCGGTCGCCCTGGTTGTGCTGGGCCAGCAGTGGACCGGCGGCGAGGCCGCCGGCCCCCATCGTGACCGCAACCAGTGCGGCGGTGATCTTGGAATTGCGAGATGTCATGCGGGCTCCTTGTCGGGGTGTGGGGAGGAGCCAACGCGTGAGGTGTAAGCGAACTGTGTGAGGTCCCTTGGCGAATCGCAAGGTTCCGGGAAGCGATTTGGGAACGGGCGATCGCCCCGTGGCGGAACCGACCGGTTTGGGGTCATCGGGATGAGAGGCTAGGGTCCGTTTCGAATCCTCCCCGAATAGGTGGTGCTTTTCCGATGTGCCCGTCGTGGAACAGCGTGGCGGACGAGGTCGAGGCGCTGGCGTCCGACCGCCTCGTCGCAGCCCAGGTCGAACCCGACGACACCGAGCGCACATTGCTTGCCCGCGAGTCGCAGCTGCTGCACATGGCCGCGGACGCCGCGCTCGAGCAGGACACCGACGAGTGGCTTGAGCACTCTGCGTGCGAGGGCGTCGTCGTCCACTGCGAGGAGCTTGTGGTGTGGGGGATCACCCCTGAGGCGGAGGAGGCCCTGCGCGACATCGCCACTGACGCACCCCCGGACGTCACCGAGGACGTGGACGGCATCGACGTGCTGCGCGTGGTGGTGGGCGTGCCGCCCGACGAGGTCGCAACCGGTGCCGATGGGGGCGACCCACCGGATGCGGGCCGTGGCCCGAGGCGGCCGCTCCGGCCGGTGATCGCGTCCATGGCCGCTGCATTGATGGGCGCCGCGGGCACGATCAGCGCGGACGTCGCGCCCGCCGTGCTGCTGGTGCTCTAGGCCCCTCGACTTCCTGGCGGCGCCTCAGTCGTCGTCGTCAGGCTCGTCGGGGTGATCGTCGTCGCGCGTGCTCTTCGCGTCGTCGTCGCGGTACGTGGTGCTCGTGGGCGGGGTGACGGGTACCGGCGTGGTCGTGGCATTCGGCAGGTGTCCCGGCGGAGCGAGCGCCCTGGCGCTGAGAGTGCCGAGGCGCGTGTCGTCACCGCCGCTACGCAGCACCGCGAGGTTGGCGGCCGCGCCTCCGGCCGCCACGCCCGCCAGCACGACGGCGGCGACCACCCAGCGCACCCACGACGGGATGTTCATCGGGCGGCCACCCGTCGGCGCTTGAGCGGTGCGTTGGGCCCGGCGACCAGGCGACGGGCCGCGACGCCGGCCACGAGGCCGGTGGACAGCACGTAGATCGCGAGCATCCAGGGCTCGTTGCTGTCGGTGCCGGACATCAGGCCATGCACCGTAGCGGTGCCGAACACCGCGTAGCTGGCGAGATGGATCGCCTTCCAGGTCTTCGCGCCCAGGTGCTTCCGCCAGGCGGCGCTCAGCGAGACGATGATCATGAGCCAGAGCGTGATGACCCCGAACGACACCCACAGCGGCCGGTAGCTGGTGCCGCCCGGCACGAGGAGGTCGGCCCACGTGATGGTGACGTAGCTGTCCATCACCAGCGCGAGCCCGTGAAGCGCCACGAGACCGAGGCCGAGGATGGCGAGGATGCGGTGCCACTCCATGCGGGCGATCGGTGAAGCCAGGCGCTGCACCAGGCGGGTGTGCAGCACGACGCCCGAGACCATGCTGGCCACGATCAGCAGGTAGCCGACGATCCCCGACACGCGGGCGATGAGCCACCAGGTCGGCACGTCCGCGATGCCGGAGATGAGGCTCATGCCTGGCCGTCCGCCAGCGAGCCGGTGGTGATGACGTTCCCATCGATGCCAACGAGCACGGCCGCCAGGCCACGCGTGACGGCGTCGCGTGATGCGCGCTCGCTGCCCGACACCAGAAGGGCCGTGGCCCACGCCTCGGCGGCGGCGGCGTCATCGGCCACGACCGTGACCCGCGTGAGGTCCGTGTCGCTCGGCCGACCGGTGTGTGGGTCAATCACGTGGTGCATGGGCAGCCCCCCACGCCTCCAGCGCCTGCGGTCGGTGCCTGAGGTGGCCATGCCGCCCCGCCGCAGGCCCACCGTCCGTGCCGCATCGGCGTGCAGCACCTCTACAGGCCATGGCTCTCCGTGCAGCAGGCCCCGCACGGCGATGTCGCCACCCAGGCTCACCATGCACGGGCCGTGTACGCCCAGCTCATCGGCGATGCGATCGGCGGTCCAGCCCTTGGCGATGCCGCCGAGGTCGAGGCACGTGCCCTCCGCCAGGGTCACCCGCCCGGTGCGCAGATCGATGTGCACGCCGCCACCGCCGGGCATAGCGGGGCCGGGCTGCCCCGCATCGAGCGGCAGCTGGTCGAGTGAACGGTCGTACCCGGCCGACACCACGGCCTCGTGCACCGTGGGATCAAACCGCCCGCCGGTGGTGTCACGCATCTCAAGGGCGAGCGTGATCAGCCGAAGCAGGTCCGTGGACACCTCGGCCTCGCCCGCTGCGTTGAGAGCCGACAGCTCCGACGCCGGGTCGAACCGGCTGGCCAGGCCCTCGATGCGCCGCACGTCGGCCTCGGCGCGTCGCAGCGCGTCCTGCGTGGCGCCGTCGTCGGGTGCGTCGAGCAGCACCAGCACCTCGGTGCCCATCGCGCGGAACGCGTGACGCGCGAGGGACCCGGGTGGCGGGCTGGTGGCCTGGGCTGTGCTCATGACGACCCCGATCGCGTCACCGGCGGTGCCGGCACGTAGGTGGCCGCGGGTGCTGCGGCGTAGCCGCCCCCCTGGCCACTCGACGATGTCGGGGCGCTGCCGCCCGAGGGGGCGCCGCCGTAGCGCGTCGTTGGCGAGGCGGCTGCCATGGCGCGGGCATTTGCGGAATTGACGGCCGCGATCTGCTTGGTGCGCTGGGCAAGCTGCGTCCGGTAGGTGGCCCAGCGCTCGGCGTTGAGCGCGTTCACGCCGCGCGCCTCCCTGGCGAGGGCCGCCTCGCGCGTCTCCAGGGCGCGCACATCCGGGTCTTTCGGCCGCTCGCTGCGCGGATAGGGGTTGGCTCCGATGGCCACGGCCGCGCCGACGCCCACCAGAGCCGTGCCGGCGATGGCCGTGACGCGCACCCGGCGCCTGCGTGAGTCAGTCGTCATCGTCATCTCCCTCGTGGTGGTCTCCGGAGTCGTGGTGGTCGTCGTCTGCGTGCCTCTCGTCGTCTGTGTCTGTCTCGATTGGCGGGTCGTTGGCGACGGCGGCGCGTGCGGCGGGCGCGGGCCCGCGGGGTGTGCGGAGCACGACCGGGGTGGCGCTGGCCGACGCGGACGGACCTGACGCGGGGGCGCCCGCTGCTGGCGCCATGCGGGATGGCACCGGGGGCAGCGCGGGCGGCACGTTGTCGCGCGCCGCGGTGATCTGGGCCTGCAGGTTGTCGGTGGCCGCCTGGCGCGCAGTCATCTGGGCGTCGCTGGGCCGTGCGGGGTCCGGCCCGAGGGGGAGCGCGGTCACCACGATTGAGCTGATGAGCAGGGCAAACATGCCGAAGAGGGTGCTCACGAGGATTATCAGGCGGGTGTTCATGCGGAGAACGTATGGCCCGCATGCGACGGGACCCGTGATGCCATGGCAGGCATGGGGCCAGCCTTTGGTAAGGATTCGTCAAGGGTGGGCAGGACGCCCCGTGGCGTCGCGATACTGCCCCCATGAGACTGCTGGTAGTCGAGGACGAGGACTCCATCGCGATCCCGCTATCCGACGGATTGCGTCGCGAGGGATTCGAGGTTGAGCGCGTGGCCACGGGCACCGAGGCCCTCGCGGCGCCGGAGCCCGACCTCGTGTTGCTCGACCTGCGGCTGCCCGACATGGACGGCTATGAGGTCGCGCGCCAGATGCGCGTCCGCGGGCGCGTGCCCATCATCATGGTGACCGCGCGCGGGGAGGAGGTTGACCGCGTCGTGGGCCTCGAGATCGGCGCGGACGACTACGTGGTGAAGCCCTTCGGCCTGCGGGAGCTGATTGCGCGCATCAACGCGGTGATGCGGCGCGTGGGCGATGGGGTGGGCGACGTCGACGCACCGGACGAGTTCGCGGCCGGCCCGCTGGTGATGAGCATGCGCACGCGGCGGGTGACGATGGGCGGGGAGGAGTTGCACCTGACGCCCCGCGAGTTCGACATCCTGGCCATGCTCATGCAGGACCCTGGCGCGGTGGTGAGCCGTGACGACCTGCTTCGGCGGCTGTGGGGCACCACGTGGGCGGTGCAGACCAAGGCCATTGATGTGCACGTGTCGTCGCTCAGGCGCAAGCTGGGTGGCGCCGAGTGGGTGGAGACCGTGCGCGGCGTGGGCTTCCGGCTCGGGGTGCCACCGGCGTGACCCGGCGCCTTGTCGCCGGGTACATCATCCTCACCCTGGTCGTGCTGGTGGTGCTGATGGTGCCGCTGGGCATCACCCACGAGCATGGCCTCGAGCAGGACCTCCTGCTGCGGATGGAGCGCGATGCGGGCGTGGTGGCCTCGCTGGTGGAGGACGACCTTCGACGCGGTACGCCCGCCGACCAGGCGAAGATCGCCACGGTGGCGGCCGACTACTCGGCCGAGACCGGTGCGCGCGTGGCGGTGACCAACGCCTCGGGTGTGGCGGTGGTCGACACCGATCCGCCTGAGCCCGGGCGCCGGAGCCTGCGCACGCGGCCCGAGGTGACCTCCGCGCTGGACGGCACCGTGGCAACCGGCAGCCGCTACTCGGAGACGCTCGGCACCGACCTCCTCTATGTCGCCGTGCCGGTCGCAGAGGGGGGCACGGTGTACGGCACCGTGCGCATCACCTATCCGGCGTCTGAGGTCACACGCGCGGCCCAGCGCTACTGGCTGCTCCTTGCCGCAGTGGGCGTGATCACCCTCCTGGCAGTTGCCGCGGTGGGCTGGCTGCTGGCGCGCTGGGTGGCCCGCCCGATCGGGCGCCTTGAGCAGGCCGCTGATGCCGTGGGGGCGGGGCAACTGGCCACGCGTGCCCCTGAGGACGAGGGGCCGCCCGAGGTGCGGGCCCTGGCGCATCGCTTCAACGCAATGGTGGCGCAGGTGGAGGAACTCGTGGGCGCGCAGGAGGCCTTCGTGGCCGATGCCTCGCACGAGCTCCGCACCCCGCTCACCGGATTGCGCCTGCGCATCGAGAACCTGGGCGCCGTGGCCGGATCTGCGGGCGAGTCCGATGCCATCGGCGCAGCAGCAGAGGTCGATCGCCTGTCGCAGATCGTGGACAGCCTGCTGGTGCTCGCGCGAGCGGAGCGGGCGGAGGCACCCCTGACGCGGGTCAATGCCTCGGCGCTCGTAGAGCAGCGCGCCGATGAGTGGACCGACCTGGCGGCGGAGTCGGGCGTGCAGGTGGTCACGCGCGTCGCCCCCGGGCTGCATGCCCGGCTGCCCGACGGAGTGCTGGAGCAGGTGCTCGACAACCTCATCGACAACGCGGTGACGGCAGCCGGGTCGCGCCCGGGCGCCGGCACCGTGACTGTCGGCCTCGCATCCGCCGGAGAGGCCATTGAGATCTCCGTCACCGACACCGGCCCCGGGCTTGACGCCGCAGGCAAGGAGCACGCGTTTGACCGCTTCTGGCGGGCGCCGTCATCCGAGCCCGGGGCAGGGACGGGTCTTGGGCTGCCCATCGTGCGGCGGCTTGTCGAGGCCGCCGGGGGCGCGGTGCTGCTGGCTGATGGCCCGGGGGGTCGCGGCCTCAGGGCCGTCGTGAGCCTGCCGCGCGCCTAGCCGCCTACGCGCAGAGGTCTGCGCCCAGCACGTTCACGCAGACCTGGAACGGGTCGAGGTTCACATTCGCGCCGACCCCGATGCTCAGGTCGTGCCAGCTGCCCCAGCCCCATCCCGACCAGAACTTCCACGCCGGGCCCGACTTCGTCCAGTTGCGCTCCTGGATGTTCGCGGATGCGGAGGCGCCCAGCGATCCGTAGGGAGCGCTGCTGCCGACGAACAGCGACATCGTGTAGCCGAAGCAGGCATTGAGCTCCACCACGCCCAGGTCGGCGGTGCCGGAACAGGCTTGGCCCGATGAGTCGGCCGAGGCGCTGAACTGCCCCGATGCCGACACGCTCGTGCTGATGTCGAACGAGAAGCCGCCCGTGCTCAGGCTTCCATCCATCGTGAGGCTGGGCGGTCCGGGAGTCGTGCAGTTGGCATCTGCGCAGTCGTTGAAGGTGGCGGTGAGGCTGGCTCCGAGGCCCCCGAGCGCGGGAATGCTGAGGCCCCCGTCGAGGGATCCGTGGAAGAGCGGGGCACCGCCGGTGAGCGACTGGACGAACGAGACGGTCCCATTGGCGGACACGGTGGCCTCGGGCGCGCCCACGGACATCGCGATGTCGGCGGAGAGGCCCACCTCCTGCGGGGTCTGGAGCAGGGTGACGGTCGCCGCGCCCACGTCGAATCCACCGAGGTTCAACCCCGTGACCGACGCGGAGAGCTTCGTGGTGGGCGCTCCGCCATCCTCGCCGAACGCGCCCGAGAGGCTCACCGTGGTGCCGCCGAGCGACATGTCGGCCGCGCCGGACACGCTGACATCCGCCCCCTGCTTGGCCGCGGTCACCTGCATGTCGAGATCGAAGCCCGCGATGTCGAGCACGCCTCTGCCGGTGAATGAGAAGTTGCCGTTGCTCTGGAACGAGCCGGCGATTGACACCTCATCGTTGGCTGACTGCGGCGACAGCTTGAGGTCGGTGGCGACGTTGGCGTAGGCGTCTGCGCCGACGTTTCCGACGCTCACCGAGCCGGTGGCGTCGAACACGCCGATAGTCAGGCCCACGTTCGTGGCGGAGAAGCTGAAGTCGCCCGGCGCGCCGGTCACCTGCGCGCCCTGGGCATTGGTGACCGGCTCGGTGCAGCCGTCCTTGTAGACCATGGTGCCGGCGAGGCTCGCGTTGAAGACCCCGGCGAGCTCCAGCGAACCCTGGAAGGCGACGCACTGCGGCGATATGTCGAGGGTCGCCGGCTGCTCCTTCGACCCGATCGAGAAGCCCGCGCTGGTGGTGAGCACCACCGCGGCGTTCAGGTCGAACTCGCCGGTGCTCTCGGAGTAGTGCATGTTGAAGCGACCGTTGGCGTTCGCGGTGTTCGCGATGTTCACGGAGGTGTCGATGTCGAACTCGACCTCCTCCACCACGCCGTTGTCGATCGTGACGTCGAACTCCTCGACGTCAACGTCGACGCCGAGGATGTCCACCTGCCCCGACGCCGAGACCTGGACGTTCTCCACCCCCGGCCCGACGGTCACCTGGGTGCTGAACTGCATGTTGCTGAGCCGGAAGCCGTCCACGTTGATGGTGCCGGCCTGGGATACCGACAGCGATCCGGTGGTGGTCTCCCCGTTCTGGTCGAGCGACCCCGCCACGTCGATCGTGTTGCCGAATATCGAGAAGCCGCCGGAGAACGAGACGTCGTTGATGCTCTGCGCCTCATCGAGGAAGACCGAGATCTTCGTCTCCTCGAACTGGAGCCCCCCGAGCCCGAACGAGCCGATGTCGACGGTGCCCTTGAAGGTGGTCGGCTCCAGCGTGAGCGCGGCAGAGACGTCGACTGTCGTTCCGAGCACCGAGCCGTCGAAGGCCAGCTGGAAGCCGGGGGCGATGGCCGGGACGTTCGGCGCCAGCTGGCACCCGGTCGGCGCCACGATGAACTCGAAGTAGTTGGCGGTGACGACGCCGCCGTCCATCTGGAGCACCGGCTGCGTGCCGGTGCTGCTTCCGACCTGCACGTCGATGCACGGGTTGGTGTCGGACAGCTCGGCCCCGACCACGATCGGAATGCCCTGGCCGGGCACCTTGAACGGGCCCGCGAGGCTGGGTGGCAGATCGCCGCTGGCCAGGAGCTTGAGCCCCGGTGTCTCGGTGGCGAGGTTCCACATGAAGGTGAACGAGGCCTCGTCGATCACCAGGCCCGTCACCCCGAAGGCGTCCTTCCACCCCGCGGGGTCGACGAAGGTGAGTGACGCCTCGACGTTGGTCGTCGTGACGTCGTAGCCCAGCGACAGCTCGAGCTCGGGGGCGTTCTGCTTCTGCCCGTCCACCCCGGTCACCCCGAGCGTGACGCTGCCGGTCACCGACATCGTGAGGCCCTCGGCGTTGTTCTGGATCTCGAACGCCAGGCCGACGGCGTCCATGGTCGATCCGCCGCCGGGCAGCCGGAAGTTGCCACCGAGGGCGATCTCGGCGGTGAAGTAGCCGGTCGCGGGCGCGAACTGCACCGTGCCGAGCACGGTGGGCGGCGCGCTGCCCGTGAGCGTGCCGAACCACGAGGGCACCTGGAAGCCGCCGGTGACCCCGAAGCTCCCGGGCGTCAGCTGCAGCTGCTGCGTGCCGAAGCCCGGGATGTCCACCGTCATGGTGGACGCGAAGCTCGACCACCCGAAGTAGGCCGAGCTCTGGGATCCGTTGCCCGCTCCCAGCGACACGCCGTTGGGGTCATAGCCGCCGAGCGTCCAGCCCTGGGATGTGATGTTGGCGGCGATCTCCGCGAAGTTGCCGAGGCCGGGGACGGTCAGGCCGCCGCTCAGGACCATGGCGAAGCCGTTCTCGGACTGGCCGGTGAACGACGGCGCACCGATGCTGGCGGGGATGGAGTTCTCCGGCATCCCGTAGGTGACGGCGAAGGCCGGGTTGTTGATGGTGACGCCGGGGGCAACCGTGATGTCGCCGGCCGAGGCCGACAGCGCGAAGCCACCCGTTCCGCCGAGGCCCACGTTGGCCGCTGCCGTCACCGTGAAGCCCTGGCCGGTGGGGGGCGTGAGCTGGGCCTGCGTGGAGATGGTGAGGAACATGCTGGCGTCCGGGCACGGAGGGTCGGTCCCGGAGCACCTGTCGGACAGGCCGATGTCGAGGTTGAGGAGCGTCAGGGCGCCCGAGACGCGCCACGAGGGGACATCGGCCGCCAGCTTCCAGGCCCACGCCCCGTTCGCCTGGCCAACGGATCCGCTGAAGTCCGAGGGGCTCAGGTTCAGGCCGGGGAGGGGCGTCCACGTCGGTCCGCCGGAGGCTGTTACCCCGAGTGACCATGTGGTGCGGCCGGTGTACGAGAGGTTGGCGGTGAGGGTGAGTGGCTCCGCCGACCCGCTGGAGATCGCGATCGACCCCGATCCCGTGACCGATGGCGCGTTCGCCCCGGCCGTGGGGTTCCAGGTGGCGGTGAGCGCGGTGACCGACACCCCGGGCTCCAGCGTCACCGGTGCAGCGAGCGCCCCGGTGATGTTCGAGGTGACGTTTCCGTTGTCATTCGTGATCGAGCCGGAAAGGTCGAACTGCGCCCCCCCGATCGCCACGAGCCGGTACGCCTTCACCTCTGCCTGGTAGCTGCCCGACGAGTCGAAGGTGCCGCTGAGGCGGACGGTTCCATCGCCGTCACCCTTGGCGAGGGCCTCGAGCGTCAGGGAGTCGCCGGCGAAAGTCAGCGTCGTGGCGCCGGACCAGCCGCTGGGGAGGGGAAGCAGCCCGAACGCGTTCTGCGCCACCACCTGCCCGGTGACGCGGACGGAGCTCCCTGTGAATGCGAAGGCGAGGGGCTGGCTCGACGTGATCGCCACCGGGGCGAGCCGCCATGCCGATGGGAACGTCATGCGCCCCGCGGTGAGGGTGATTGCCTGCGGGGTCACCACCCCGGACACTCCCGTGATGGCAAATGTGCCCACGGTCGCTGTTGCGCCGGTGAACGTGAAGCTGCCGGGTGGACCACCTCCGGGCGTGACCCGGGTGAAGGCGATGGTCAGGCCGTCGCCGAAGTCGCGGCGGAAGGCGCTGCCCCTCGCGGCCTGGTTGGCCATCGACTGGAAGGCCGCAGGCCCGCTCAGGTAGGTCGTCACCGACACCTGCGCGACGGCGCGCGCGCCCGTGGAGTCGGACGCGGTGACCGTGTACGAGACCACGGCGGTCTCAGCCGGGGCACGGATGCGCGTGGACGCACTCCCCTGCGATGCCACCGGCGCGGCGGGCCCGGCGGTCTGGGCCCAGGTGTACGTCACATGCCCGGTCCATTTGCCGGTGACGCGCGCCTCCAGTGTCACCTCGCTGCCGGCGGATGCGCTGACCACCGGCGCGCCTTCGATGGCAACCGTCGGACGCACCCGGATCGCCGTCTTGGCAGCGCGGGCGTGCTCGGTGGCCAGCTTGCGACGGGATGCCGCCTGGCGGGCGAGCGTGCTCGCGCGGGACGTCGACCGCGCGCGCGCCTTGGCACGGGCATCGGCCTTCTGGCGCGCCGCGCTGGTTGATGCTCCTGATGTGGGGCCGCCGGCGGACCGCCCGAGCTTGGTGGGGGCCAGGGCGGTGACGGTGACCACCTGGGCCTTCGTGGCGCTGCCATCGGTGACGGTGAACTCGAAGACGAACCGTGTGCGGGCGGTCACCTCGGGGATGACGGCCTTCGTCGCCGGGACGTTCGGGTTGAGCACCCGGGCCGCGGGCGCTTGCTCTCCCTTGCACGGTGCCCAGTTCGCCGCGTCGTCAGCGCTTGTGCAGCGTTGCCGCCAGCGGTACGTGAGCGAGAGTCCGTTGCTCGTGCTGCCGGTGCCGTCGAGTGCGGCGAGCCTGCTGCCGCCCCGCGAATCCTGATGGGCGGTCAGCACGACGGGATTCACCGAGGCCCGGGCCGCGATGGGGCCGAGCACGGGGAGGACCGCCTTGACCATGCCGCTCTGGCGCCGGCCGGAGTCGACGCGGAATGCGTGCAGGTTCCATGTGATGTGGTCGCGCGCTTCGCGCGTGCCGGTGGACTTCAGCTCGACGGCGAGCCCGGGAGTGCGTCCCCGTCCCGGGACCGTCGCGGCGTAGGTGCACTCGAGGCGACGCCCGCGCGTCGCGCAGTCCCAGTTCGGGCCCGTCGCCCCCGTCACCGTGATGTCCTTGGGCAGGGTCGCGGTCGCCGCCAGGCGGTTCACCCCCACCGGCGCCTCGTTGGTCGCGGTCATCACAAGGCGCCCGATGCCCTCGGCCGACGGGATGAGCGTGACGCGCTGCGATGGCACGATCGACTTCGGGTTGTCGGCGACCTCGATGCGCATGGGGATCGCCTCGACACCGCGCTGCCCGGCGATCGTGACCCGCACATCACCAAGCCCCGGGCGCTTGGACGGCGTCGAGGGGCGGATCGTCACCTGCATCACGCCGATCGTGCCTCCCGGTGGCACCGCTGCCGTCGTGGTGACGGAGCATCGCGCACCACCCGAGGTGCTGCAGGTCATGCCGCTGGGCGAGGTCACCTCCTCGACGCCGACGGCGGAGGTGATGGCCTGCCGGACGGTGATCGACGAGCCGGCAGCCAGCGCATCACCCCCCTGGTTCACGATGCGCACCTGATAGGTGAACGGGTCATACGCCGGAATGCGCGTCACGCCGCCGTGGCTCCACTGCTGCCACTGTCCCCGCTCGGTGAACCACAGCTGAGGCGTGCCCTGCGGGTCGCCCGTGCTCTGGATCACGACGGGCAGCGTCGTGGAATCCCCGCGACGACGGTCCTTCCGTCCGAGGGGGTGGATGACCAGCGACCCGCGACCCTCCGCACGGTTGGCCGGCGCGCTGATCCGAACTGCGAACTCGCGCTGGGTTCCCGCTGCCAGCGGCGTCAGGATGCGGCAGGCCGTCGCCGTGCCACTGGCCTTGCACGTCCACCCGCGGGTGACGACGCGCGCGGTGGTACCGGGCGGCGCCACAAGGCGCACGCCGGTCACCGGCGCAGGGCTCACGCCGGTGTTGATGATGTGGGCCCGGAACGTGCGCCCGCCGGATCCGGGGAGCACCGACAGGCCGCGGGGGGCTGTCGCCCGCACGGTCAGGTTCGCCGTGGTCGATGGCTCGCGCACGGCCATCGCGCCGGTGAAGGGGATGACACCGGGCTCAGGCAGTTCCTCCACCGAGGTGCCCTCAGGCCGTGGCGTGTTCGCAATCGACGTGCCGGCGTAGCTCGCCTGCCCGGAGGCCGTCCAGTTGGCCTGGATGCCCGTCGCATCGAGGCGCACCGGCCAGGAGACGATGATCGGGGATGTCACCTGCCCGGGCGGCAGGCTGCGCGTGTAGGAGCACGTGCCGCGGTCGGCCGTCGTGCAGCGCCAGCCCGCGCCGGATATCCGGATGCCGCGGATGGGGACTGCGGGCAGGATGTTCTGGACCAGGAGTGGTGGGCGGCCCCCCTGGGCGGTGACGTTGGTGCCACCCATGTTCTTTGCGCGCAGGCGGTAGCGGCGCTCGGTGCCGGCCTTCACGCGATCATGTGCGCCGTCCATCTTCTCGAGCAGGATGACCCTCGGGGGCTGTGGCCCGGCGACGTACTCAAGGGGAGTGCTCGCCGTCGCGGTGAGGGCACCGGTCGGCGTGGTCACGGTCGCCGTGATTGATGCATTGCCGATGGGCGTGGCGGTCCCGGGGGCAGGTGCCGCTCCGTCACCGCCGACCACGACGAGCGTGAGGTGCGCGGGCGTGCCGGAGGCGAGCGCGAAGGGCTTCCCCGCGTCGTCGACGAGAGAGCACGTGATCGACGCCGCCGCTGGCGGGCATGACCAGACCGCCTGCCCGCCCATTCGCGCGTCCGGGAGGACGGTGTAGCTCTGCACGAAGCTTGCCGAGACGGGGACCTGCACCGCCGCGGTGATCGGCCCTGACGAGCCCGACGGGTCATCGTGGCTGACGGAGAAGGCGAGGACCGTTCGGTAGCCGGGCGAGACGTTCCCGCCCTGAGTAGTGCCATCCGCGAGGGGCGCGAGGTAGATCGGCGTCACCGACGCGGAGGGGCCCTGAGCAGAGGCGAGCCCGGCCGTCGTCGTAGCGAACACCGCGGATACCGCGCATGTGGCGAGTGCTCGCCCGACCGACCTCATCGGGCAACCGTACGCCGAGTGCGGGTGCGCCGCCCGCGCCGCGGGTCCCAACACAGACCGCACCCGGACCCGCGCCGCCATGTGACGCCGCAGGAGGTTCATCCGACCACTAAGCCCGATTCCTCCCTGTGGATAAGGTGACAGGCACCGGGGTGCCGGGCGTTGGTGGCATCCCGCCTGGTGAGTGCCAGCGACTCACGTCGTGTGCCGGTTTTGCAGGCATTTAGTTCCTGCGACCGTTCCCGCTGGACATCTGTGCCGGGGTGGCCTACCTTTCCCGCTGGCACTCAGGCGGGGCGAGTGCCATGCAGATCGCCCCGCAGTCGCAGATATTCGACATGGAGGACAGATGAGCATCACGCCGCTTGGTGACCGCGTCATCGTGACCGCGGGCGAGTCGGAGGAGGTCACGGCCAGTGGGATCGTGCTTCCCGACACGGCCAAGGAGAAGCCGCAGCGCGGGACCGTCGTGGCCGTTGGCCCGGGCCGCTATGTGGATGGTGAGCGCGTCGCGCTGGACGTCGAGGTGGGTGACGTCGTCATCTACTCGAAGTACGGCGGCACGGAGCTGAACATCGATGGCGAGGACGTGGTCGTGCTGAGCGAGCACGACATCCTCGCGAAGCTTGACGCGCCCAAGAAGGCCGCGAAGGGCAAGAAGTAAGGCACCTCGGGAATAGCGAAAGGACGCTGAGAGAATGGCCAAGGAGATCAAGTTCCACGAGGAGGCCCGGCGCGCGCTCGAGAGCGGCGTCAACATC
>JAPOLI010000037.1:0-7700 GCA_029977205.1 bacterium
GATGGACATCTTCCAGCAGAACTCGGTCACCAACGTGCCCGCGTTCGTGCAGCTCGCCGGCCTCGCGGCCATGACGGGCCCTCAGGAGCACGTGCTGCAGCAGACCGCGCGCCTGAAGGCCAAGCGCGACATGGTCGTCGAAGCCTTCAACAAGATCGACGGCATCGAGTGCATGACGCCGGACGGTTCGTTCTACGTGTTCCCCGACATCCGCGGCACCGGCATGACCGCCCAGCAGTTCGCCGACTACCTCGTCGAGGAGCACGGCGTGGGCGTCGTGGCCGGCAACGCCTTCGGCGACCGCGGTGAGGGCCACATCCGCTTCACCTACGCGGCCCCCGACGAGATCCTCGAGGAGGGCATGGACCGCATCGCCAAGGCTGTCGAGGCGCTGTAGACCGTCCCGTCATCGGGTGAGGTAACGCGAGGGCCCCGGCATCTGCCGGGGCCCTCGTCGTTTCGCGGGCCCGTGGTCCTGCCCCTGCCCTGCGCGGTGACTCTGAGTGGCGTCGCCCACGCGAGGGGCTTACTACCGGCGCGGCATCGGGACCATCGGGGCGGATCGTCAGGTTATGCTCCCATGCGCTGTGGCGTCCGGGAAGCGGATGCCCCCAACGATTTCGAGGAGATCCTGTGGCTGAGCGTCTTTTCTGGGAGGAACTGAACCCCGGCGACAGCGCCGAGTCGCTTCGTCGGACGGTCACTGAGGCCGACGTCGTCAACTTCTGCGGCGTGTCCGGTGACTTCAACTGGTTCCACATCGATGACGTCGGCGCCAAGGACTCCGTGTTCGGCCAGCGCGTCGCGCACGGCATGCTCGTCACCTCCATCGCCACCGGCCTCCAGGTCGAGAAGATGGAGCCGAAGATCGCGACCGCCGCGTTCGTGGGCCTGGACTCCTGGCAGTTCCGGGCGCCGGTGTTCATCGGCGACACGATCCGCGTGAAGCGCACCATCGGCGAGAAGGCCGAGAACGAGAAGAACCCCAAGGCCGGCTGGTGCAAGTACGAGATCGAGGTCCTCAATCAGGAGGACAAGGTCGTGCAGCGCGGCGTGTGGAACATGCTGATCCAGCGGAAGGGCTGATGAGTTCCCGGCCCGGCTCGGCGTGCCCAGCTCGCGCCGAGCCGAGCTGCATCCCCCGACAATGAGCCGCCGCCTCTCCTCCCTGCTCCTCGTGGGCCTCGTCGCTGCCCTGGCGCTCGTCGGTGGCTGCGGCGATTCCGCCACCGGAGGCGGTGCGGACGGGGAGTCCGGTGGCGCCGTGCGCACCGTGCACGTGGTCCTGCCGCTCGACCAGGATGGCGACGACATCCGCGACTGGCGGGCGGCGATGGAGCTTGCCGTCGAGGAGTTCGGATCGCGCAGTGATCGGGTGCGCGTGGAGGCGGTGTTCAGCAACGACTCACAGCCCGACGGCGAAGAGGATCCTGCCCGTGCGGGAGCCGAGGCCCGGGTCGCAGTCGCTGACCAGCGTGCGCTCGCCATGGTGGGCCCCGCGAGCTCATCGGCCGCCGCAGTCGCCGCCCCGATCCTGAACCGTGCGGGGATGCTGCAGGTGCTCATGAGCTCGACGGCCGTCAGTCTCACGATGCGGAGCGACGTCGGGTCCGGGCCACCGGCGGACATCGCGCCCACCGGTCGCCGCACCATCGTCCGGATCGTTCCCAATGACCGTGTGCAGGCGCGCGCACTGCTCGACTACCTCAAGGAGGAGGGGATCAAGCGCGTCACGATCGTCGACGACGGCGGGCGCTTCGGCACGGGCCTGGCCGCCGACATCGTCAGCTTCTCCCGTGGGCGGTCCCCGGCCGTCTCGCGCGGCGGCACCAGCGATCGTGCAGGCGTCGCGGCGCTTGCCCGACGCCTCGCGTTGCAGAACGTGGGCAGGCAAGGCCGGTGGGCGTTGCTGATGGCGGTGAACGACCAGGAGATGGCGGTCAACGCGGCCAAGGCGATCCAGCAGGTTGATTCGTCCTCGGTGATCGCCGGGCCGGACTCGCTCACCTTCCGCGGCTTCCTCACGGGGGTCGGCGCATTCGAGCGCAACGCCTATGTGACGACGTTCCAGCTGCCGCTGCAGTACTACGGGCCGGATGGCGACCGCGTGTCAGCTGCTCTTGAGCAGCGCCTTGGCCATGCTCCTGCCGCGGGGTCACTGTTCAGCTACGAGGCGATGGCCCTCGCGATCTCGTCGATCGACAAGGCCTATGCGAAGAAGGGCTTCCCGGAGAGGCCCCTGGCCGCGCAGCGCCGGGCGGTGACCAATGTGGCCCTCCAGACGACCGACCGCGGATCCGTGATCGGGACCTACTCGATCACCGCGACCGGGGACACGAGCAGCACGCTGTTCGGCGCGTATCGGGTGGAGGACGGCACGCTGGTGCGCGGGCGCGCTGTGGATACGGGTGACATCCAGTGAATCTCTGGCTTGCCATCCTCCTGCTGGTCCTGCCGGTCGCCCTGGCCATTGTTGCCGTATGGCTCGCGCGGCGATACGAGAAGCGCGGCCCCATCGTCCGGTTCCCGGAGGTCGCTGCCGAGCGGCCCAACGACCTCAACTTCGGCTACGCGATCATCCTCGGCTTCGTGCTGGTCGCTGCGCTCGGCACCTTCCAGGACGCCCGTCAGGCCGCCATCGACGAAGCCCGGGCCGTGACCACGCTGTCCCGCACGGCCCTCACCATGCCCGCACCTCTCCGGGACGACCTGTCCCACCAGTTGGTCTGCTACGCCCGCCAGGTGATCGAATACGACTGGGGGAATGAGGACGTCGATGGCGGTGCCGCCGGCAGCCGGTTCGTCGATGCCACGATGGACCGCATCTCCCAGACGGTCGCGCGCGCATCCCAGGGTGAGGTGGTGCGAGATGCGGCTCTCGGTGCACTGCTGCAGGGCGAGGCGGAACTGCGCGAAGCACGATCACTGCGCCTCGACCAGAGCGGGCAGTTACCCGCGCTCTTCTGGCTCATGGTCATCGTCGGCGCGATCCTCGTGATCACCTTGAGCGCCGTGCTGCTCGCGAGCGAGTTCACGTGGTTCCAGGTGCTCATCACATGCGGATCCGCATTGATCATCGCCTTCACCCTCGTCCTGATCGCCGCCCTCGACCACCCGTACTCGAGCAACGCCCCGCTCCCGATCGTGGAGCCGGTCGCCATGCAGTCCTCGCTTGACTCCGTCGTGCGGTTCGCCTCCGACCCGGCGGTCGACAGGCCCTGCCCCTGACGGACTGGCAGGGGTGCGCCCCGGGGGCGTCGAAACCCGGGGCATGGCGACGACTGAACAGGGAATGACCATCCGCGAGGCCTCCGACGCCCTGGGCGTCTCGGAGCGCACGGTCTGGCGCTACTTGCGTGCCGGGCGTCTCGACGGCGAGACCACCGGCCCCGTGGGCCAGCAGCGCACGCTGATCGACCCCGCCGGGGTCGCGGCCCTGCGGGACGGCCGCGAGGGCCAGCAGGTGGCGGGCCTGCGCGAGCAGGTCAATCGCCTGTCGGATGAGGTGGCGACTCTTCGCGCCGAGCGCGACCAACTGCGCACGGCGCTCGCCGCGAACCGGGTGGAGATCGCCCGCCTTCGCCGGCCCGTGGGCGCCCGTGCCGGCGACATGGTGCTGGCCGGGCTGTCGCAGCTGGCGGCGCGGCGCGGCGCGCGCCACGCCCACCGCTAGCGCTCAGGCCACGGCGTCGATGTCGAGGCGCACGTAGTCGACGGTCACCGGTGCGGGCATCCGCGCCACGACGGCATTCACGAAAAGATCCCTGAGCCCGGGTGGCAGCTGGGCGAGGTGCGCGCCCAGCACGATCGTGCGGAACCACTCGGCTGGGACCTCCGGCACGACGGGGCGCGGTACCAGGCGGCACTCGGCCCGGTCGAATCCTGCCGCCAGCAGGTCGTCCCGCATGCCGGCCGGATCGCGGAAGTTCCACGGGCCGGTCCATCCATCGAGGTGACGTGCGAAGGGCGGCTCCTGCGCCACCACGGCAGCGGCGTGGTGGACGCGCTCGATGTTGCCGACGCCACCGCACTGGGCCGCCATGCGACCACCCGGGCGCAGTGACGCGTGCAGGCAGCGCAGCAGCGCCGGGTGATCGGGGATCCAGTGGAAGGTGGCGGTGGAGAGGATGGCATCGCACCGGTCACCGCCGAGGTCGAGGGTGGCGAGGTCCGCGTGCACGATGCGCACCCGTGGATCATCACCCACGCGCGCGCGTGCCTGGGTGAGCATGTCGGCCGAGCCATCCACCGCGATCACCCGGCCGTGCGGCAGGCGGTCCCGCAACGCGGCGGTGATGCGACCCGAACCACACCCGGCGTCCATGACGCATTCGTCGCCCTGCAGGTCGAGGCGTTCGAGCACCTCGAGGCCCATGGCCTCCATGGGGCCGGAGATGCGGTCGTACGACGCGCCGTCCCATTCACGGGTGATGGCCACAGGTGGAAGTGTGCCGCAGCGCGTCCATCACGACGAAGGGCCCCGGTTTCCCGGGGCCCTTCGGTGGCCTGCGTCCTGCGTGCGGGTGCCTAGAGCCCGATCTCCTTGCTGATGATCAGCTGCTGGATCTCCGAGGTGCCCTCGGTGATCGAGGCCAGCTTGGCGTCGCGGTACATGCGCTCCACCGGGTACTCGGTGATGTACCCGTAGCCACCGTGGATCTGCACGGCGTCGCGGGTGACCTCATCGGCGACCTCGGCCGAGAAGTACTTGGCCATCGAGGCCTCCTTGACGCACGGCTGGCCGGTCTCGTACAGCCAGGCGGCCTTGTAGGCGAGGGCCTTGGCGGCCTCGACCTTGGTCGCCATCGTGGCGAGCTTGAAGCGGAGTGCCTGGAACTTGCTGAGCGACCGACCGAAGGCCTCGCGCTCCTCGGCGTACTTCAGCGCCTGCTCCAGCGCGGCCTCGGCGATGGCGGCCGACTTCACGCCGTGCGAGACACGGCCGGTGATGAGGGCCTCCATCAGGGCGCCGAAGGCACCCTCCTTGCCGCCGAGCAGCGACTCCTCAGGGACCTCGCAGTCCTCGAACACCAGCTCGGCGGTGTCGGAGGAGCGGTGGCCCATCTTCTCGAGCTTGCGGGTGACCTCGAAGCCGGGCGTGTCCCGGTCGACGATGAACACCGAGATGCCCTCGCCGCGCTTCTCCTTGTCGGTGTAGGCGGCCACCAGGCAGAAGTCGCAGATGTTGCCGTTGGTGATGAAGTTCTTGCGGCCGTTGATCACGTAGCCGTTCGCGCTCTTCTTCGCGCTCGTCGCGAGGCCCGCGGCGTCGGAGCCGGTGTTGGGCTCCGTGATCGCGTAGGCACCGATCGTCTGCCCGGCGATGGCGTCGGGCAGGTACTTCGCGCGCTGCTCGTCGTTGCCGAACTTGTAGATCGGGAACGAGGCGAGGTCGGCGTGGGCGTTCACGGAGGCCGTGATGCCGGCGCAGACCTTGGTCATCTCCTCGACGAAGATGCACTCGGTGATCTTCCCGGCGTCGATGCCGCCGTACTCCTCGGGGAACACGATGCCGAGCAGCCCGAGCTCACCGAGCTTGGGCATGATCTCGACGGGGAATGTCTCGTTCTTCTCTGCCTCCTCGACGAGCGGGGCGATCTCCCCCTCGGCGAACTCCCGCACCATCGCGCGGATGTCCTCCTGCTCCTCGGTGAACGCGTAACTCAGCATGTGGGCTCCTGCAATTGGGGTCGACTCGCTCAGGCCGGTGAATCGTAGAACGCGATGCAACGGATCACCTATGGACAACGGGAGACTCACGCAGGAAGGGACAGGTGCCCCGGACGTCCGGTGGACCATCCTCCGGGGCCCCGCGTAGCCTTGTCGCATGGCGAATCCGTTCAGCCTCGACGGGCGCGTGGTCATCGTGACGGGGGCCTCGCGCGGCATCGGGAAGGGGACGGCCATCGCCGTCTCGGAGTCCGGCGGCCATCCCGTGATGGTGGCGCGCACCGAGTCCGACCTGCGGGACATCGAGACGTCGTTGCCCGGCCCCAGCACCGTGCTGGTCGGCGATGTGGCCGACCCTGCCCTGCCTGCGGCCGCCGTGGCCGCGGCCGAGGAGGCCGGCGGTCTGTGGGGCCTGGTGAACAACGCCGGGATCACGCCCTACTACCACCCCGCCACCGAGACCACCGACGAGGAGTGGCAGCACATCCTCCAGGTGAACCTGCGCGCATGCGCGGCGTTCGCCCGCGAGTCGGCGAAGGCCATGCAGGCGGGGGGGCGCGGCGGGCGCATCGTCAACCTCTCGTCCATCGCCGCGCTCTCGGGCCTGCCGAATCTGGTGGCGTACAACGCGGCGAAGGGCGCAATCGACGCCATGACGCGCACCATGGCGGTGGAGCTCGGACCCGACGGCATCATGGTCAACTCCATCGCCCCCGGAACGATCGTCACCGAGATCGTGGAGGACCTCATGGAGCAGAACCCGGCGCTCCGTGAGAAGTTCGTCGCCCGGACCGCCATCGGGCGGGTGGGATCGGTTGCCGAGTCGGCATGGCCGATCGTGTTCCTGCTGTCCGACGCCTCGTCCTTCATGACGGGGCAGGTGATGGTGGTGGACGGCGGCCGGCTCGCGGCCGCCTGACCGAGGAGGGCAGATGAGGGTCGTCATCGCAGGGGCAGGCACCGCCGGGTGCGTGCTGGCGTCGAGGCTCTCTGCCGATCCGGGCATCGAGGTCCTGCTGCTGGAGAGCGGCCCGCACTACCGCGCCGGCGCGTGGCCGCCCGAGCTCGCCCATGCCTTCCGCATCATCAAGGAGACCCACGACTGGGGCTTCACCGCGCAGGCGGGCGCGTCGCCGCGTGGCGTGCACGTCCCGCGCGGGCAGGTGGTGGGCGGGTCGTCGATCACCAACGCCACAATCGCCCTTCGCGGCCTGCCGGAGCACTACGACGAGTGGGCGGAGTTCGTGCCCGGGCTCGACTGGAACGCGATGCTCCCGTGGTTTCGCATGATCGAGACAGATGAGCAGTTCGGCGACGCGCCGTACCACGGTGACCATGGGCCGATCCCGATCAACCGGTGGCCGCGTGACCAGTGGTACCCGCTGCTCGAGGGCTTCGCCGAGGCCGCGCTGGCCCGTGGCCATGCATGGGTGGACGACCACAACGCGCCCGGCGCGATGGGCGTGGGGCCGACCCCCTTCAACATGCAGGATGGGGTGCGCCGGACGCCCGCCGACCTCTACCTCGACCCGGTGCTCGATCGGGACAACCTCACGCTGGTCACCGGCGTGCGCGTGGACCGGCTGGTGCTCGACGGCACGCGCGCCACCGGCGTGGTGGTGATGGATGAGGCCACCGGCGAGCGCACCACGCACGAGGCCGACCACGTGATCCTCTGCCTCGGCACCTACCAGAGCCCGCCCGTGCTGCTGCGCTCAGGGATCGGCCCAGCCGACGCCATCACCCCGCTGGGCATCCCGCTCGTGCATGAGCTCCCGGGCGTGGGCCGGGGCATGCAGGACCACCCGAAGATCTCCTACCGCTTCTGGGTCTCCACGGACATCCCGCAGTGGCCGCACCCGTGGATACAGGTGCTGCTCACCTCGAAGGCCGAGGTGAACGGCGAGGAGCGGCTGTTCCAGGTGATGCCCTACGTGGGCTTCGTGGACGGCGGCCATCGCATCACCGAGCTCAACGTGCAGGTGGCCGACTCCCGCGGGCGCACGGGTCGCGTGGACATCCAGTCGACC
>JAPOLI010000037.1:7709-13014 GCA_029977205.1 bacterium
CGGTGCTGCGCATGGGGTGGCTCGAGGCCGCGGGCGACCGCGCCCTGGCCGAGGCCGCCGGCCGCGAACTGATGGCGGTGGCGCGCACCGCCCCGCTCGACGACATGCTCGATCCCTGGCCCAACCTCGATGACCCCGACCACGCACTGCGCACGGTGGAGACCTTCCACCACCCCGTGGCCACGCTGCGCATGGGCCAGGGCGACGACCCCATGGCCGTCACCGACGGCGACGGGCGCATCCGCGGGCTCGAGGGGGCGTGGTGCATCGATGCCTCGGCCATTCCCCGGGTGCCGTCGGCGAATACCCACCTCGCCGTGATCGCCCTCGCCGAGAAGCTCGGCGCCGGGTTCCTGGAGCTCACCGGGCATGGCGATGTGGCGGTGAGTCCCGCCTGAGGCGGTAGCCCCCGGGTAACGGGGGTGGCGGCCACTCGCCGAAACGGGATCGGCATTTGCGGGGGCCGCAAATGCATCATCCCCGGCTGCGATCGCCGCCACCCCCGTTACCCGGGGGCTACCTCCGTGCGGTCTGGGCGGCACGCGGCACGGCGCACCGGGGGCCTCCCCGCCCGCGAATCGGTAAAAACTGCGGCACTTCCCCCGCCCGGAGCCGACATGAGCCCCCGAAGCCGCAGGCATGGCATTCCCCGACTGGCCGTCCTCGGAGTGGTCGTCGCCATGCTGCTTGCCCTCGGGCTGGCAGGCACCGCCGCTGTCGGCGCTTCGCTGCCGGCGCAGGATGTGGTGGTGAGCGTGACCGCCGGGGCCAACGATCCGGTGTCGGGCGCCACCGTGGTGGCCCGTGACGACCTCACGGGGCGCGTGATGTCGAGCGCGACGACCACCGGACACCTGGGGTATGCGGTCATCAGGCTTCGCCCCGGCGCGTCGACCCGGCGCATCACCATCACCGCCACGGGCGGTCGCTCGAAGGCCGTCGGCAACCTGTCGGCGGCCGACGTGATGTCGGCCACGGCGCAGCGCGCGGTGATGGCCAGGGAGATCGAGGTGAACGTGAACCCGGGCAGCACCGTGCTGGCCGAGTACCTCGATGAGCGCCCCCGCGTATCGGTCGCCGCTGCGGAGCGCGCCGTGGCGCGCCGCCTGCGGCTGCCCAAGGGCACCGACGTGGCGGAGTCGGCGAGGTTCTCGCGGCTGCGCTTCTCGGGAGAAGACTTCATTGGCGCCGCACGCACGCGTGGCGGGATGGAGGCCTACTCGGAGTGGGCGGCAGGTCGCATGGGGACGGGCGCCGGCGTGCGCTCGTTCGCGGCACCTCGCCCGGCCGACGACCTTCCACTCAGGGCAACCACGGTTCCCACGTCCAGCAGCGCGCGCTTGCGCAACGAGCACAACGTTGGTGCTGGTCTGCTCTTCACCTTGGTGAAGCCGCTCATCGAGTTGGGGGCGAAGAAGGCCTACTGCTACCTCGGACTCAAGGATCTGTGCGACCCGACGGCCCCGGCCCCCACGTCCGGACTGTCGGAGGCCGAGAAGAAGCAACTCGGCAACATCGAGAGGGGCATCAGCGACCTCTCCACCCAGATGACGACGGCCCAGCAGGCCCTGTTGGCGATCGATGTGCAGGTGGCGGCGCTCGGCGGGCAGGTCGCCGCCCTCAACTACGGCGCCGAGATGAATGCCGTCCAGGATGTCATCAGTGCCACCCGTGCGGCAGCCGGGTTGCGCGCCGAGGGCAAGACGGTTCCCCCGGATCTCAGCCAGGCGCTCACGAATGCGCTCGTGCGCCGCTACGAGATCAACAGCGGGTGCCCGAACTGGGCCGCACTGGTCGGCACGCTTCCCCCTGCGGCGGTGATGGAGGGATCGGAACTCAGGTACCCCAGGGCCGCGTGCACGAGCCTCGCGCAGGGCGTCGGGACCAACGCCGGCCTCATGCAGTTCGCCCAACGGCGCGTGGCCAGCGCGTACCCCGTGCTGACAGCGGGCACCACCCAGGCGGCGGTCGACTCGGCAGGCGAGTTCTGGCTGGGTGAATTCGCGAAGAATGTCTTCGCCTCGAGCGCAGCGTCGGCGTACGCACTGCGCCCCGGTGGCAATTCCACGCGCTCGGCCGAGGTGGTCGAAGCCACCGACCAACTGTTCAGCGATGCGGTCGCACTCATCGAGGTTGATGCCACGGGACTGTACTTCGGGGCCCGCATCCCCACGGATCAGGTCCTGAAGATGGGCCCGAGCAGCGGCACCATCTACGGGATCGGCAACTACGAGATCGACCCCGGCCGGTGTTTCGGCAACGGCACCGGGTTCATGGCGTGGAAGCGGAACCGGGCGGGCGATCCACTGGCCCACTCGTCGTTCTTCCCCACGTATGGCGGGGGCGGGATCAAGGCGCCGGCGCCGTTCCCCCGAGCAGACGCCCCTGATGTCGCGTCGCCTCCGGTGATGAGCGGCGCATGTGCGCCAGGCAAGGTGGTGGCCCCCCCACCCGACATTCCCGGCGCCCCTCAGGACTCGTGGGCGTCGCCCGACACGGTTCCCCCCGCTCAGCTCACCGATGTCCTCGCGCCCCTCCGCCGGGCGGCGCTCTGCCACATGAAGGATCGCGTGGACAGTGGCGCGTCGCTTGGCGCGCGCTCCGGGGATGCCGCGGGTGGGCTCTGCGATCCCTACCCCGTCGCCATTCCCGACGAGCCGTTCCTTGCGTGGACCGAGATCGATCCCCTGACGAACCGGGTAAGGAAGACGAACCGGGGAGTGCTGCCGAACTTGCAGCTGTCGCTCAGGAACTCCGCCTGCCATCCGTGGATGGTCGGGTTCACGAACGATGAGAATCAGGCCGGGAAACCGCGGGGGTGGGAAACGCCGGAATACCGCCTCACGACCGCGAGCGGCATGCAGTGCCCGGTGATCGATCTCACGCCGCGTGCGGCGGCTCGATATGGCTGGAACTGCGTCAAGGCGAGCCCCGGGGGGCGCATCCGCATCAGCGGGGGCCCGGACGTCCGGGCAACGCACCCCGTTACGGCGTCGCTGGAGATTCTCAACAACCCCACGATGGGTGGGTACTGCCCGAGCCTCGGCGCGCGCCCGGCGCCAACGGGTGCGGCCAATGTGTCGTACATGGTCGATGCGACAACGGTCCCCAGCGACCTGGACGTAGGGGGCTTAGCCCGGTGGGTCCAGACCCGCCCGAGCATCTGCTCCCCCAGCTTCGAGGGGGTATTCGGTGACCGGGGGGCGGCCGAGTACTACCAGTGCGCCGTGGACCCGTCGAAGTCCCCGAGGTTCGTGAAGCCGCTGGACGGCCGGGTGCTCTGGCCGCTTCAGCGGCAGATCCACGCCCTCACGTCGTATACCGGCGGCTTGATCGGCGGCGCCGACAGGGTGCCGGGCTACAAGTCCGAGGACTGGACCTACAACAACGACGTCGCCGGTGACTTCGTGGTCGGCCCGCTCTACACCAGCAACGCAGTGGGCGCCTATGTGCCCGGCACGTCGCCCGGCGGGCCGGCGTCGAGTGCCCCGTCGCGGGTCGCGGGTGCGCGCGTGCCCGGCCCGGTCGCCGACCTTTCGGTGTGCGGCGAGGACTGCACGGGTGATACGACGTCCCTGCGCGTCGAGTGGCGACCCCCGGCATCGAGCGGCGGGCTGACCATCACGCGGTACGAGGTGGTCGGCACGACGACGGGCAACCTCCCGCGGACGACCCGGAGCTGTGTGCCGCCTTCCATCGCCGCGATGCAGTGCACCTTCCGCAACATCGACGTGTCCGCGGGGTGGGAGTTCCGTGTGCTGGCGATCAACGCGCTCGGGAGGGGCGGCGCGACCTCCATGACCTTCACGCCCGGGCCCGGCCGGCCGGTCCTTCGTCCCCTGACGGATGCCCTCGAGGTGCGCTGGAGTACCCCGCAAGGGCAGGAGTGGGACACGAACCGTTACACGGCGACGGCGACTCCAGGGGGGCGCGCGTGCACGGTGGCGGGCTTCAGGTCCACGACGTGCACGATCACCGGCCTCGCGCCCGGCACCGCATACACCGTGACGGTGGTCCTCACGCGGGAGTACTTCTGTTACGCGAAGATGCCGTGCGGACGGGACGACGCCTCCCCGCCGTCGGCACCGGCCACGCCCTTCGGTCCCCCCGTCCGCCCGGGTGCCCCGGATCTCGAGGCCGCCGTGCCAACAGACGGGCGGATCGCCGTGAAGTGGCGGGCCCCCGCGGCTGACGGGAACAGCCCGATCGCGGGCTACACCGCCACGGCCATGCCCGGGGGTGCCACCTGCACCACGACGGGATCCCTGGCGTGCGTCATTGACGGGCTCTCGCCCGGCACCGAGTACACCGTGACCGTCACGGCCACCAACGAGGTGGGCACGGGGGATGCGTCCCCGTCTGTTAGGCGTATCACGCCGACAGTGCTGCCCGGCCCACCACTCACGCCGCTGGCGCAGGTATCGCCCGGCACCCTGGAGGTCTCCTGGGCCGCGGCGGACTTCGATGGCGGCGCGGCGATCACCGGCTACACGGCCACCGCATCACCCGGGGGCGCTCAGTGCAGCACCGACGGCGCCACCACCTGCACCATCAATGGCGTGCCGAATGGCACCGACTACCAGGTGACGGTGACCGCCACGAATGCCGTGGGCATCGGGCCTCCCTCGCTTCCGGCCGCGGCCCGCACGCCCGATCTCACCGCGCCGAGCGCGCCGCGATCTGTGGAGCTCACGGCCCTGCCCGGGCGCATCGAGGTGGCGTGGTCCGCGCCGGAGTCCGATGGCGGAAGCGAGGTGACCAGCTACATCGCCACCGCAAGCCCCGGTGGTGCCACCTGCACGACCACGGGCGCCACGCTGTGCACCATCACGGGACTCGACGACGGCACCGCCTACCGCGTGGCCGTGGCGGCGATCAACGTGATCGGCACGGGCGCGTCATCTGAGGCAGGCGAGTCCGTCACGCCGCGTCGGGACGATCGCGATGCAGCCGCTGTGGCGGACGATCTTCCCCTGCGGGCAGCCGCGATTCCGGGAACCGCGGAGTCGGGCCTGCCCGTAGGCGCCCCCGTCGCCGGACGCGGGCTCGACATCACCGGGCTCGCCTTGCGGCCTCGCACGCTGGTGCCGGGCCTGGGCGGTCGCATCGACTACAGCCTCTCCGAGCCGGCAGACGTGACGATCACCTTTGCCAGGGTCGGCGGCCGCGACCGCGCATCGCGCGTGGTGCATCGCATCCGCGCCGGTCGCCCCGGCGCCCTTGCCGGCGATACCCGCATACGGGTGCTCTACAGCTTCGCGAGCGCACGGCGTAAGAAAGCCGGCGCCTGGACGCTCACCGTCAA
>JAPOLI010000038.1 GCA_029977205.1 bacterium
ACGGCATGCGCTCGGCCATGAACTCGGTGAGCTCGACCATGTCCGGCACGTCGCCGTCGGCGATGCACACGATCATGATCTCGTCCTCCGAGGACGCACCCTCGCCGGCCTTCACGCCGATGGCGGCGGCCTCCTTGACGTTGGGGTGCTCCGAGACCTGGCGCTCGACCTCCATCGACGACACGTTCTCGCCGCGGCGACGGATGTAGTCCTTCACGCGGTCCATGAAGTAGATGTAGCCGTTCTCGTCCATGCGGCCGAGGTCGCCGGTGTGGAGCTTCAGGTTCTTGAAGTCCTCCGCCGTCTTCTCGGGCATGCCGTAGTAGGCGCGCATGACGATGTTCGGGATCTTCATGTCCACGACGATCTCGCCAGGCGTGTCGGCAGGCAGCGGACGGTCCGTACCCGGCTCGACCACGAACACCTCGTAGCCCGGGTTGGCGACGCCGATGGAACCCGGGACCGGGTCCTTGGTCGGGTCCATGTAGGTGGCCATGCCGGTCTCGGTGAGACCGTAGCCCTCGATGAACTTGACCCCGAAGCGGTCCTGGAAGTCGTAGTAGATGTCCTTCGGCGTCGGCGCGGCGAACACGGTGTGCACCTTGTGCGCCTTGTCGAGGTCCGACGGCGGGATGTTCCAGATGAAGTACGACACCGCGCCGATCGAGTTGAAGATCGTGGCCTCGGCGTCGATCACCTGCTGCCAGAACTGGCTCGACGAGAAGCGCTCGACGTAGGCGATGCGGGCGCCGGCGACCAGGGCCGGGTACCCCGACAGCACCTGCGCGTTGCTGTGGAAGAGCGGGAGGCACGAGAAGAACGTGTCGTCCGCGAGCTCCTCCTGCGAGCGGCCGGCGGTCTTTGACACGACCTCCAGCAGGCCGCGCGCCGAGAAGTAGTCGGCGGCGTTCTGCTTGATGACGCCCTTCGAGCGACCGGTGGTGCCCGACGTGAACATGATGCGGGCGTCGTCCACCCACGAGTACTCCACGCCGTCGGGCTCGCTGTCCGGCGCCTCCATGAGGGCCTCGAGCGGCTCCCAGGTGAGCGACGGGTCGGGGCCCTCCTGGTTGCCCGTCTTCATCACGATGACGTGCTCCAGCATGGGGAGCTCCTTGGCGATGAAGTCAAGGCGGTCCAGGAAGATGTCGGAGATGAAGAGCTTCTTCGCCTCGACCAGGTTGATGGTCCAGGACAGGAAGTCGCCCTTGTAGGCGGTGTTGATGGATGACATCACCGCGCCGGCCTTGAGGATGCCGTACCAGACCGGCAGGAACTCCTCGCAGTTCGGCAGCATCACGCTGACCGACTCGCCCTTCTCCACGCCACGGGCGAGGAGCGCGTTCGCGACGCGGTTGGCCCGGCTGTTGACCTCGCCGTAGCTCACCCACGGGTTGCCCGCGAACTTCAGGTAGTCGCGGTCCGGGTGCGCCTCGGCCTTGTCCCGCAGGACTTTTGCGAGGACCCAGTTGGTGGGGTCCTCCTTCGCGTACCAGTCACTCCACTCGGCCATAGCCGTATCTCTCCTCGTGAACTACTCGGTTTACCGTTCCCGCGGCCTCAGCCGGCGGGGGTGAACTTGGGCAGGGTGATCTCGTCGGTGACGTCGTCGAACACGACCTTCACCTTCATGCCGATCTGGACGTCCTCGGGGTCCAGCGAGGGATAGCCATCCTCGTCCTTCACGAGGATCGTCATCATGCGCGGGCCCTCGTCGAGGTCGACAAGCGCCACGATGTGCGGCGGGTCGCCCTTGTAGGCCTTGCTCGGCCCGATGAAGTGGGTCGAGTAGGTGTAGACGGTGCCGTTCCCGGAGGCGTCGCTCCAGCTGGTGGCGCTCAGCGTGCCCGGCGCGTACTTGCGCGGGTACCAGAACGGCTTGCCGGCGTCATCGCACGGCAGGATGAAACGGTGCTCCTTCATGGCCTCCCAGAACGCGGCGTCCTCGGGACGCAGGTCGGGGAGCGGCTTCGTGTAGGCGGGCTTCTCTGACATTTCTCGGTGTCTCCTCGTTCTCGTCGTGGCCGTGGGCTACGCCGCCGACGGCGGCTCGCTGGACAGCACCAGCGCGCTCGTGGCCGCGAGGATGCCGCCCGAGCCGTTCGTGATCGCGAGCTTCGCGTCGGGCACCTGGTGGTTGCCGCCGTTGAACTCGGTCTTGGATGAGTCGTCCGCCTCGCCGCGCAGCTGCAGCACGGCCTCGACGATGTGGTGCATGGCGCCAAGGTGCGCCTGGCGGATGAGCCCGCCGTGCGTGTTCATGGGGAGCGTCCCGCCGAGCTTGGCGTTGCCCTCCATCACCCACGCGCCCGCCTCGCCCGGACCGCACACGCCAAAGCCCTCGAGTGCGATGAGCGGGGTGAACGAGAACGAGTCGTAGATCTCGGCGACGTCGAGGTCCTGCGGCGTGATGCCGGCGACCTCCATCGCGCGGCGCCCGGCGCGGCCGAGGCCGTCGCGGACCGAGGCCACCGACTCGGCCTCGGAGATGTACTGGTGCGAGAAGCCCTCGCCGATGCCCGTGATGTACACCGGCTTCTTCTTCATGTTCTTGGCGCGGGCCTCGGTGGTGACGATGAACGCCGCGGCGCCGTCGCTCACCAGCGAGCAGTCCATCGCGTGGAACGGCGTGGCGATCCACCGGTCGGCCATGACGTCCTCGACCGTGACGACGTCACGGAGCATGGCGTTCCACTTCAGGGCGGCGTGCTCGGACTGGGTGGCGACCACCGCTGCGAGGGCCTCCTGGGGGATGTCGTGCTCGTACATGTAGCGCTGGGCCAGCAGGCCGTAGCCGCCGATGGTGGTGAGACCGAACGGGGCCTCGTAGGCACCGTGGCTCATCTCGCGGGCCATGGCGATCATGCCCGACGACGAGATGCCCGACCGGGTGTTGTCACCGCGGACGCACAGGACGACCTCGGCGAGTCCGGCGTCGATGGCCATGGCGGCCTGCACGGCCATCAGCGGCGCCGTGGCGCCACCGACCGCGACCGAGGCGAAGTAGCCCGGCTTCATGCCCATGTAGTCCGCGAGCGTCGTCGAGTGCATGAGCGTCGACTCCACGAAGGAGAACGCCGTGACGATGCCGTCGACGTCGCTCAGCTGCAGGCCGGCGTCGTCGAGGGTGGTGCGGGTCACCTCGGTGAGCAGCTCGAACGAGCCGCGGTCACTGATGATGCCCTGCTCGGTCTCACCGACACCTGCAATGCAGATGCCCTTGCCGAGCATGCGGCGGGCTTCCTTGATGTCGGGCGTTCCCTCTGCCATTCCAGTGTCCTCCACGGGAGTCATCGCGATTCCGGGCGCGACGATGGCGGCCACCGAACCCATGGGTATCGGGACCGCCTCGGCGACGACCGGAACCTGGTCGTGCGACCCTCCTGTGGGTCGCCCTCATTACCGGTGCAGGAACTTACCGGCCCCGCCCCGGCTTTGCCGTGGAACGGTCGTTGGACCCGCCGCAGCAGGTGTCAGACGTCAGGGGCGCCGCGCAGCGGCTTTCCGTCGCGCAGATCGGCGATTCCCTCGGCGCAGACGCCGTACGGCAGCCACGGGCACCCCCCGCACAGGTCCGTGAGGTCGGTGGGGGCCACCCGCTCGCGAACCCGGGCACGCAGCGCCTGCCAGTCCATCTCCTCCCCGGATTCCACGCCGAGCACGCCCGCCACGCGGGCGTCCTGACGCACCACGGACTGCCCGTAGCGCATGCAGCCCCCCACCGACAGCGAGGGGCACGAACGGCACACGGCATCCGACCCCACGCGCACGCGCACCCGGATTGCGGGCTCGTCGCGCAGTCGGGCGACAATGCCCGCGAGCGAGGCGACGAACCCCTCCGAGTACCCCATGCCCCGGAATCCATGCACGCACAGCGCGTGGTGCGCGCTCAGCTCGATGACGTCGTCGGGCATGCGCGCAGGCTAACGCGCGCGCGCCCGGTGGCGTACCGCATCCGGCGGCAGGGGCAGCTCGCCCGCACGCCGCTCGTGCTAGGCGCTGGCGGCGTCCAGCTGCGGTGGGCCGGCTGCCATCAGCGCATCGGCGACGGCCTCCGTGAGGAACTGCACGCGGGCCCAGAGCAGAGCGGCTTCCCGGGCACGTGCGGTCTCCGGGGCGCGCTCCCAGAGCGGCGCCGCGACGTCCGACCCGGACAGGCCCTCGGGCGTGGTGCGGGCGATGGCGTCCTCCACGAGCTCACGATTGCGGAGCAGGTGCTCCGACTGCCACTCGGTCACGCGCTTGGCGAATGACGGGCCGTCGTCACCGCCGGGATGGCAGGTGCTGCCGATGCCCTCAGCGAACAGGCGCCCGAGCGACCTGAGCTCCACCTCGCGGTGGTCGTCATTCGGATCGGCGGCCAGCCCGCGCTGCTCTGCCCGGGCCTCTTCATCGAGCTTCAGTGCCTCGAGGCGCTCCTCGCCCGCGACGAGGAATGTGTCCATGCCCGAGGCGAAGGTGGCGGGCGCGGCGGTCCAGTTGGCCTGTATCGCCGCCGCGAGGTGACGCAGCCATGCGCGCGCCGACGCCTGCCGGGCACGGTCGAGCCGCTCCTCTGGGCTCGGCAGCCCCTGGCCCCCTTCGGCCGCCATGAACTCGTGGATGAGGGCCTTCGAGCCCTCCTCCTTCATGCGCTCGTCGAGCGCCGGACGGTTCTCGACCATCCACGTGACGAGGGTGGCCCCGAGCAGTTCACCGCTGTTCACCTGTTCATCTGGCACGCGGCGACGCTACCATCGCGCCCCATACCCGGTAACCGAGATCGGTGACTAAGGAGAACTGGTGGCCGACGATCCGCACTACGACAAGGAGACCGACACGTACCGCGTGATCCATCAGGGTCACCCGAGCGCGTCAGCAGTGACGAACAACGAGGGCGTCACGGTCTTCTTCGACCCGGACAATCACGATGTCCTGGGCTTCTCGATCGCAAACTTCTCGAAGTACTACGAGGACCACGTCACAGACGACGGCGAGTTCGAAGTGGTGCTCCCGGCCCACGTGCCGGCGAACCTCGAGGAGGAGATGGGCTTCGACGAGGAAAGCCTCACCTCCAACGTCAGGATCGCCGAGATCTACTAGGCGCCCTGGCGCCAGCGCAGCGGGGGAGTCGATGAACCCCCCGCTGCCGGTCGCCACCGGCAGGCCACCGCGATGCCCCCCGGCGTCGCGGGGCCCCAGCCGCGGTTGCGCCACGGCGCTTCCGCGCCCGCGCGCGGACCGGCTGATGGGCGGCACGGCCCGGCGGTGTCACGCGAGCCAGTAACGGCGTTCAGCCGCTAGGCCCCGGGCGCCAGGATGTCCGCGACCCCCACGAGCACCTCCGGTGCCGGGCGCGGGATGACCAGCGCGGCGTAGCGGTCGTAGTGCGTGCGCGTGGTGCCCACGATGGCCACCCGGGTTCCCCGCTGGAGCGGCACCGACGGCAGCATCGCCATGGGATCGGTGCGCAACTGGGTGTCGAGCACGAGGAACAGGTCGCTCCACGCGGCCATGTCCCAGGCGCGGATGACGGCCTGCTCCACCAGCGGCTCACCCCACAGGGTGCCCGTCGGGCGAAGCGGGTAGCCGCACTCCTCGCGCGTGCACCGGGGCACGCCGTCGTCCGCGGCGGCGGCCAGGGCCTGCACCTCGGCCAGCGCATAGACGTCCTCGCACCGCGTGCACCGACACGAGAGCACGTTCGCATGCACCTCGATCAGATCGCCGTCGCCCGCCTTGCCGTGCAGGTGGTCGACCGCCTGCGTGATCACAGCCGCGACGATCCCGGCGTCCTGCAGGCGCGCAAGTGCGACGTGCGCCGGGGTCACCTCGCGCTGCGATGCCTCCACCGCCCGCGGCAGCCAGTTGTCCCAGAAGCGGGCCGGCTCGGTGAGCAGCACCTCGAGGCTCGCCGCCTCGCCCCAGGCGCTCCCGGCTGCCTTCGCCTCGGTGTCCTCCGTGGCGCCCAGGCGCACGCCGGTCATGGCCACGCACCGCTCGGCCTCGCCGATGAGATCGGCGAGCCTCCGGATGTCCTCCTGGAGGTCGTCGTCCATGCGCGCCAGCCTACGAGACGACGATGGGGCCCGGGCGACGGAGCGCGTCCACGGCGCGGATGCCGACGGTGCCCACCCACACGGCCGCGCAGGCGCTGGTGATCGCCAGGATGAGCAGCGCGGTGGTCAGGCCCAGGATGTCGGCCAGCACGCCCACCACGAGGAGCGGGATCGAGAACCCGCCGAGATAGCAGGCCACGTAGTACGCCGAGAGCAGCTTCCCCCTGTGCTCGACGGGGGCGATCTCGGTGGTGAGATCGACGCCGCCCTTCATCATCAACCCGCAGGCTGCGCCGGTGATGGCCACGCTCACGAGCAGCATCACCTCAGACTCCAGCGGCGCAGCAGCCACCACACCGAAGAACGCGACCGCGCCGACGGCGAGGCCGATCAGGATCGCCCGGCGCGGGGGCATGTTCGGGACGAAGGCCTGGCTCACGGCGCCGCTCACGAGCACGAGGAACCCGGATGCGCCAACGAGCGCGTAGTTGGTGATGCCGAGCACGCGCACCGTGAACACGGGGATCAACGAGAGCGAGACTCCATCGAACAGGCTCAGGATCATCCCGGATGGCACGAGCACCCTCCAGAAGACCGACCGCTCGCGCGGGGGCACCTCGAGGGCGAGGCGGATGGGGCGGCGGTTGCGCTCGAGGACCGTCTCGGGGAGGAACACCACGATGGCGGCCGCGATGCCCAAAAGCACCAGGTGGGCCGCGAACGGGAGCTGGAACGGATCCGGGGCGTACTGGATGAGGATCCCGCAGATCCCCGGGCCGAGGCCGAGGCCGAGGCGCACCGAGATACTCGCGAGGGCGGACGAGAAGCGCCGCTTGCCGGGGGGGCTGGCATCCACGAGGAAGGCCGTGCACGTCCCGAAGAACGCCCCGGTGGCGGCGCCCTGCATCCCACGGGCGATGAGCAGGCCCGTGAGGCCGGGCTCGCTCAGGATGATCACCTGAGCGACCGCCAGCGTCCCGATCGCCGCGAGCAGCACCGGGCGCCGCCCGATCTGGTCGGAGAACTGCCCGAGGAGGAGCATCGAGGGGACGAGGGTCGCCACGTAGCAGAGCAGGAACAACGTGACGACGGTGTCGTTGAACCCGAGGTCCTGCTGGTACAGCGGGATCAGGGGGGTGATGAGGCTGGTGCCCATCGCGAAGAAGAGCAGCACCACCCATGTCCGCCATACGCGCCCCATTGGCGGCAACTCTATGCGGCCGCGGGGCCTACGGCGCGCGCAGAGCGGCTGCGTGCCACCGGCCCACCGATTCCCGGCGCGCAAGAGCGAGCCCACGCTCCTCCCATGCATCCACCACCGCATCCATGTCGTCGGCCTGCAGGCCCGAGATCAGGATCCCCAGGGGGACGGGGTCGCCGGGCACCGCACGCAGGGCGTCCTGGGCCGTGCGCGGGGCGTTGGCCAGTACCACGTGCGCGTCGAGCTCCTCAGCGGGCAGGAGGTTCAATGCCGCCCGGCGCACGCGGACCGCGCCGTCGAGCCCGCTGGCCCAGGCCGACTCGCGCGCCTGCGTGACGGCCTGGGGGTCGAGGTCCACCGCCAGCACGGACCCGCGCCCCAGGCGTGCCCACGCCAGCCCGAGGATCCCGCTGCCGCACCCGGCATCGAGGGCGGGACCGTCTGGCATCTCGCCGAGCAGGTCGAGGCACATCCCCGTGGTGACGTGGCCCGCCAGGCCGAACCCCTCTCCGTCGACGAGCACGACCTCAGGCGTCCCGGGCGGTGCCGGGGCATGCCCCGGCGATCGGCGGTACACGCCGCCGCCCACGTCGGCGGGGAACGGCAGCGGTGGGGCGGGGCCGTCATCGGCGCGCCACGGCAGTGATACCGCCGCGAGCCGGGCCACCTGGTCGCTGGCGTCACGCCCGCCGGCGAGCGGCGCCACCACCAGGCCCTCACCCACCCACTCCACGGGCTCGAGCCCGGCCAGCAGCGCGAACTCGGCGGCAAGCGCCTGCGGATCCGCCATCACCAGCACGCGCGGCGGCACGACGCTCCTAGACTCACCCACCGTGACGACCACCGCAGGGAACATGATCGACGTGGCCCGCTATGCGGTGCAGGAACTCGCGCGCCTCGACCTCGACCAGCGGCTCGACCTCATCGCGGCCGGTGCCCAGGCCATCGCCCGCGAAGCACAGGCCATCGAGGACCTCGCCGTGGCGGAGGCGGGTCAGGCCCGTGCCTTCGCCCGTCGTGAGATCGGCAGCGCCCTCGACCTGCTCGATGCGCTCCCCCGCCTCGCCGACGCCATCCGACCGCACGAGGTCCCCGCCCGGTCGGGCACGACCCGCCTCGAGTACGCCCCATACGGCGTCGTCTTCGGGTGGCACTCCGCGAACTCGCCCATCTGGGTTCCCACGCTCATCGCGGCATCCGCGTTCGCGGGGGGCAACGCCGTGCTGGCGCGCCCGTCCCGCCGCGTGGGCGCCACGACGGCGCGCGTCCTGGAGGCCCTCACCTACCGGTGGCCGCTCGGCGCACTGCAGGTGGTGACGGCCCCGCCCGAGGAGGCCGAGGCGATGATCACCGCGCCCGGCATCGACGCCGTGGTGGCGCACGCGTCCACGGCCACGTGCCGCCGCCACATGGCGCGGCTTGCCGCGGCATATGCGCAGGGCGCCACGCTGCGGCCGTATATCCCCGAGGCGTCGGGCAACGACGCGATGATCGTGCTCGACGGTGCCGACATGGACCGGGCGGCCGATGCCGCGGCTCTCGGCGGCTTCGCCAACGCGGGCCAGCTCTGCATGGCCGCCAAGCGCATCATCGTGGAGCGTTCCGCGCGCGATGAGTTCGTGCCACGTCTCATCGCCTCCGTGCAGGCGCTGGTGACCGGTCCGGCCGATGACGAGCGCACGGACGTCGCTCCGATCTCCCCTCATGCGCTCACCCGAGCCGTGGAAGATCTCGACGAGGCCCTCGCGGCGGGCGGGAAGGTGATCACAGGAGGCCACGGTGATGCCGAGGCGGCCCTGCCCCCGACCGTGGTGCTGCTCCCCGGATCCGCCCTGGGAGTGCGCCTCTGGCGCGACGAATCGTTCGCGCCGCTCCGGGGCCTCGCCGTGGCTGATGATGCCCGGCATGCCGTGGCGCTCGCCAACGACACCCCCTTCGGCCTGGGCGCCGCGGTGTTCGGGCCGCCCGAGGCGGCGATGAACGTGGCGACGGCGCTCCGCGGGGCGCGGATCACCGTGAATGAGGGCCCGCTGTATCAGGACCCGCACCTGGTCGTGGGGGGCATCGGGGACTCCGGCCTGTCCGGCGCGCGCCCCAAGGTGGAGCAGCTGGTGTTCGCGCGGCGCGTGCACGTGGCCGCGGGGAGCTGACGGGCTAGGCCAGCACCCGCAGGTGCTGCCACCGGATGAACGCCTCCAGGCCGGGCTGGCCCAGCTCCGCACCCACGCCCGACCCCTTCCATCCCGCGTACGGCGCGTAGGGCACGACCACGCGCCAGCCGTTGACGACGACGGTGCCGCACTCGATGCGCTCGGCGACCTCGAGGGTGCGGCGCGAGTCGCCTCCCACGACGTACGACACCAGGCCGTAATCGGGCCGGTTGGCCTCGGCGATGGCGTCCTCGACGTCGTCGTATGGCATCACGGCGAGGATGGGGGTAAACGGCTCCTCGTCCACCAGCGTGACGCCGGGGCCTGCGCCTGTCACCAGCGCAGGCTCCACGTAGTTGCCGTCCCGCGGGCCGCCACCCTCGACCGTAGCCCCCTTCTGCCGTGCGTCGTCGAGGAGCATCTGGTGCCGCTCGCGACCGCGGTCGGTGGCCATCGGGCCGAGTTCGAGCGCGGCGATGCCGGGGCGGATCCGCGCGAGGAACTCCTGCTCCAGGGAACGCGGCACCAGGACCCGGTTCACCGAGTAGCAGGCCTGCCCGCAGTTGGCGAAGCCCTGCACCATGGCGACCTCGACAGCGGTATCCATGTCGCCGTCATCGAGGATCACCAGCGAGCCGTGGCCCCCGAGCTCGAGCGACAGCGCCTTCAGCCGCGGCGACGCCCAGGCGGCGATCTGCTCGGCCACGCGGCGCGAGCCGGTGAACGCCACCTTGTCGACCCCCGGGTGGGTGCACAGCGCCTCACCGAGCACGGGCCCGTCTCCCGTGATGCAGGACACGACACCATCGGGGAGACCGGCAACCGTGGCGAGGTCGCAGAGCATGCGGGCGGCCAGCGGGGCCTCCTCGGCCGGCTTGACGATCATGCAGCACCCGGCAGCCAGGGCCGGCCCGAGCTTCCAGAGCACGAGCGCAACGGGGAAGTTCCACGGCGTGATCGCCGCCACCACGCCGATGGGCGCCGGGCGGATGATCGACCCGGTCGAGAGATTCGCCCCGGGCAGCTGCATGGTCCAGAGCCTCTCGGCCTCACCCGCGAAGTGGTGCACCACCTCGCACGCGCGGGCCACCTCGGCCTGCGCCTCGCTGAGGGGCTTCCCCTCCTCCCGATGGATCGTCTCGGCGAGCACCGGCTGGTGCTCATCAAGCACCGCGGCGTAACGACGCATCGCATCCGCACGCCCCTGGGGCCCGAGCGCCTCCCACCCGGGCAGCGCGGCGCGCGCGCGGCGGACGGCCGCATCGACGTCCTCCGGGCGGCCGGCGGCGATCTCGCCGATGATCTCGCCGGTGGCCCGATCATCCACGGGGAGCCAGTCGGGGGTGTCGACGCGGGAGTCACCGATCACCAGGGGATAGCGCGGAGCGGTCATGCGCCGCACCCTACCGGCGCCGACCGTGAGGCGTCCGTCCCGATCCGGATGGCGACCGGGCCGTGGCAGGGCCTCCGGCGACGGGATCCGGGGCGGCGTCGAGGGGCTGCGGGGGGATGGGGCCTTCGGTGTCCTAGGGGGCTTCCGGCACGCGCACGACATGTCGCACGCGCCACGCCGGGTCGTACCCCGGCACGTCCTGCACGTCGGCGTGGGAGAGACGACGCGCATCCTGCGCATCGGCGGCCCACACCTCGAGCTCATGGACGTCACGTCGCTCGAAGAAGTCGTCCTTGGGCTCCCAGATGGCGTAGACGACCCGATATCGATGGGTCCCGGGCGCCTGCGGCGTGAGAGGCTTGAGTACCCCGAGCGACCAGCGGTCCTCGCCGGTCTGGCGCTCCTCGAGATGCTGCCGCGCCGCGCTGCGCGCGCGTGCCAGATCGGGCGCCTCGAACACGACGCGACCCGCAACGCGCGGACGTCGGACGCCGGGGGGACGGCGGAGGAGGGTGATTTCCCATGACGGCGTGGTACCCATGGACGCGGGACAGTACCGCGCCCCGGCTTCTCCTGTCCCGAGTACGTTGGGACAATTCTTATGTGCGCGCTCTGTGCCATGGCGCCGGGTCGGGCGACGGGCGGCGCGCCCGGGCTAGGGTCGCCGCCGCGCATGCCCGGAGGATCCCCATGACCCGTAGTCCCCACCGCGACCGACACACCGGTTCCCCGCACCGGCCGGTGGCCCACGGGCCATCGCGACAGGGGAGGCGGAGTAGGCCCCACCCAGAGGAGCGCCGCGCATGACGCGTCCTGATGATCCGGCGATCGGCGCGGCCGCCGAGGCACTGGCCGATGGGCGCCTTGTCGCCTTTCCCACCGAGACGGTCTACGGGCTGGGCGCCGACGCACTCGACAGCGATGCGGTGGCCCGGATCTTCACCGCGAAGGGGCGCCCCGCCAATCACCCGCTGATCTGCCATGTGGCCTCGGTCGAGGCGCTGGCGCCCCTGGTGGACACCATCACCCCGACGGCCACCACGCTCGCCGACGCCTTCTGGCCCGGGCCGCTCACCCTGGTCCTGAAGCGGTCGGATGCCGTTCCCGATGCCGTCACCGGGGGCAGGGACACCGTGGCCGTGCGCGTGCCGGCGCATCCCGTCGCCCTCGCGCTCCTCCGCAGGTTCGGCGGGCCTGTGGCGGCGCCCTCGGCCAACCGCTTCGGCCGCCCCTCCCCCACCAGCGCCGCCGACGTCGTGGATGAACTCGGCAGCGCCGTCGCGGTCGTCCTCGATGGCGGTCCCTGCGAGATCGGCATCGAATCAACCGTGCTGGACCTCACCACCGACCCACCCCAGGTGCTCCGCCCCGGGCGCATCTCCGCCGATCAACTCGCACGGATCCTCGGCGTGCCCGTCGATGCACATGCATCAGGACCCGCCCGCGCCCCAGGCATGCTGGAGTCGCACTACGCCCCGGGGGCCCGAGTGGAGGTGCTCAGCCGCGATGATGTGGCGGTCCGCGCCACCGCGCTTGCTGCCGATGGCCATCGCGTGGCGATCCTGGCCCCCGACCCGATCGCGGGCATGCCCGAGGGCACGCTGGTGCTGGGTCCGGTGGGCGGGCCGGACGACTACGCCGCGCGGCTCTACGCCGCGTTCCGACGCGCCGACGCCGAGGGTGCCGCGGTCATCCTCGCCGTGCCGCCGCCCGCGGAGGGGATCGGCGTGGCAGTGCGT
>JAPOLI010000039.1 GCA_029977205.1 bacterium
ATGCTGAAGGACGCCGGTGCCGCCGAGGTGCACCTGCGCATCTCAAGCCCGCCCATCACCTGGCCATGCTTCTACGGCATCGACATGGCCGACCGCGACGAGCTGATCGCCGTGGGCCAGACCGAGGCCGAGATCGCCGCGGCCGTGGGCGCTGACTCACTGCACTACCTCACCCTCGACGGACTGCAGCGCGCCGTGGGCCATCCGGCCGAGAGCTACTGCCGCGCGTGCTTCACGGGCGAGTACCCGATCCCCGTGCCCGACGCCTCGGGCAAGGAGAGGTTCGAGGCGCAGGCCGCTGCGGGCGCAGGCTGACGCCGGCGCCGTGCGCCCCGAGGGCGTCGCACCCAGCGGGTAGCCTGCCCATGTGAGCGAGCGGGGCATGTCCTACGACGATGCGGGGGTCAACCTCGACGCCGCGCGTGCGCTGACGGAGGGCATCCGCGATCTCGTGCACGGAGGGACAACGGGGTTCGCGGGCACGCTGCCGATGCCTCCCATGCGCGATGGCGTGCTCGTTGCCTGCACCGACGGCGTGGGAACCAAGGTGCTGCTGGCCCGGCAGATGGGTGACGTCTCCGGGCTGGGTCAGGACCTCGTCGCGATGAGCGTGAACGACCTGGTGTGCACCGGCGCGCGACCACTGTTCTTCCTCGACTACCTGGCGGTGGGACGCCTCGACCCCGATGAGGCGACGGTGATCGTGAGCGCGGTACGCGAGGCGTGCCTCGACAGCGGATGCGTGCTGCTGGGGGGCGAGACCGCCGAGATGCCCGGGCTGTACCAGGAGGGGCACTTCGACATGGCGGGCTTCGCCGTGGGCGCGGTGGAGCGCGCCGAGATGCTGGGCCCCGAGAAGGTGCAGGTGGGCGACGTGATCGTCGGCATCGAGAGCAGCGGTATCCACAGCAATGGCTACTCGCTGGTGCGGACCCTCGTGGACTCTGGCGCCGTGGCGCCCGACCCGGTGCTGCTCGCCCCCACGCGCCTGTATCCCGGGGACATCGCCGCGCTCCAGGCCGCGGGAGTGGAACTGCACGCGGTGGCCCACATCACCGGCGGCGGGCTCCCCGAGAACCTGCCGCGGGTCATCCCCGATGGCATGCGCCCCATCCTCATGCGCGGCGCGTGGCCACAGGCGCCCGCCATCGCGCACGTGCTGGCGGGCGGCGCAGTGGACGATGCCTCGGCCTGGGCCACCTTCAACATGGGGCTCGGCATGTGCCTGGTGATGCCCGCCGCTGCGGCCGATCGCGCGCTGGGCATCGTGCAGGGCAGCCACGTGGTGGGGCGGGTGGAGGCCGGGGCGCCCGGACTGGGATGGGACGGCTGATGTTCCGCGTGGTCGTGATGGTGTCGGGAAATGGGTCGAACCTGCAGGCGCTGATCGACAACGTGCACGCCAACGACAAGGTCGACGCCCAGATCGTGCTCGTGGTGTGCTCGAAGGACGGCGCGATGGCGCTGGAGCGCGCGGCGGCGGCGGGGATCCCCACCGAGGTCGTGGCACTCGCCGACCCGTCCGAGCGCACCGATCGTGACAGGCGGCTGAACGAGGTGATTGGCCGCGTCGAGCCCGACCTCGTGGTCATGGCCGGCTGGATGAGCATCGTCACCGGCACGTTCCTGGACGCCTTCCCGGACAGGGTGATCAATCTGCATCCGTCGCTGCTGCCGGCATTCCCCGGCATGCACGCGATCCAGGAGGCCCTGGAGTGGGGCGTGCGCCTCACCGGCGTGACGGTGCACATCGCCGAGGAGGCGGTGGACGGCGGGCCGCCGATCCTCCAGGAGCCGGTGCCTATCCTCGCAGGCGACACGCTCGAGGCGCTCGCCGAGCGCGTGCACGGCGTGGAGCATCGCCTGCTCAGCCACTGCGTCACGTTGTACGCGCAGGGGCGCATCACGCGGGACCCGGCGCAACCGCGCCGCATGATCATCGACGAGGGAGGTTCCTGAGGTGGCAACGCGACGCGCGCTGCTGTCGGTATCCGACAAGACAGGCCTGGTGGACCTGGCCCGGGGGCTTGCCGCCGAGGGGGTGCAACTCATCAGCACCGGCGGCACGGCGAAGGCGCTGCGCGATGCCGGGCTTGAGGTGACCGACGTGAGCGAGGTCACCGGCCACCCGGAGATCATGGGCGGGCGCGTCAAGACCCTGCACCCGAAGGTGCACGGGGGCATCCTCGCCCGCAAGGACCACGCCGGCGACGCCGACGACATGGCCGCGAACGGCATCGAGGCCATCGACATGGTGGTGGTGAACCTGTACCCCTTTGAGGAGGCCGCGGCGAAGGACGGCCTGGACCGCGCCGAGGTGGTGGAGGAGATCGACATCGGCGGGCCGGCCATGGTGCGCGCGTCGGCGAAGAACCACGACCGCGTGGCGATCGTGACCGACCCCTCGCAGTACGAGGCCGTGCTGGCCGAGGTTGCCGGTGGCGGCTGGGTGAGCGACGCCACCCGGCGCGCGCTCGCCGGCGCAGCCTTCCGCACGACCGCCGCCTACGACACCGCGATCGCGGCCTGGATGGCGGGCGAGGGCGACGGCCCCGAGGACTTCCCCGACCGCTTCACGGTGGGCTTCCGCAAGGAGCTCGAGTGCAGCTACGGCGAGAACCCGCACCAGCGCGGGGCGTACTACCGGCAGGTCGGCGCGCCCCAGCACCTCCTGGGTGGAGTGGCGGTGCGCCATGGGAAGCCGCTGTCCTACAACAACCTGCTCGACGTGGATGCCGCCCGCGGCCTGGCCGCGGAGTTCGCCGATCCGGCGGTGGTGATCATCAAGCACAACAACCCCTGCGGCGTGTCCCTGGGCGAGGACCTCGCCAGCGCGTACCTGCGGGCGAAGGCGTGCGATCCGGTGTCGGCGTTCGGAGGCGTGTACGCCGTCAACCGCACGGTTGACCTGGCGCTCGCAGAGCACCTGTCCGAGATGTTCGTGGAGGTTCTCTGGGCGCCGGGTTACGACGACGAGGCCTTCGAGGTGCTCACCCGCAAGCCGAACGTTCGCCTGCTGGACACCGGCGGCGAGCTGGTGCGGCCGGGCAACGCCACCGAGCCGGTATACCGGCGCGTGCTTGGCGGGCTTCTCGTGCAGGACGCGGATGACGTGGCCGAGAGCAGGGACACCATGAGCGTGGTCACCGCCCGGGCGCCCAGCGAACAGGAATGGGCTGACCTCGTCTTCGCCTGGAAGGTCGCCAAGCACGTGAAGAGCAACGCGATCGTCTTCGCGAAGGACGGCGCCACGGTGGGCATCGGCGCTGGCCAGATGAGCCGCGTGGACAGCGTGCGCATCGCCACCTCCAAGGCGGCCGACTACGACCTGCCGATCCAGGGGAGCGCGATGGCAAGCGACGCGTTCTTCCCGTTCCCCGATGCGCCCGTGCAGGCGATTGAGGGCGGGGCGACCGCAATCGCCCACCCCGGTGGATCAATCCGGGACGATGAGGTGATCGAGGCGGTGGACGCCCTGGGCGCGGCGATGGTGACCACCGGACACCGGCACTTCCGGCACTGATCTGGGTCGTCGTCATCGGGGCACTGGCCCTGGCGTGCTGGGCGGGCGTGCTCGTGCACCCCGCCCGGCCGTGGGACCTCCGCCCGATCGACGACGACGACCCGCCGCCGCCGGACCGGCCCGCGTGGCCAGCCGTGGGGGTGGTGATCCCGGCGCGGAATGAGGCGACGGGCATCGCCGCCACGCTCGCGGCGCTCGACGACCAGGACTACCCGGGCGACATGCGCGTGCTCGTGGTGGACGAGCGCTCGTCGGACGCCACGGGCGAGGTGGCCCGCCGGGCGGCGGCGCGCATGGTCCGCCCGTGCGAGGTGATCACGGGGGAGCCCCTTCCCGAAGGCTGGGCCGGCAAGGTGTGGGGAATGGATCAGGGCGTCCGATGGCATGACGCCGCGAGCAACCCCGAGTGGCTGCTGCTCACCGACGCCGACATCCACCACGCACCCGACTCGCTGCGGCGGCTGGTGGGGGACGCGCTCGATCGCGGCGTGGCGCTTGACAGCCGCATGGCGAGGCTCCGGTGCGAATCGTTCGCCGAGAAGCTGCTGATTCCACCCTTCGTGCTGTTCTTCGTCCTCCTCTACCCCCTGAGGTGGGCGAACCGGGCAGGGAGCCGCACGGCATCCGCAGCCGGTGGGTGCATCCTCGTGACGGCCGAGGCATTGTCGGAGGCCGGGGGGATGCAGGCCATGCGCGGAGCCCTCATCGATGACCTCGCCCTCGCGCGCGGTGTGAAGCACGTGGCCGGCTACCCAACCCGCCTGGCCCTCAGCCGCACCCGCGTGGTCAGCACCCGCCCCTACGCCACGATCAGCGACGTCTGGACGATGGTCCGCCGCAGCGCCTTCACCCAGCTCCGCCGCTCATGGCTCATGCTCACAGGAGTGTCACTGACCCTGCTCCTGATGTTCGCCGGCCCGCTTGTGGCAGTGGTTTTCGGGGCTGTGGATACGGTGACAGGCACGGCGTCCACAGGGGGCGTGGCGCTTGGCTTGGGCCTTGCGGCCTGGGTGGCCATGGCCCTGGCCGATCGGCGCGCGGCACAGGAGTTCGGCCTGGGAATCGGCTGGCAGCTCGCGCTGCCCTTCAGCGGGCTGCTCTACGGGGCGATGACCGTCGACTCTGCTCTTCGCGGACCACGGGGCGGCGGCTGGCGCTAGCGCACCCGCGCACCACGCACTGGCAGCGCGCACGACCGTGAGATGACGGTGACCGGGGCTAGCCTGACAGGAGTGAGGCTCCTCTCCCTGTTCACCGCGATGCTCTGCGCCCTGGTCGTGTGCGCAACGGGCGCGGTGTCCTCAGCCATGGCGGACACTCCTGCGGGCGTGCCCGACCCGTTGGCGGCCGACCCCCTCAACCGCGGGGCGCTCATCGCCATGCCGGCCGTGTGGCGTGTCGAGGTGCGCACGAGCATGACGGGACTTCGCACGAAGGATGGGAAGACGATCGCCCTGCCTGACGGGGCGCGTACGGTGACCAGGGAGGGCACCGCCTTTGCCGTAACCCCTGACGGATACCTGGTGACCGCCATGCACGTGATCCAGCCATCCGCGGATGATCTGGCGGAGGCGGCGTACGTCCAGTACCTCGCTGTGTCAGGCGCGCGGCACAGTACGCAGATCGCCGCGCGATGGGTGAAGGACAACGAGGCAACGCCCGTGGGCCTGGGTGCGATGGAACGGACAGTGCGCGAAGCGGCTGCCGGAGCGGCGGCCCGCCGAAGCCAGGCCGTTGTTCCCGAGGTGCTCGAGACTGATGAGTTGCGCGACATCGCGGTGCTTCGCGTGCCGGACCTGGCTGACGCACCTGCGATCGGGCTTGACCGGGGGCTCGATCCCGGTACGCCGGTGGCCACGCTCGGCTTCAGCGGAACACGCCCCGCAGACACTCGCGGGGACATGGCGCTGGTGCCCGCTGTGCGCTTCGGGGTGATCGGCGAGACCGGCCACACCGAGAAGAGCCGCGTGCGGATCCTCACCCTGATCTCTAACGAGGTGCAGAAGGGTGACTCCGGAGGTCCTGTGGTGGACGGCAACGGACGGGCCCGGGGCGTGGTCCTGATCAAGCGCGCGGCAGGAGGCGGGGCCATGGCGCCCACCGACCAGATCCTTCGCGTGCTCGACCGCGCGATCAACCGTGCATGGGAGGGGCGCACCCAGACACTCTTCCGCGACGCGGTCAACCGCATGACGCGGTTCGACCTCGCCGGTGCACGTGCCGACTTCCGCCGCGCGCTGGCCACCTACCCGGCGCATGGGCTCGCGGCCTACGAGATCGCCCGCGTGGACGACCTGCGCCGGGCGCGCCTCGGCCTGGCCGGCGAGCCCTGGTACCGCGGCGGTCTGGTCGCGGCAGGCATCACCGCGCTCATCGTCGCCCTCATCCTTGCGCTCCTGTTGTGGAAAGCCGTCAACCGCTCACCCGGCGTGCTCGGCCCGCGTGACCGCAAGGCACCTTTCGATCAGGAGAGCGGCGAGGACCTGGATAACCCGTAGCGGGCCATGGCGGTGGTGGACCGGCCTACTCGGCGCGGCCGCCCAAGTGCTCGGCGAAGAAGCCCTCCATCGCCCGGTAGGCGCGCATCCTGTTCTCGGGCTTGGCGAAGCCGTGGCCCTCGTCGTCGGCCACGATGTACTCCACGTCCACGCCGCGCTCGCTGAGCGCCTCGACGATCTGGTCGCTCTCGTGCTTGGTCACGCGCGGGTCGTTGGCGCCCTGGATCACCATGAGCGGGGTGATGATCTCGTCCACCCGTGAGAGCGGCGAGCGCGCCCACATGTCATCGCGCTCGGCCTCGATCTCCGGATCGCCCACGAAGCGGAACCACGTGCTCTTGAGGAACGGTCGCCAGTACTCGGGGAACGACCGGATCAGCGTGACCAGATTGGACGGCCCCACGAAGCTCACGGCCGCCCGGAAGCGATCGGGCGTGAAGGTGACGCCCACCAGCGTGGCGTAGCCGCCGTACGATCCGCCGTAGATGCCGATGCGGTCGGGGTCGGCGATGCCCTCGGCCACGGCCCAGTCGACCGCGTCGATGAGGTCGTCGTGCATCTTCCCGGCGAACTCCCGCTCGGCCGCGTGCATGAAGTGCTTGCCGAAGCCCGTGGACCCGCGGTAGTTCACCTGCAGCACCGCGTAGCCCCGGTTGGCCAGGAACTGCGCCACGCCGTCGTAGCCCCAGGCATCGCGGCTCCACGGCCCGCCATGCACGTAGAGCACCATCGGCAGCTGCTTGGCCTCGAGCCCGCGCGGCAGCGTCAGGTAGCAGTACATCGTAAGCCCGTCGCGGCTGGTGATCTGCACGGGGGTCATGGGCGCGAGCTCGTCCGGTGAGAGCCACGGACGCGGGCGGAAGATGAACTCGCTCTCCCCCGTCTCGCGATCGAACAGGTACGTGGCGCCGGGGTCGATGTCGCTGTCGAAGGCCACGGTCCACATGCGTTCATCGGCATCACTGCCGGTGATGCGCGGGTCGCCGTCGGCGATCTCCTTCAGCGTCTCGAAGTCGCGGCCGAAGCGCTCGTCGAAGGCGTGCACCACCAGGCGGTCGCGCAGGTAGGCGGCGCCCAGCAGGGTGCGGTCCTTGTCGCTGACGATGGGCATGGAGAGGTCGGCTACCTCGTCCTCGTCGAGCACGGTCTCCTCACCGGTGGCCACGTCGATCCCCACCAGCCGCGAGCGATCGCTGTCGCGCGCGCTCCCCACCCACATCACGGTGCCGTCGGCATCGAAGCCGTATGGCTGGCCGCCATCCTCGTTGTCGAACTCCGCGAGCACGCGGAAGTCGTCGGCCTCGCTGTCGCGCACCAGCAACTGGTAGTCGCCCTCGGGGGTCTGGGCATAGGCGCCGCGCACCTGCCCGTCGCGGTCGGCCACCCAGCCGATGACGTTGCCGGGGTTCGTGGCGATCAGCGTCATGTCGCCCGTGGCGAGGTCGAGCCGCTCGACGTCGAACACCCCGCCATCGCGCCGGTTGGTGCTCACGATGATCTGCTCGGGCGTGGCCCGGGGCACCGACACGATGCTGGCGCGCACGCCCTCGAACGGCGTGAGGTCCCGCGCGGTGCCGTCACCGGGAACGTCGACGATCATCACGTGGTGGTTCTCGTCCCCGCCCTGGTCCTTGCTGTAGAGGATGTGCTTCGAGTCGCGGGTCCACGAGTAGCCCATCACCCCGCGGTCGGTGTCGCGCGTCACGGGCACGGCCTCCCCGCCCCCGATGGGCCGCACCCACACGTTGAGCAGGCCGTCCAGCGGCGCGAGCCAGGAGAGCATGGTGCCATCGGGTGACGGCTTGGCCAGGGCGCGCTCGGGGTTGTCGAAGAACTCGCCGAGCGGGATGAGTCGGGGCAGTGTCATGCGCCCGAGGCTAGCCCGGGGCGGCGCTCGTCGTCATGCGTTCGGCACGTACCGCCGCTGGGCAACGCCAGACGGAAATGTCCGCTCGTCCGCCAGATCCAGGAGCATCCACTGCTCCTCCCCCTCCAGCAACGGAATGCCCCCGCCCAGGTCCACCGGGATCACCGTCACGATTAACTCATCGACGAGCCCGGCACCGAGTAGCTGCTGGATGATCCGACCGCCGTCCACGTAGACGTCGCCCCCACCCGCGGCCGCCCGCGCCTCGGCCAGCATCCCCGTGGGCGACCCGGACACCGCCCGCACGGTGGGCTCGATGGGATCAAGCGGCCGCGTGGTGGCCACCAGCACTGGGGTGTCTCCATACGGCCACCCGGTGCCGAAGCCCGCCACGACGTCGTAGGTGCGGCGCCCCATGAGGATTGCCCCCACGCCGGCCATGAAGGCCTCGTAGCCATAGTCCTCGCCGGCGTGCCCGTCGGGCAGCCACGAGAGGTCGTCGTCGGGGCCGGCGATGAAGCCGTCCCGGGACATCGCGATGAACACGCGGATCATGCGCGCCACTCTGCCATGACCCTCCGCAACGAAACGGCCCCGGGGGACTTCCCCGGCCGGGGGCCGCTCGCAGCACCTGGCCTGGCGGGACGCCCTACGTGATCTTGATGACCGACTCGCTCTGGACGCCGCCGGGGCGAACCCCCTTGCTAGCGTCACCCGCGTGGATGATCGGCCGCTCGTCATCGCCCTCTGCCCCGACCTCATGATGCGCTCGCGCATCGAGAGCGGGCTCGAGATCGCGGGCTACCGCCTGCGCGTGGCGGGCGGCCCCACCCGCCTGGCCGAGGCCCTCGCAGATGAGACCCCGGCCTGCGTGATGATCGACCTCGAGGCCGGCGACGACGCCATCGCGGTGATCGAGGGGCTGCGCGGCGACCCCGCGACGGCGGGCCTTCCCCTGGCGGCGTTTGCCGGGCACACGAACGTCGACCTGCTCGATCGGGCCAGGGCGGCCGGTGCCGACCCCGTGGTGGCCCGCGGCCAGGCGGCGATCAGCACGGGGAAGGTGGTCGCCGACGCGGTGGGCGCGCGCGACCGGCGCTAGCGGCGGCGAACCGCCTTTGTCTGCCGGTGGGTCGACACCACGCCATCGGCGCGGGCCACGGTGGTGGTGACCCGCAACGCCAGGCGACCACCCGCGAGCGCACGGCGAGCCTTGCTGCCCATCGTGCACCGCACCACGTGGGATGCACCTGGCACGCGCTTGCGCTTCACCTTGCAGCGCGCAACCACCTTCCTGCGCGCATTCCGGGCCACCACGACCTGGCTCACCGTTCCGCCGGCGGCCGCGCGCACCCGTGTGGACACCACGATCGAGCGTCGGGTCACGCGGATCGCCGCCGACGCGGTGGCGGCCGCCACCGCGTCCGGCGCCACTGCCCCGGGGCCGGCGGCCGTGCCGGTTCCCGCAGGCGTGGCCTGCCCCGGCTGCGCGCCGCCACCTGCGGGTGCGCCTGGCGCCACGGCAGCCTGCGGCGTCACCGCACCACTGAGCGCGGAGTTGAAGCTGGTGAGCCCCCCGTTGCTCGCGACCACCGCGACCGTGTAGCGGACGCCGTTGGTGAGCCCCCCGATGGTGCACGTGGTCGCGGTGGTGGTGCATGACGCACCACCCGGGTAGGCCGTCGCCACGTAGCTGGCGATGGCCGCCCCGCCGGTCGACACCGGCGCTGTCCACTGCGCGGTGAGCGACGCGTCCTCAGCGGTCGCGACCACGCCGGTGGGCGCATCCGGGCGCGCGAGATCGGTGCTGGCGAACGCGGTGTTGTCGAAGCCGCCGTCCACACGGGTCCACGAAACGGTGGGGATGCCCTCGGGAGTCATGGCGACCCATGGCGAGCCCAACGCATTCGGAGTCGTCGCCTGGACCAGCGACGGGCTCCCCCACAGTGCTCCCACGCGCTGGGCGGCATGCAGGCCGTCGGTGTCGATCCATGCGACTGCGGCACCCCCCCCACCGTTCGCGCCAATCGTCACGGCGCGCACCGACGCCGCCGAGGCATCGATGACCTGCGGCGGGCTGCTCCACGTCTGGCTGTCGGCGCTGTAGTAGTAGGCGGACACCGTGGCGCCCTTCGCAACGACGAGGTTGGCACCGTGCACGACGCCGCGGCTGTTCTCGACGAGGGCCATGGTGCCCGTCAGGCTGGCGGTGCCGATGTCGGCGTTGATTGCAGGGAACGTCCAGCCGAGGGTCGCGGAGTCGTAGCGGCGCGTGCGGACGCGATTGGTCGTGTCGGTCTGGTCCTCCGCCGACCACGCGACGTGGATGTCGCCGGTGCCATCAGGCGCCGCGACGACGTCGCCGACGTTGTCGGTCACGGCGGACAACTGGACCGGCGTCTGCCACACCGATCCCGAGCGGCGGACGGCGAAGGCGCCATAGTTGGCGCCGCCCAACTGCATGATGTACGCAACCGTCGGGTTTCCGACACTGTCACTTGCCGGGGCCGCACGATAGATCCGATCGGTTGAGCCCGCGACCGCCGACGCCACTGTGGGCACGCCGCTCCCGCTCCCCTGGGCCACCTTGAGGTCGAACGTGCGCCCGGCGTCCTCGACCCAGGTGACATACCAGCCCGTGGTCCCGAACACCGTGAGGTGCGGGTCGATGAATCCGTTCTCGCTCGATGCCACCTGCACCGTCGCGCCAGCCGCGTCCCCGGGTGCGCCCAGCCGGAGCATGAGCAGCTCGCCTGCGGGGTGGGTCTCGGTGAACAGGGTGAGGGCAGTGCCATCCCCGAGCGTTGCCGCGTCGGCGCCCTCGGAGTAGTTGGCGCCCGGATCAGACGCGAGCACGGGAGCTGCGCGCCACGCCCCGTCGGCAGACCGGGTGTTCATCACGACGTCACCCGATGACCGCTCCCTGAACGAGGTCAGCACGCGACCACTGCCATCGGCCGTCGAGACGAGCGACTCCCTAACGGAGCTCGTGGACAGCGGCTCGGGGGTGGTCCAGGCCTGGGCGCCCGCGGGCAGGGCCGCGGCTACCAGGACGCCGGCCGCGGCGAGGGCGACAGCACGATGTCGTCGGACGATGCGCATGGCGGGCGTGAGGGCGGAGATTCGAGGGGCGGTGATGGGTGTGCGGTGGGCAGGCATTGGGTGGGCTCCCGTTCGGTGTTGCGTACGGGACAAGCCTCGCGCCGGGCGCTTGCCACGGCATCACCCCAGGGGGTGGACCTTTCCACCCCTCATGGGCGCACAAAAAAGGGGGGTGGGCGCGAGCAGTATTCGCTCGCAGATGCCGCAGCGACACGCAGCGCAAGGCTGCATGCACGGCCCCACACGTCGCCCGACGCATCACCACTGTCCGTCTTCCCCAGGACGCATGAGTCGTGAGATCGCGCCCTCCAGGTCGGTGGCGCAGACCAGCCAGATGCCGCTCTGCCACCCTCGGGGTGACACGACCACCCTCCGGCAAGGCGCGATAGCCTCTTTCACCTATGAAGAACGCCAGTCTCTACCTGCCCGCCCTTCGCGACGGCGTCGTCGTCTTCGACGGCGGCCTCGGCACCCAGATCCAGGCCCGCGAGCTCACCGCCGACGACTACGGCGGGGGGGCGCTCGAGGGTGCCGTGGACTACCTCTCGATCACCCGGCCCGACGTGCTGGAGGAGATCCAC
>JAPOLI010000003.1 GCA_029977205.1 bacterium
CGGCATCATCCTGGCCGTGGTGTTCCAGCTCGCGCACTGCGTGGAGGAAGCCGACTTCACCAGCGAGGCCCGCCTGATCGCCGAGGCGGAAGAGGACGGCCCGCGCGAGTGGGCACGCCATCAGGTGGAGCACACGGTCGACTTCGCCCGCTCAAGCCGGCTGCTCAACTGGTACCTCGGCGGCCTGAACTTCCAGGTGGAGCACCACCTGCTGCCCACCGTATGCCACGTGCACTACCGGCGGATCTCGCCGGTGGTGGAGCAGCTCTGCATCGAGCACGGCTTCCGCTACAACGCCAACACCACCCTGGGCAGCGCACTCGGCTCACATGCCCGCTGGCTGAAGCGCATGGGAGAGAAGCCACCGACCTCACCCGTGTGACGGGCGCGGCCGTACGCGACGCACGGCGACCGGCCACCCGGCGCCGGCGGGGATGAGGATCACCCATGGGTCCGCTGCGGGTGGCCCTACACTCCCGGGCATGCGAGTGATGCTGATGCGCACCTGCCTGTCCGATGCCGTCGCGCCGTCGGTATGGAAGGCATCAAGACGGGTGCTCGAGCGCTGCGGGGTGGATGTGAAGGTACCCCGGTCGCAGACCTGTTGCTCCCAGCCGGCGTGGACCGCGGGGCACCCCGACCAGGCCCGCGCGGTCGCGCGCCACACGCTCAAGGTCTTCGCGGGCACCGAGGAGGTGGTGGTGCCCTCCGGCTCGTGCGCGGGGATGGTCGTGCACGCCTACCCCGAGATGTTCGCGGGCAGGCCCGAGGAAGAGGCGGCGCGCGACCTCGCCGCCCGTACGATCGAACTCACGCAGTTCCTCGCCAAGCACGACCTCGACCCCGGGAGGGGGTCGCGAGGGCCCGTGACCATGCACGACTCCTGCCACATGCTGCGCGTGATGCACGAGAGCGAGAGCCCACGTGAGGCGCTGGCAAAGGCCGGTTGCGAGGTGCGGGAGATGCAGCACACCGATCGCTGCTGCGGGTTCGGGGGGATCTTCTCGATCACCTTCCCCGAGCTCTCCGCGCGCCTGGGCGAGGAGAAGGCGCGCGCCGCGATCGAGGCCGGGGCGCGCGAGGTGGTGTCGTGCGACCTCGGGTGCCTGATGCACATCACGGGAGTGGCCCATCGGCAGGGCATCCCCCTGCGCGCGCGGCACGTGGCAGAGGTGCTCGACCCATGAGCACGCGCAGGCGCCGTGCCGACGGCGGAGTGGCGTACCTCGACGTGCAGGGAACCCTGCGCGAGCGCACGGTCGATGCGCTTCGCGACCGCACCCTTCGCGGCAACCTCGACACCGCCGCCGCTAGCTGGGGCGAGGGCCGGGAGGGCATGCGGCGCGACCACGGGCTGGATGAGATGCGCGAGCGCGCTCGCGAGATCCGCCAGTCGAACATCCGCAACCTTCCCGCACTGCTCGCCGAGATGCAGGCCAATGTGCGCGATGCTGGCGGCACGGTGGTGCGCGCAGCGGACGGCGCGGAGGCCTGCCGGTACATCACGGGCCTGGCGAAGGCGCGCGGGGTGAAGGTGGTGGCGAAGAGCAAGTCGATGGCTACCGAGGAGATCAAGCTCAACGAGGCCCTCGACGACGCAGGCATCGAGGTGGTCGAGACCGACCTCGGCGAGTGGATCCTGCAGCTGGCGAACGAGCACCCGAGCCACATCATCGCCCCGGCCGTGCACCTCAACCGCGAGCAGGTGGCCGCGCTCTTTCGCGAGGAGGCGGGCACCGACGATGTGCCCGATGACCGCGAGGGGCTGGTGGCGCACGCGCGCGTGCGGCTTCGCGAGAAGTTCGCCGCGGCAGGTATCGGGGTGTCCGGGGTGAACCTGGGCGTGGCCTCCACCGGCACGATCTGCGTGGTGGAGAACGAGGGGAACGCACGACTCGTGACCTCGCAGCCGCGCATCCACGTTGCCGTGATGGGCATGGAGCGGGTGGTCGCCGACTGGGACGAGGCCGCGCACATCCTGCAGGTGCTGCCCATGGCAGCCATCGGCCAGGATGCGGCCAACTACGTCAACCTCATCACGGGGCCGCGGCGCGAGGGCGAGGCAGATGGCCCCGAGGAGTTCCACCTGGTCATCATCGATGGCGGCCGTGGGGCGCTGCGGGGCACGGAGTTCGAGGAGGCCCTCGCGTGCATCCGCTGCGGGGCGTGCCTGTACTCCTGCCCCATGTGGCGCTCAGTGGGCGGGCAGGCCTATGGCTCGCCGTACTCCGGTCCGATCGGTGCGGTCATCACCCCGCTACTCGAGGGGCCCTCCTCCCCGGCATCACGTGACCTGCCATTCATGTCGTCGCTGTGCGGCGCGTGCGGCGAGGCGTGCCCGGTGGGTATCCCCCTGCAGGACCTCCTCGTGCGCGCGCGCGCCCGCGCGTCGTCGCCCGCCACCCGCAAGTCGGGGATCGCGTTCCGCGCATGGAGCCGGCTGTGGCGCAGGCCCGCCACCTACCGCGCCTGGATGGCGGGCTGGCGCCTCATGCTTCGCGCGCGCGGCAGGAATGGCTGGGTGACGGAGCTTCCGGGGCCCGGCGCCGGCTGGACGGAGGTGCGCGACATGCCGGCCCGCTGGCCCCCGCGCCGGTGAGCACCGCGCCAGACCAGGCCGGCGTGCTCGACCTGCTGCTGGCGTCACTCGCCCGCCGCAAGGCCACGGCACAGGTGGTTGACCGAGCGGAGGCAGGGCGTGCGACCGCGCGCTGGATGGCAGATGCCGGCGTGGCGCGCGCGGTCGTGGCGAGCGACCAGGTTGTGGAGGAGATCGGCCTCGTGGATGCCCTTCGCCGCGAAGGCATCGATGTCCTCATGTGGCCCACGGGGCTCGGTTCGCGCGAGGCCCTGGGCCTTGAGGGCCCGCTGGACGTATGCGGGGTCACGGTGCCCGCCCTCGCCGTCGCCGAGCGGGGCACCCTGGTGCTCGAGGCGTCGGGGGGGCACGGACGCGGAATCGATGTGACAAGTCGGCATCACGTGGCGCTGCTTCCCGCCGACCGCGTCGTGCGCACGCTCAGTGAGGCGCTCGCGCTGACATATGCCGATGGGCGCACTCCCCCATCGGCAGTAAGCCTGGTGTCGGGGCCGAGCCGGAGCAGCGACATCGAGAAGATCTCGACCCTGGGCGCCCACGGTGCGCTGACCGAGCACGTGGTGGTGATGTCCTGAGCTTCCCGCGCAGGTGGGCGCTCCACCTGATCGCGTTGACCGCAGTGCTCGTCATGTGGGCTGCAGCGGGCGGCATCACGTCCGCCGCCGCTGCGAGCAGTGCCGCACAGCAGTTGGCCGATCGCTACGCCCCCGTGGTGATGCTGAAGAAGCAGTCACAGGAATGCGACGCATCAGGTGAACCGTACGGCCCTAGCTCGGTCAACCCGATCTTCGGCCAGCCGGACTTCCTGTTCACGAACGACGGCACCACAGTGCTGACGGGCCCGACGGCCGCCGACCTCTACGAGAAGCCCCCCGGATACGCCATTGACTACCCCGGCAACCCGCTGAACCCGGGATGCGATTACGAGCAGCTCGCGCGCCGCCTCGGGATGGGCGTGCCGCCCGCCAACCCGGTGGCGTACGCCCACGTGGTGACCCAGCCGGATGCGCCCGGGAAGCTCGCGTTGCAGTACTGGCTCTTCTACCTGTTCAACGACTACAACAACCTGCACGAGGGCGACTGGGAGATGGCCCAGCTCGTCTTCGACGCCGACACCGCCGATCAGGCGCTGCAGATCGCCCCGAGCGAGGTGGGCCTGTCGCAGCACAACGCCGGTGAGCGGGCGGCGTGGGACGACCCCAAGCTGCAGAAGGATGGCCAGCACCCGGTGATCTACCCCGGGCAGGGCTCGCACGCCAATTTCTATGGCGAGGGCCTGTGGCTCGAGCGAAGCCCCAGCGAGGGCATCGGGTGCGATGACACGCGCGGGCCGAGCGTGAAGGTGCCCACCCGGGCCGTGCTGCTGCCGTCGGGCAACCCCGGACGGGACTCATCGCTGGCGTGGATCACGTACGAGGGCCAGTGGGGGGCGCCGCTGCGCGCACCGTATGACGGCCCTCCTGGCCCGAACATGACCGACCGCTGGACACAACCCATCACGTGGCAGCAGCAGACGCGCACCGGAAGCACGGCGATTCCCGACCTCGGCGCCGACATGGTGACGTCGTCATTCTGCGCGGTCGTCGAGTGGGGCTCGAGCGTGCTCACGGACCTGGGGAACAATCCCGTGGCCACGCTGGTGGTGCTCGTGGTGCTCGCGGTGATCCTGATCATCCTCATCCGCTCCACGCGCTGGGGCGTGGTGCCCCTCGTGCCCGTCGTGCGCAGCCGGCGTGCCGGGGAGATGGTCCGCAGCGCCCTCTCGGAGATACGACGCTACCCGCTGAACGCCGTTGTGGTGGGGGTGTCCTTCATCCCCATCGCGGTGGTGGCAAGCGCGATCGGCTGGGCGATCTCGACCCTGCCCGGAACCGGACCGGTGCTGAATGAGTTGGCCCTGGAGCAGAGCCTCCTCTGGTTGGGCGCCATCTCGTTCGCCGTGCCCGGGGGAGTCATCGGGTACGTGGTGGCCATCATGCTCATGAGCGCATGGATGCGGCTGCGCGAGGCAGGCGGGGCACGGCCACCGGTACGCGACGTGCTGCGCGAGGCACGCGCGCACCTGCGTGATGTGGCGAAGTCGGTGGGGCTCCGCGCGCTGCAGATCATCCTGCTGGGGATCAGCATCGTCGGCATACCCTGGGCGGTGAAGCTGCTCATCGAGACGCAGCTGCTCACCCAGGTGTGCGTGGCCGAGGGCCGCTACGGGCGCGACTCGCGCCGCCGGGCGCGGGCACTGCTCCGGCGGTCCTGGCTGCGGGTGGCGCTGATCAGCCTCCTCGCGAGCCTCGTGCCGCTGGTGATCGCACCGATGCTCGCGATGCCCATATTGCTGCTGCAGATGCCGGTGTGGCTGGTGAACCTCGCGGGGGCGATCTTCGCGGCCGCACTCACCCCCGCAGCAGCGCTGGTGATGGTGCTGCTCTACGGCGACCGCGCGGCGGCGCTAGCCGCGCCCGCGTCGCGCGTTCGCGCGCGATAGCTCCCGCTTCATCTCGCGGTCCTTGATGGCCACGCGCTTGTCGTACTGCGTGCGCCCGCGACCGAGGCCGAGCTCGAGCTTGGCACGACCGTCCTGGTTGAAGTACATGCGAAGCGGGATGAGCGTGACCCCGGGCTCGGACAGCCTGCCGGCGATCTTGTCGATCTCCCGGCGGTGGAGAAGGAGGCGCCGGGTGCGCTGGGGGTCGTGCCCGCGGCCGCCGGCCGGGCCGTAGTCGCTGATGTGCGCCCCCACGAGGAACACCTCGCCGTTGATCACCTGCGCATAGGCCTCGCGGATCATCGCCCCGCTCTCGCGCAGGCCCTTGACCTCACTTCCGGTCAGGGCGATGCCGGCCTCGTAGCGGTCGAGGATCTCGTACTCGTGCAGGGCCTTGCGGTTCTGCGCGATGTCCTTGTGGGCGGGCGCTTTGGCGCCGCCCGTCTTCTTGCCCTTCTTGCCCATGGGCGACGCAGGTTAGCGGCGCCCGGACGGGCGCCCGGCGATCTCCAGCGTCACGCGGCCGCGCAGCGGTTGGATGTCGTGCACCCGCACGCGAACCGCGTCACCGAGGCGGAAGCGGCGACCGGTCTCCTCGCCCACGGCCTCGGCCGAGTACTCATCGGGCATGTAGTGGTCATCAGGGATGTTGCGGAACGGGAGGAAGCCGTCGAACACCTCGTCGAAGGTGACGAACAGGCCGGATTGACCAACGCCCGTGACCTCGCCGTCGCGCGGGCGGTCCCAGTCATCCCCGTGGGTGGACTGGGCGAGGAGGTAGGCGAGGCACATGCGGTCCGCGCGGCGCTCGAGGTCGGTGGCGTCGCGCTCGCGGTCGGAGGCGTCGCGAGCTACCTCGGGCAGCAGTGCGGCGTCGGGGGCGGGCTCGCCCAGGCCCAGGGCGTGGGCGAGGGCACGGTGCACCACCAGATCGGGGTAGCGCCGGATGGGCGAGGTGAAGTGCAGGTAGGCGGGGCTCGCGAGGCCGGAGTGCGAGGTCTCATCCGGTCGGTACACGGCCTTCTGCAGCGCGCGGAGCACCATGTAGGGCAGGCTCGCCGCGCCCTCCCCGGTGCGCTCGACGTAAAGGCGCACCGCGTGCGCGGCCACGCCCGCCGCCTCACGCCGCTGCTCTGCGGTGAGGATGCCCTCCGCCAGAGGGGGCACGGGGATTCCGATGATCTCGAGGCGCTCCCAGAGGTCCTCGATGGCAACCTGCTCGGGGTCGGCGTGAACGCGGTAGAGCGCCGGGACGCGCTTGCTGATGAGGAACCTCGCCACAGCCTCGTTGGCGGCGATCATGCACTCCTCGATCAGGCTGTGCGACGCCGTCTGGGTCTCGATCTCGACGGACGCCACGCGGTCACCATCGAAGCGGAACCGGGGCTCGCCCGTGACGATGTCGAGTGCCCCACGGCGCATGCGGCGCGCACGCAGCCTGCGGGCGAGCTCCATGGCCAGGTGAACATCGGACTCCATGGCCGCATCGCCGAGGCTGGTGCTGCCCTCGAGCAGCGCGTCCACCTCGGGGTATGTGAGGCGACGGTCCGAGCGGATGAGCGAGCGGTGGAAGCCCTCACCCGAGACCGTGCCATCGGGCATGACCAGCATGTGCGCGGTGAATGCCTTCCGATCTTCACCCGGACGCAGCGAGCAGACGTCGTTGGACAGCACCTCGGGCAGCATGGGGTCGACGGTGCCCGGCAGGTACACCGAGCAGCCGCGGCGCTCGGCCTCGCGATCGATGGCGCCTCCTGCCGGGACATATCTGCTGACATCGGCGATATGCACCCAGAGGCGGATGCCATCCCCCTCCTCGGCGACGGCGATGGCATCGTCGTGATCCTTGGCGCCCTCGGGATCGATGGTGATCACGCGCTGATCACGCATGTCGCGGCGGTCGGGATCGGGCGCATCACGCGTGCGGGCGGCTGCCTGGGCCTCCTCACGCGCCTTCGGGCCGAACCCGCGACCCAGTCCCTCGTGGGCAATGAGGGCGCGGATTGCCGCCCCGGCGCGGGTGGACGGCCCGTGGATCGCCACCACCTCGCACCCGGCGCCCTTCATCCGTGCGGTGACGAGGTCGCCGATGCGTGCGTCACCGCGCTTCGCCTTGATCAGGGGGATCTCGGGCCCGGCGTCAAATGCGGGGCGCGCGGCCATCCGGCGCCCCGCGGGCACCATCTCGGCCACGAAGGTGGCCCCCGTCCGTCCGCGAGCCACCTGGCTAGCCGCCCTCTGCGGCAAGGCGCGCGAGCGCAGCGTCCAGCGCCTCGTCTGCGGGGGTGGCTGCCGAATCGGTCGCCCGCACATCCGGGGTGACTCCGCCCTCGCCGATGTCCGTGCCCTTGGGCGTGCGATAGCCGGCGATGGTCACGCGAACAGCGCCGCCGTCCGTCGTGCCCTGGGTTACCTGGACCTTCGACTTGCCGAACGTCGGCTCGCCGACGATCACGGCGCGACCGGTGTCCTTGAGCGCGCCCGCCACGATCTCTGACGCGCTGGCCGAACCACCATCGACGATGACGGCCACGGGGACATCCGCGGGAATCGGGTCGCCGTTGGCCGTGAACTCCCTGCGCGGCGACGCGCGCCCGCTGGTGCTGACCACGAGCGTGCCGGGGCGCAGGAACGCGCTCGCCACGGCCACGGCCTCGTCGAGCAGCCCGCCGGGGTCACCGCGCAGGTCGAGAATGAGGGCCTGCGCACCATCGTCGAGCAGGCGCTGGGCCTCATCCCGCACCTTCTCCCCCGCTCCGCCCTCGAAGCGGTCGAGCTCGATGTACCCCACCTTCGATCCGTTGGCGGCGGTGAGCATGCGTGCCTGCACCATCGGGACCGTCACATCGCCGCGCGTCACGCGCACGGTGCGCTCGACGCCGCGGGGCGATTGGATGCGCAGGGCCACGGCGCTGCCATCCGCCCCGAGGATCGCATCGCGGCTCTCCGCAGGGCCCCGGCGGGACACCGGCACGCCGGCGACGGCGACGATGGAGTCGCCAGCGGTGAGCCCGGCCGCGGCGGCGGGGCTGTCGGGAAACACCTCGCGGATCACCAGCGCCGTACCGGTGGTTCGCACCCGCACCCCGATGCCCGAGTAGCGCCCCTCCCGCCGTCGCTGGAGCGCGGCCCATTCGGCCGGTGTGAAGTAGGCGGTCCAGCGGTCGCCCACCTGCTCGGCGATTGCTGCCGCTCCCGCGCGTTCAAGGGCCGCGCGGTCCACGGCGCCCTCGTAGCGATCGGCGATGAGATCAGTCACCTGATCCGGCACCGACACGCTCGAGGGCTGGATGAGCGACCGGATCGGCCCGCCGAGGAGGGAGCCCAGCACGAAGACCGCGACGAGCACGAGGACCACGCCGGCGATTGCCAGCAGGCGACGTGAGCGGGGCGGCGACGGCACGAGCCGATGTTAGGGCGTCGTGGTGGCGGCGCATGACCGCGCCGCCACCACGGAACCCGTCAGACCTTGAGGAAGCGGCGCAGTGTGATCGCGCTGCCCACGGCGCCGAGCAGCGCGCCGGCCCCCACGAGGACCAGGGTGAGAAGCGGGAACGCGATTGTGCCCGCGGCCGATCCGGTCTTGGTGAGTGCGCTGTCGGCACCTGCGGCCCAGGCGTCCACGACGCCGACCTTGATCCCCCAGAGCATCGCGACCGCCACGATGGCGCCGACGAGTCCGCAGATCACACCCTCGATCATGAACGGCCAGCGGATGAACCAGTTGGTCGCCCCGACGAGGCGCATCACCTCCACCTCACGACGGCGCGCAAAGATGGACAGCCGGATGGTGTTGCCGATCAGGAGGATGGCGGCGAGCAGCAGGATGCCGATGAGAACGAAGCCTGCCCACTGCACGAACTTGGCCGCGGTGAGCAGGCGGTCCGCGGTGCTCTCCGGGTACACGATGCCCTCAGTGGGATCGAGGGCGGGGTCGTCCTTCAGGGCCGCCACGATGACATCGGCATTCTCGGCGTCATTCGGCTTCACGTTGAACTTCGCAGGCAGCGGGTTGCTGGGCAGCTCGTCGAGGACCGAGGGGTCGCGCAGGCGCTCCTTCATGATGCGCAGCGCATCCTCCTTCGACACGTACGTGGCGGAGGCCACGGTCCCGTCGGTGCGAAGGCCGTCGATCTTGCCGCGCAGCGCATTCACCTGGGCCACGGTGGCGGTGTCGGCGATGTACACATCCACGTCGACCTTTGCCTTCTGGGAATCCACGGCCGAGCGCACGTACATGAACGACGGGATGAAGGCGCCGAGGATGAACACGGCGATGAGGGCCGTGACCGTCGCGGCCACTGAGATGGCAGCGTTGGCGCGAATGCTGCGGAGAGCCTCGCGGAAGAACATCCCGAGCTTCATGCCGGAACCTCCGAGGGGTGATGGTGATAGCCGCCGGACTCCGCATCACGCACGACCTTGCCCTCCTGGAGCGCGATGACGCGCATCTGCATGCGGTCGACCGTGTGCTGGTCATGCGTTGCCACGAGGACGGTCGTTCCCGTGCGATTAATGCGGAGGAGCAGGTCCATGATGCCAAGCGAGGTATCGGGGTCGAGGTTCCCGGTCGGCTCGTCTGCGATGAGCAGCCGCGGATGGTTCACAAGAGCACGCGCGATCGAGACACGCTGCTGCTCCCCGCCCGAGAGCTCCCGCGGCAGGCGGTCATACTTCCCGTCGAGGCCTACCAGCGACAGGATCTCCGGGACGCGTAGGCGCACGTTCTTCTGGCTGTGGCCGGTCACCTGCAGGGCGTAGGCCACGTTCTCGGCGGCGGTGCGATCCGGCAGGAGGCGGAAGTCCTGGAACACGCAGCCGATGGCACGCCGCAGGTATGGGACCTTGCCGCGCCGCAGCGTTGCGAGGTCGCGACCGCCCACGATCACCTCGCCAGAGGTGGCGCGGAGCTCGCGGATGATCAGGCGGATGAACGTGGACTTCCCCGAGCCCGAGGGACCCACCAGGAAGACGAACTCACCGGTGCCGACGCGCAGCGAGACGCCATCGAGGCCGCGCGAGTCCCCGCCGTAGGTCTTCACGACATCGCGGAACTCGATCATCGGCCCCGGACCGGGGCGGAAGATGTCGTGCTTCTGGCGCGTGCCGTCGCTGACCGCTTCGCTGAAGAGAGGCGCCACCTCGTCCGGGGACGCGGGCGCATCAGCAACCGGGACCAGCGTGAATTCGGGGCGGCCCGAGTCCTGGCCGTCGCTCATATGGGAACTCCCGTCAGGGGTCGAACTCTCGTCATCGGATCGGGTTTCGCCACCGTGGCGATGCCCCCTGCCGCGACGACGCGGGACGTGCAATCCCCCTTACAGGTAGCCGACCCGGCACACGCACGCATTCCGCACGGTTCCAAGGTGCCACAGTCCAAACCGCTGCGGGCACGGGACAACGCGCCCTGTGGACAAGGTGCCTGTCACCGGGTCGGGAGCCCTGTGGACACGGTGCCTGTCACGGAGGGGTGGGGCCTGTCGCCTCCCTGGCGATGGCGCGGGCCCAGTCCACGATCTCGTCCTTCGGGCGGTAGTCGCATTCCGCGACGCGGAGCGTGAGGCACATGGCCTTCTCCCGGGGGCGCAGGTTCGGGCTGTCAATCCGCCCCGGGAAGCACCTGTGCTCACGCGCATCGGTCCATTCGAGGAGGCGGCCGAACTGCACAGACTCCTCATCCGCCGGAAATGGCGGCCCGGTCACCGGTCCGCTCGAGAAGATCCAGCAGGGCATGGCTCTGAGGGCATCTGAGTGCGTGCGCGTCCATTCGCGCACGTTCTCCACCCACCGGGCCGCGTACACGGCGCCGCCGACGACAGCGATGTCATAGCCCTCTGGACCGGGTGAGTCCTCGGCGTCCCTGAGGTCGGCATCGATACCGCCCTGCCGCAGGCCGTCGACGACCCACTCCCCCATCTCGCGGGTGCCACCATGGCGCGAGCCCACCACCACGAGCGCGCGGATGCCTAGTCCTCCCCCACCACGGCCAGGCCCTTTGCGCGGCGCTCGAGCTCGGCCCGCATGAAGGGGTCAAGGGCACCGTCGAACACCGCCTGGGTGTTGCCGGTCTCCTGGCCTGTCCGCAGGTCCTTGACCATCGAGTACGGGTGGATGACATATGAGCGGATCTGGCTGCCGAATCCGATCGTCATGCTCTCGCCTCGCTCGCGCGCGGCCTCCTCCTCCCGCCGTTGCAACTCCAGCTCGAGCAGGCGTGAGCGCAGCATGTTCATCGCAGTCGCGCGGTTCTGGGTCTGCGACCGCTCGTTCTGGCACTGCACCACGACGCCGCTCGGGATGTGCGTGATGCGCACGGCGGAGTCAGTCTTGTTCACGTGCTGGCCACCGGCACCACTGGCGCGGTACGTGTCCACGCGGATGTCCTTGTCCTCGATCTCCACGTCGGCCTCATCCGTGACCAACGGGGCCACTTGAACGGCGGCGAAGGAGGTCTGGCGGCGGTTCGCGGAATCGAAGGGCGACAGGCGCACCAGCCGGTGCACGCCGCGCTCGGCGCTCATGAGCCCGTAGGCGTTCGTGCCTTCCAGCGTGAACGTGGCGCTCTTGATCCCGGCCTCCTGGCCGTCCTGGCGGTCCTGGACCGTTGCGGTGAAGCCACGGTCCTCGGCCCACCTGAGGTACATCCGCAAGAGCATCTCCGCCCAGTCCTGGGCATCGGTTCCGCCCTCGCCGGACTGAATGGTGACCACGGCGTCCCCGGCGTCGTGCTCCCCGCCGAAGAGGCGCGACTCCTCGAGCACGAAGAGGCGGTCCTCGGCACGTGTGAGGCCGTCGGTGATCTCCTGGGTGAACTGCTCGGTGAGGCTCCCCGCGCGCTCCTCCTCGCGCGCCAGCGCGGCGAGCTCGCCCAGGTCGGACACCTCGCCCGACAGCGCGCGGTATTCGGCCAGCCGCTGCCCGTGCCGCGCGTGCTCGGCAGACACCTTGGCGGCCCGCTCCTGGTCATCCCAGAAGTCCGCAGCGCCCATCTGTTCCTCGAGCTCGGCAATACGCGCCTCGATGACCTCCGGGTCGAGGTAATCGCCCAGGAGCTGCACTCGCTCGGCGAGCCGGCCGGCCTGCTGAGCCAGTGCGTCAGGATCGGTGCTCATCGGGGTCCCAGGCCTAGGCGGCGCCGCAGCACTTCTTGTACTTCTTGCCCGATCCGCAGGGGCACGGGTCGTTGCGACCGATGCGATCCTCATCGTCGATCACCACGGTCTCCACCACGGCGGGGGCCGACGACTCGACGACGGCCTCCTCCTCGTAGTGGACGGGCTCTGTCGCCTCGACGGCCATCCCGTCGGGCGACTCGATGACCCCCTCGGACAGGCCCGCGAAGCCTTGGACGGGGTCGTCCTGCGCGGTGTAGGTGACCCCATCCACCGGCGCAGCCTCCACGGGCTCCGGTGGCGCCTCCAGTTCGACGTGGAACATGTACCGCACGAACTCCCGGGTGACGTTCTCCATCATCTCGTCGAACATCTGGTGCCCCTCGAGGCGGTACTCGCTGAGGGGGTCCTTCTGGCCGAGGGCGCGCAGGTGGATGCCCTCCCGGAGGTAGTCCATGTTCAGGAGGTGCTCACGCCAGTCGACGTCGATCAGCTGGAGGAGAACCCACCGCTCGAGGTCACGCACCATCTCTGGACCGAGCTCGGCCTCGCGGCGGTCGTAGGCGTCCATGGCGTCGTCCTCGAGCCGGTCGAGGAGGCCATCCCGGCTCAGGCCGGCCATCGCGCGCACATCGTCTGCTCCGAACGACATCGGGTAGAGCTGCGCGATCTCGGCGACCATGCTGTCGAGGTCCCAGTCGGCCACTGCCGCGTCGTCGTCCTCGTAGCGGTCGACCGTCTCCACCAGCACCTCGGCGATCCAGTCGCGGGCGCTCTCGGCGAGGTCGGCCCCCTCCAGCACCTGACGGCGCTCGGCGTAGACCACCTCGCGCTGCTTGTTGAGCACATCGTCGTACTCGAGCACCCGCTTGCGGATGTTGAAGTTGTATTCCTCGACCTTCTTCTGCGCGCCCTCAACCGTCTTGGTGAGCATCTTCGAGTCGAGCGGGAGGTCATCGCCGGGGCCGAGCCTGTCGAGGATCTTGTACATCCGGTCACCCGAGAAGATGCGGATGAGGTCGTCCTCCGCCGACAGGAAGAACCGGGTCAGCCCGGGGTCGCCCTGGCGCCCGGAACGGCCGCGCAACTGGTTGTCGATTCTGCGGCTCTCGTGACGCTCGGTGCCCAGCACGTACAACCCGCCGAGGTCGGCCACGCCCTCACCCAGCTTGATGTCGACACCGCGACCGGCCATGTTGGTGGCGATGGTCACCGAGCCCCGCTCGCCGGCGCGCGCGATGATCTCGGCTTCCTTCTCGTGCTGCTTGGCGTTCAGCACGGTGTGCGGGACCCCGCGGCGCTCGAGCATGCCGGACAGCATCTCCGACACCTCGACGCTGATGGTGCCCACCAGCACCGGCTGCCCGCGGTCGTGGGCCTCCTTGATGTCGTTCACCACCGCGCCGAACTTGGCGTCCTTCGTCTTGAAGATGAGGTCGTTCTGGTCGTCCCTCACCATCGGGCGGTGCGTCGGGATGCTCACGACCTCGGTCTCGTAGATCTTGTTGAACTCGTTGGCCTCGGTGGACGCCGTGCCGGTCATGCCCGAGAGCTTCCCGTACATCCGGAAGTAGTTCTGCAGGGTGATCGTGGCGAGGGTCTGGTTCTCCTCGCGGATCTTCAGGCCCTCCTTGGCCTCGATCGCCTGGTGCAGGCCCTCCGAGTAGCGGCGCCCCTCGAGGACGCGCCCCGTGAACTCATCGACGATGAGCACCTCGCCGTCGCGGACGATGTACTCCTTGTCCTTGCGGAACAGCGACTCCGCCTTGAGGGCCTGGATGAAGTGGTTCACCAGCTGGCCATGGATGTCGAGGTACAGGTGCTCGATGCCGAGCGCCCGCTCCACCTTCTCCACCCCGCTCTCGAGCGGTGCCACGGTGCGGTGCTTCTCGTCCACCTCGTAGTCGTCGCCCTTCTTCAGGGTGGGGATGATGCGGGCGAACCGGTAGTAGGTGTCGGCCGCGGCCTCGGGAACGCCGGAGATGATGAGCGGCGTGCGGGCCTCGTCGATGAGGATGGAGTCGACCTCGTCCACGATGCAGAATGCGTGGCCGCGCTGCACGCAGTCATCGAGCCGCACGGCCATGTTGTCGCGCAGGTAGTCGAAGCCGAACTCGGAGTTGGTGCCGTACGTGATGTCGGCCGCGTAGGCCTCGCGGCGCTGGTCCTCGGGCATCATCGCCTGGATCACCCCGACGCTGAGGCCGAGCGCCTCATACACCGGGGCCATCCACTGCGCGTCACGCGAGGCCAGGTAGTCGTTGACCGTCACGAGGTGCACGCCCTGGCCGGCGAGCGCGTTGAGCACCACGGCGGCGGTCGCGGTGAGGGTCTTGCCCTCGCCGGTCTTCATCTCCGCGATCTGACCCTCGTGCAGCACCATGGCCCCGATCAGCTGCACGTCGAAGTGCCGCATGCCGAGGGACCGCCACGATGCCTCGCGCACCAGGGCGAAGGTCTCGTCGAGGACATCGTCGAGGTCGGCACCGTCTGCGATGCGCGCGCGGATGTCCGCCGCGCGCTCGCGGATCTGCTCATCGGAGAGCTCCTGCATCTCCGGCTCGAGCGCATTGATGCGCTCGACCCGCTTGACGCGCTGCTTCATACCGCGCCCCTCGCCGAAGCGAAGGACCTTGTTGATCATCTCAGTGCTCATGCAGACATGTCCGAGCGGCCGCTGGTCAGGGGGAGAAGGGTACCAATGGCGGGGCGGCCTACCCCACGCGGGATGTCATCACCGACCCGCTGCGCTGGATGAGATCCGCCCACACCGCATCGTCGGTGCTGGGCCCGCCCGCCAGGCCACGCTGTGCCCGGTAGGCGGCCAGTGCGTCGCGCGTACTTGCGCTGAAGACGCCATTGATCCGGGCCCCGATGCCCTGCCCGCGGAGCAACTGCTGCAGGCGACGCACGGCGTCGCCGCGCGAGCGCATGCCGATCACCGGGTAACGCGTGGCGCCCGGCCGCGCGAGCGACGCACGGCAGGTGAGCGGCGACGCCAGCCACTTCCACTGGCCACGGCGTGTGTTCTTCCACTCCCACCAGCTCTCCCCGCCCACGCCCGCAGCCTGCGACGCGCAGCGAAAACGGCGGATGGCCACGGCGCTCTCGCGCATGTACGTGCTGCCCAGCAGGGCGATCGGCTTGCCGTAGATGCGGTTCCACCGCATCGTCCGCTCCACCGCAAGGGCCGGGGACGCCCGGAAGGCCTTCCAGTACACCTGCGGCATCGTGAACTGCGCGGCATTCGGGCCGTTCAGGAACGCCGAGTACGGGAACCTGCCGTGCAGATCGACGTACGCGAAGGTGGTGAGCCCCACCGGATACGCCGTGCCCACGCGCGCGCGCAGTGCGCGCATGTACCGCGCGGCGCGCTGGTAGCGCGTGCGGTAGCGCTCGAACTCGATCTCCGCATCCACCACGAGGCAGTCGGCGCCGGCCCGGACTGCCCGGGCCGCGATGGCAGCCTCGGCAACGGGCTTGCGACCGCGGACGTACTGCCACGCGCACACGCGCAGCCCGGCGGCCCGGAGGGGTCCGACGGCACGGTCGAACTGACTCCAGTACCGCGTGCCGTCGCCCGACTTGATGTGGACCGTGCGCACGCCGTTGGCCTGGGCGCGATCGATGATGTCCTGAAGCGACGGCTCTGCCCGCCCCACGTACCAGATCCACATGCCCACGCCGCGCACCGACTCGGGCAGCTCGCCTGCAGGCACCGACCCCGGGAGAGGTGCGCCGGGATCACCCGGCACGCACTCCGACGCGAATCCCCAGACTTCCCGAAGCGCCACCGGGATCGATGGACAGCCATCCGGCATCCCCACGGCGGACTCGGCCCGGTAGGTCGTGGCGTCCACGGCCCGGAACAGCCACCACTCCGGGGCGCCGGGCTGCCCCATATCGGCCATGACCCAGGTACCACCCTCGACGGTGGCGGCGTGCATGCTGCCCGCGACCTCCTCGCCCGTGCGGCCGGCGGCCGCCCACGCCACGCGGATCTGCTGTCGGAGCAGGTCGGACACCCCGAGCTCATCGGCCGTCCCCGGGGTGGGCGGCGCGATGCGCGCCCACGCCGCCGTCAGGGCATTCACCAGTTCCTGCAGGTCTTGGGCCCCGCCGCCCGGTCGCACCGTGATGGTTCCGACCAGGCGGCCACCGCGCGATGCAACGGCCACGGTGCGCAGCGCGCCCCCGGGCATGATGGCGATCGCCACGCGTCCTCCGGGGGTGGCCTCGAGCTCGCTGTTGAGCGCCGACACGGCGCCCGCCTCCGCCAGGAGCGCGAGCACCGACCTCCGGACGATCGCGCGTGCCGCAGGTCCGGAGGGGAAGGCAACGGCGAACGACGTGGTGCTCCCTCCGTCCGAGAGGGGCGATGTACGGGTGAGCGTGGCCACCGCCCCCTGGCCGGCGATGGCGTCGCGGAGCACGGCGAACTGCGGATCCTCCGGCGCGACGACCGCAGCCGCCAGCGCCTCACCGCCGTCTGATGCCGCCTCGACGACCTCCCCGGCGCCACCGACCACGGGGGTGGGCGCGATGGCCTGGAGCTCGGCGACCAGCGCGGGGTCGGCGGCCACCGCTCCTCCCGCCGGCACCAGGACGGCGAGGAGGGCGACGGCCCACCTGATCAGGTGCCGGCGCGCCTCAGGCCCCCTCGATGAGCCCGAAGTCCCCGTCACGGCGACGGTAGATCACGCTGACCTCGCCGCTTGCCTCGTTGCGGAACACGAAGAACGCGTGATCGACGAGTTCGAGCCGCACCGCGGCGTCCTCGGGGGTGAGCGACGGCATCTCGAAGCGCTTGCTGCGCACGATGCGGATGGGCGGCGGGCTCTCGGCGGCGTCGGTGGCCTCCTTGCCGAGGCGGTCGAGCGCCGCGATCTCGGCAGGGGTGGCAGCCACGGCCTCGATACCCGGGCCGTGGTGGTCTTTCCTGCGCTCACGCAACCGCTGCGCCACCCGCTCGATGCGATGCGCCGCCAGGTCAATCGCGGCATACATGTCGCTGTCGGCCTCGCGCACGCGGATGACCGGCCCCTTGGTACGTACCGTCACCTCGGCGATCTGGCTGTCGGTGATGCTCGGGTTGTGCTCCACCGACAGCTCCACCTCGACCTGCGCGGAGTCGCTCATCGGCCCGAGCACCCTCTCGAGCTTGTGCATGCGCTTCTCGGCGTGGTCCTCGAGCGCGTCAGTGACCGGGAGGTTGCGTCCCCTCACGTGGAGTTCCATGGCCCTAACCCCCTGTATGGATCGTCCGTCCCCCGACTCTAGTGCCCTCGGCAGGGAGGACGACGCGCGCGAGTGACACCGCACCACGGCGCGCGCAGCCCGCGGCGCGAAGTGCATGGGCGGCGGCGGCCAGGGTGGCTCCGGTGGTGACCACGTCATCCACGAGAACCGCATGAAGAGGCACGGGTGTCACGGCGCGGAAGGCTCCCGCAACCTGCGCGCGGCGGTCAGCGGCGCTGGAACCCCGCTGCGCAGCGCGGATGGCGGGGCGCTCGAGGCACTCCTCAACCGGCACGGCCCACGCCCGCCCAAGAGCGTTCGCGATGAGTGCCGCCTGGTTGAAGCCCCTGTCGGCGCGGCGGCGCGGGGTGATGGGGATCGGCACGAGCACCGCACCCGCGGGCGGCGGCAGGACATGCTGCACGATGAGGGCCGCGAGCGGTGCGGCCAGGCTGCGCCGCCGGGAGTCCTTGAGCGACCGCACGGCCTCAGGCATGGGCGGGTCGTACCGGAAGGCCTGCCGGGCCTGCGTGACACCGCTGATGCACTGGGGGCACGTGCGGCAGGGAGTCGGCCACGGATGACCGCATTGCTGGCAGCAGTCGGCGCCGATCACGGCCAGTCGCCGCACGCATGGGTCGCACAGCGGAGGGCCCGGCATGGCGCAGGACGCGCAGCCCTCGCCGATCAGGATGTCCAGCGCAGCGGTGCCGATCCTTCCCAATGCCATGCACGGATGATGGGCTGCCCGGACGCGCACGCGCGGGTCGGATTGCCGCAGGTGTGTGCCGGAATCACCCATCCGCGCTAGCGTTCCCCCGACAGGGCGCGCACCAGCGCTCATCCGCGAGACGAGAGGACTTGCCACGGCCCCTACCGAGAAGGAGCAGGCTATTGAGTTCGAGGGCGAGGTCACCGAGGCCCTGCCCAACACGTTCTTCCGCGTGGAGCTCGATGGAGGGCACGTGGTGCTGGCCAAGCTGGCCGGGCGCATGCGCCGCAACTACATCCGTGTGAACCCCGGTGACCGGGTGAAGGTCGAGGTCTCTCCCTACGACCTCACGCGCGGGCGCATCACCTACCGCCTCAAGTAGTCCCCCTGCCGGGCGACACACCCCCGACCGTCGGTGATCGGCTGATCGAGGCCATCCGGTCGGCTGGTTGCGACCGCGTGTTCGGCGTGCCGGGCGACTTCACCCTGCTGCTGAACCACCTGCTCGACCAGCAGCCCGGCCTCTTCGTGGGCACCTGCGATGAGCAGGGCGCCGGGTTCGCAGCCGACGCCTACGCACGGCTGCGTGGCATCGGCGTGGTGATGGTCACCTGGGGCGTCGGGGGGCTCAAGCTGGTGAACAGCACGGCACAGGCCTGGGCCGAGAGCGTGCCCGTGGTGGTCATCTCCGGGGCACCCGGCCTCGGCGAGCGGGCGGGTGATCCGCTCCTGCACCACAAGGTGAAGGATTTCGCGACGCAGATGCGCGTGATGCAGGACGTCACCGAGTACGCCGCATACGTGGACGACCCACAGACCGCGCCCCGCATCATCGCCGAGGCCTTCGCGACAGCACGACGTGAGTGCAGGCCCGTGTACCTGGAGATCCCGCGCGACATCGTGGGGGAGCCGTGCGGCCCCCTGCCGGAGATCCCGCCCCCTCCGGACGCTGAGCCCGACCCCGAGGTGCTCGCAGCGTGCCTGGACGACCTGCAGCGCGAGCTCGATGCAGCCGCGCGCCCCGCGATCATCTCCGGAGTGCTCGTCGCGCGGCTCGGTCTGCAGGCGCACCTCGACGCGATTGCACGGGCAACCGGGTATCCGGTGGCCGAGACGCTGCTCGGCAAGTCATCGGTGGGATCCGACGATCCCTGGTTCCGGGGCGTCTACGCAGGCGCGATCAGCTCCGACACCCATGTGCGGGAGTTGATCGACAACGCCGACCGCGTCCTGGTGCTGGGCGCGTACATCAGCGACCTCAACACAGGCCTGTTCACGACGGGCCTCGAGCGCGCCCACACGATCATCTCCCACCAGAAGACCACGCACGTGGGCGTGCGCGGGTACGACGGCGTCGGGATGGCAGCGGTGATGCGGGGCCTCGTGGATCGCCTTGGCGCCACGGTGTCGGACCGCCAGCCCGGACCACGCTTGCGCCCGCCGTTCACCGCCTCGCCCGGCGAGCCGCTGAGCGCCCGCGCGCTGTTCGAGGCCCTTCGCGCGCGCCTGGGGCACGGGCACACCATCATCGCGGAGGCCGGGGACTCCCTGTTCGGCAGCGCAGACCTACGCCCCGAGGAGTCCGGGTTCCTCGCAACCGCCTACTACGCCTCCCTCGGATACGCCGTGCCGGCCGCGCTCGGGGCCGGACTCGCGCGCCCGGATCGCCGGCCGGTCGTGATCGTGGGCGACGGAGCCTTCCAGATGACGGCGCTCGAGCTCGCGGGCATGGCGCGCGCCGGGGTGCATCCGGTCGTCGTGGTCATCAACAACGGCGGCTACGCGACAGAGCGCCCGATGATGGCGGGCGCATTCAATGACGTGCCACAGATGCGCTACGCGATGTTTCCCGAGGCCCTGGGCTCGGGCAGCGGCGTGCGCGCCGACACCGAGGATGCCTTCGCCGAGGCCCTCGACACGGCCCTTGCAGACGATTCACAGCCATGGCTCATCGAGGCCATCACCCCGCCGGACGACATCAGCCCGCAACTGCGTAACCTCACGGCGGAACTCGGCAAGCGCGTATAGACGCTGATCCGCGGGAAAACGCTGCTCAGAACACGGTTGTGTCTTGCCATCCGAGACACGGAGTAGCGTCATCGGCGTCGGGCGTCCCCCCTTGACGGATCCCCGGCACCGGCGTTCGCGCCAGCAGGCCCCGCGGTTCTCGGCAGGCTGCGGGGCCTGTCTACGTCAGGAACGGCAGACGGCGGCCGCCACGGACCTCAGTGGTCGGCGGAATCCCAGGCGTCGCGCAGGGAGCGCTCGTAGGGCGCGCGGTGCACACCCTGCTCGGTGACGATCGCGCTCACCAGGCGCGCGGGGGTGCGATCGAAGGCGGGATTGGCCACCGGAGCGTCGGGGGATGACGCCGGACGCCCGAACAGGGCGAGGCCGCGGACCTCATCCGCCGCCCTCTCCTCCACCGGAATCTCCGCGGCGGAGGGCATCGAGAGGTCGAGCGTTGACGTCGGCGCCGCCACGATGAAGGGGATGCCGTGCTCGCGGGCGAGGATCGCGACCCCGTAGGTGCCGATCTTGTTGACCACATCCCCATTGGCCGCGATCCGGTCGGCCCCCACCACCACGTGCGTCACGCGCCCCTGTGACATCAGCATCGCCGCCATGTTGTCGCTGATCAGGGTGAACGGGATGCCATCCTGGGCCAGCTCCCAGGCCGTGAGCCGCGAGCCCTGCAGCAGCGGGCGGGTCTCATCCACGATCACCGTTACCGTCGGGTCAGCCTCATGCGCGGCACGGATCACACCGAGCGCCGTGCCGTAGCCACCCGTGGCCAGCGCGCCGGCATTGCAGTGCGTGAGGATGCTGGCCCCGCGGATGAACAGCGGCACGGCGTGGAGCCCCATGGCGTGGCAGCGATCCACCTCATCAGCGTGGATCGCCCGCGCTGCGTCTGCGAGCTCCGCCGCGATCTCGTCGGGCGTGCCCTCGTGGTCGGCCACGATTCCGGCCATGCGGTCCACGGCCCACGCGAGGTTCACTGCCGTGGGACGCGCGTCGCGCAGTTCAGCGATGGCGCGGCCCATCTCCGCGTCAAACGACTGGCGCGTGGAGCTCGTGGCGGCCGCGCCATGAGCCGCGAGCGCCACGCCCATCGCTCCGGCGACACCGATGGCAGGGGCTCCGCGCACCACCATGGCCTTGATCGCATCCACCACCTCGGGCCAGGCCGTGAGCGTGACGTGCACGACGTCGCCGGGGAGGCGCGTCTGGTCGAGCATGACCACGGCACCGTCACGGAGGGCCAGGATGTCCTCGGGGGCGAGGCCGGGCGGAGGCATGCTGCCCCTGCCCGACCCCGCCCCCGGGTCGATACCGCCTGACTCGGCGGTGCTCAGGTGCCCTGATCCCAGGACGCCAGGTACTTCTCCTGCTCCTCGGTGAGGGCATCAATCTCCACGCCCATCGAGTAGAGCTTGAGCCGGGCGATCTCGGCGTCGATCTCCTCGGGCACCACGTAGACGGTGTTCTCGAGGGAGGCCGCGTTCTGGGCCATGTACTCAGCCGACAGCGCCTGGTTGGCGAAGCTCATGTCCATCACAGCGGCCGGGTGACCCTCGGCGGACGCCAGGTTCAGCAGGCGGCCTTCTGCCAGCAGGTACACCTTGCGGCCATTGCGCAGCGAGTACTCCTGCACGAACGGACGCACCTCACGCGAGCCGTCTGCCAGCTCGTCGAGGCCGGGGATGTCGATCTCGACGTTGAAGTGACCGGTGTTGGCGATGATCGCGCCATCCTTCATGTGCTCGAAGTGCTCGCGGCGCAGGACGTGGATGTTGCCGGTGGCGGTGATGAAGACATCACCCTCCTTGGCGGCATCGGCCACGGTCATCACCTCGAAGCCATCCATGACCGCCTCGAGGGCAGCAAGCGGATCAACCTCGATCACGATGACGTGGGCGCCCATTCCCTTGAGGCGCGAGGCCAGGCCGCGGCCGCACCATCCGTACCCGCCGACCACGCACTTGCGCCCGGCGATCAGGATGTTGGTCGCGCGGAGAAGGCCGTCAAGCGTGCTCTGGCCGGTGCCGTACCGGTTGTCGAACATGTGCTTGGTGTTGGCCTCGTTTACGGCGACCACGGGGAAGGCCAGCTTGCCCTCGGCCTCGAGGGCCTTGAGGCGGATTACGCCGGTGGTGGTCTCCTCCGTGCCGCCGATGATGCCGTCGAGCATCTCGCGGCGGTCCCCGTGGAGAACACCGATCACGTCGGCGCCGTCGTCCATGGTGATCTGCGGCGCGTGATCGATGGCCGCAGTCAGGTGCGAGTAGTAGGTGTCCTCGTCCTCGCCCTTGATCGCGTAGGTCGAGATTCCGTACTCCTGGACGAGCGCGGCAGCGACGTCGTCCTGCGTGGAGAGCGGGTTGGACGCCACGAGCACCACGTCCGCACCACCCGCCTTGAGCGTGCGGGCGAGGTTGGCGGTCTCCGTTGTCACGTGGAGGCATGCCGAGATGCGCAGTCCCTCAAGGGGGCGCTCCTTCTCGAAGCGCTCGCGAATCTGGGCGAGCACGGGCATGTCCCGATCGGCCCACTCGATGCGCTGGCGACCGAGGCCGGCCAGGCCGAGATCGGCCACGTGGTGGTTGGCGGTTGTCGACACAGATAAATCCCTTGTTCGCTTGGAAGCGCCGGGAGGGTACCAGCGCCCCCGGCCCAGACCGCCGTTCTTCCCGCGCCTCGGTGCCTGTCACCCTGTCCACAGGGACGAACTGCCCTTTGGGGTGGCGGGTTTGTCCCTTGGGGTGCGCTTTGCGGGGCGGTGCGTGCGGGAGATGGGGCGGCGGCTAGATCGAGCCGCTCTCCCCGGCGTTGAGGCGCTGATTTCCCGTGGTGGCGAGGCCCTCCTTCAGGGTGCCGATGCTGTCAACCGGGTTCGGGTCGACCCTCCGGAGGCACGCGGCGTAGAGGGAGACGTAGTCGCCGAGCAGCACGAGGTCGATGACACGGGCCAGGAGGGTGTCCCCCTCCCCCTCGATCGTGAGGACGTCCGTGACGCTCGACCGGATGATCTCGCGCGTCAGGGCGAGACGGCGCTCCACCTGGCGGTGCTGGCGCGGATCGCGGAGCATCACCACCTGCGCCTGGTCGCCGAATGCGCCCGCCTCCTCCCAGCCCACGATCTCGTTGTGGTTCATCTCGGGGAGGGCAGCCCAGAACGCCGGTTGCTTGGCGTTCTCGTTGAACTGGCACTTCCAGCGGAATGCCACGCCGGCCGTCACCTCGGCGCCATAGACCACGGGCACCTTGTCGTAGAGGCGCATCGCCACCTGCTTGGCGGGATTGGCCTCGGTGGGGCGGTCCGGTCCGTACGCGTCGATCGCCGCGCCGATGGCGTCGCGGGCGGCGTCGAGTTCGGCGTCCTGCGGGGGGATCACCTCCAGCCGGGAGAGCAGCACCACCGCGGGAATCAGCATGTGCAACAGCGCCATGCGGGGCTGAAGCCCACCGGGAATGGGGAGAACCGGCACGCCGTGCCGCGCGTTGTACCAGCTGTCCAGCTTGCCGCCGCTCGTGATGCCGATTGCCGGCGACTCGCGCTCGAGCGCCTGCATGGCGGCAGTGAGCGTCTCCTCCGTCTCACCCGAGTACGACATGAGCATGGCGAGGGTGTGATCGCCGGCCCAGCCCGGGAGGTAGTAGCCGCGATGCACCGTCAGCGGGATGCGCGTGCTCTCGTAGTACGTGCTGGCGATGAGGTCGCCGGCGATCGCCGAGCCACCCATGCCGCAGATGATGACGTTGCTGATGGCATCAGCGCCGAAGGGCAGCTCGAGGGCCTCCGCCCCCGCACGGGCGGCGTCGAACACCTCGACGGACCCCGCGAGGCCATCGAGGAGACCCGCGCGATCGGTCGCCAGCACTTCGGGAAGGTCGAGTTCGGCCATGGGGAGGAGGCTACCGGTCAGTCCGCGGCAACGGAGGCGCCCGTCGGGATCGACTCCGGCCCGACCACCACGGAGCCGGGGGCGATCGTGGCGCCGTCCCCGACGACCACCAGGTCCTCGAGCCGGGCGCCGTCACCCACGGTGACGTCACGGCCGAGGACGGATCCGGCGATCGCGGCACCGGCGCCCACGCGGGACCCGCTGCCGATCACGGATGACCCCACCCGAGCAGCCGGGCCAATCGCGGCCCCCGGCCCCACGCACGCCCCGGGCTCGATCGTCGCCGCGGAGTCCACCTGGGCGTCCGGAGCGATCCATGACGATCCGGGCGACGGGATGAATCCCACGGCGCCCGCGAGCACGTCGAGGTGCGCATCGAGATATGAGGCCGGAGTGCCGATGTCACGCCAGTAGCAGTCCGACGCGAGCGCACCGACGCCCCCGCGCTCCGCGAGCAACGGGAACGTGTCCCGCTCGATGGAGACCTGCTCACCACGCGGAATCGCCGCGCGCGCGCCCGGGGTGAGCACGTAGGTACCGGCGTTGATCCGGTACGGCTCACCGGGGATGAGTTCGTCGGGGCCGGGCTTCTCGACGAAGGCACTCACGCGCCCATCGGCGTCGGTGCGCACCAGGCCGAAGGCGCTGGGGTCCTCCACAGGCGTCAGCGCGATGGTGGCCTCGGCGCCGAGGCCCCGGTGATGCGCGACGAGCGCTGCGAGGTCGAGGTCGGTGAGGATGTCGCCATTCAGCACGAACACGTCATCTTCCGTGAGGAGGTCCTCGGCGTTCGCGATCGCACCGGCGGTGCCCAGGGGCTCCGGGTCCACGACGTATCCCATCTCCAGGCCCCGCGCCGCGCCATCCCCGAAGTACGCCTCGATCTCGCGCGGGCGGTAGCCGCATGAGAACACGATGCGGTTCACGCCGGCACGTGCCAGGTGATCGACCTGCCGCTCCACGAAGGGCAGGCCCATGAGCGACAGCATCGGCTTCGGGATGGTGTCGGTGAGGGGCCGCATGCGCGTTCCCTGGCCGCCGACGAGGATGACGGCCTGGGTGACTCCCGCGTCCCCGCTCACGAGGGGGCGACCCGCCCCATGCCCTCGTAGGCGAAACCGGCCGCGACAGCCGCGACGGGGTCAAGGGCGTTGCGTCCGTCCACCAGCACGGCGCCGCGCATCACCCGGGCCACCTTCGCCCAGTCGAGCCCGGTGATCTCCGGCCATTCGGTCACGAGCACCACGGCATCGGCGCCGGTCACGCACTCCCACGGGTCGTCGAAGAACTCCACCCCGCGCACCGTGTGCCGGGCGGCCTCGATGGCCACCGGGTCATATGCGCGCACGTTCGCCGCCTCGGCGAGAAGGCGCGCGGCCAGCACCACGCTCGATGCCTCGCGCATGTCATCGGTGCCCGGCTTGAACGCGAGGCCCAGCAGCGCGATCTCGCGGCCCTCGAGGTCACCCAGATGCCTCTTGAGCTTGCCGACCACCCTGCGTTTTTGCAGCTCGTTGACCTCGATGACCGAGGTGAGCAGCTGGAAGTGGTACCCGCTGTTTCCGGCCAGCTGCTTGAGCGCGCTGACGTCCTTGGGGAAGCACGACCCGCCGAAGCCGACGCCCGCCGAGAGGAACTTCGGGCCGATGCGCGCATCGAGCCCCATGCCCTCGGCCAGCGCGCGCACGTCGGCGCCGGCGGCCTCGCACACCTCGGCGATCGCGTTGATGAACGAGATCTTGGTCGCCAGGAAGGCATTGGAGGCGTACTTGATCATCTCGGCGGTGGGAACAGCGGTGCGAAGGATCGGCGCGCCGAGCGGCTCATAGAGCTCAGCCACCCTGTCGCCATCTGCCGCGCGGAAGTCACCGATCACCACCCGATCGGGGCTCAGGAAGTCGCTGATGGCAACTCCCTCTTTCAGGAACTCCGGGTTGGAGCAGTAGCCCACATGCTCAAGGCCGCGCTTGTCGAGCTCCGCGCGCACCCGCTCGCCTGTTCCCACCGGAACGGTGCTCTTCATCACCAGCACGTGATCAGCGCTGGCACCGGTGGCCTCCAGCTCATCGAGCACGCCCATCACGCGCGAGAGATCGGCGTCCCCTGAGTGGGTGGGCGGGGTGTCGACCGCGATGAAGACGATCTGCGATGCCTCGAGCATCTCGTTGAGATCCAGCGTGGCGCGCAGGCGGTCGGCGCACTCGTGCATCAGCTGGGACAGGCCCTCCTCGTGGATCGGCGGCTGGCCCTCTTTGATCATGCGGACCTTGGACTCGTCGATATCGCGCAGGGTCACCTGGTGGCCCATCGAGGCCAGACAGGCCCCGGTCACCAGGCCGACATATCCGGCCCCGATCACTCCGATGCGCGCAGGCATCAGGGTGTGTAGGCGTCCTGCTGAATGGGGATCTCCACCGGCTTCGCCCCCGGGCGCAGGGTGGCGCGATTCACCGGGCGCACCGACTTCGCGATGGCGTACATCGTCTCCGGCGAGAGGGCGTAGTCAAGGGTGTTGGAGATCCAGTACGTGATGCCGTCCTTCTGCCAGGCGAGGCGCATGAGGTTCTTGCCATCGTAGAACGTCGAGTACTCGCGCCCCCCGCTCTTCACGACGCCCGTGCGGCCCTCGAGCAGCGGCGGATCCGCCCAGTCGAGCACCTGATAGCCCCAGTAGGTGCCCTGCGGGATGCGGAAGACCATCTTCAGGGCCTGCGGCCCCTCTCCCCCGGTGTTGACGCGGTACGCGCGCACGATCTTGAGCTCCGAGCCCGTGGGCACGCGCGTCGGCACCATGATCTTGAGGCCGGTGCCCTTCTGGATGCGCTTGCCGAGGCCCACGAGCGAGGTGGTGTCCACCACGTAGGCCGCAGGCTTTGACTTCTTCTTCGCCTTCTTCTTGGTCACGAGCGCGCCGTCGTACGACTCGCCCACCGTGACCCGCACGTCGAGCCCGTCAGGCGTACCCGAGCGCGGCAGCGCGGCCAGCACCGCTCCGGACCCGAACAGCGCCGCCACGTTCTTGGCCGCCTCGCGCTGCCCATCCGCGTACGCCACCACCGTCTCGGGCTTGCCGAAGGAGTCGGCGTTGCCCCCGGAGACGGCGTCGTACCCGCGCGCGCGCAGCTGGTCGGTGGCCTTCTCGGCGTCGAGGAGCCGCCCGTTGCCGTTGACCACCTGCACCTTCACCGAGTTGGGCCTCACTACCGCCGATGCCGAACCCTGCTCGAACTCGGGGTGGAGCCACGCGTCGACCTTCGCCTCGATCTCCCCAGGAGCCACGTCAACCACCGAGGCGCCGCCACGCATGTTTGGCCTGCCGGAGATGCTGTTTCGCGCGATGCGGTCCTTGTCTGTGGTCATCGCCTGCTCGAGGATGCCCAGCAGGCGCGGCACCGACCGCACGTTGGTGGTGATGTTGGTGGCGAAGATCTTGGCGTAGGCGGGGATCTCCGGCAGGTTCCCGAACCGATTGGTCTGTCGCTTGAGCTCCGACAGGAATGCCTGCTGGCGCGCGATCCGGGCGAAGTCCGAGTCGGTGTGGCGATACCGGACGTAGTCGAGCGCATCCACGCCGTTCATGCGCTGATACCCGGGCGACAGATCGATCTCCTCGTAGTCGTCAATGCCGTCGCCGGGGACGTTCTTGTGGAAGTACTTCCGGTCGACGTCGAGGTACACGCCGCCCACCTGGTCCACGAGCTTCACGAACCCGTCGAAGTCGATGTTGACGAAGTAGTTGATCGGCTGGCCCGTCAGCTTCTTGATCGTCTCGATCGTCTTGCCGGGGCCTCCCAGCGAGAACGCGCCGTTGATCTTGCCCATCCCTGAGCCCGGGATGTTCACGTAGAGGTCACGCGGGAATGACAGCATCGAGATGAACCCGCGATCGCCATCCATGCGCAGCAGGATCAGCGAGTCGGCACGGCCGGGGTCGCCACCGCCTTCGGCGCCCGCGCGCTTGTCGGATCCGATGAGGAGGATGTTCACGGGCTCCCCGGGTACGTCGGGGTCGACGGCCTTCTGGGCGTCCTTCACGAGCTGGGTGTCGGGGCTCGCCTGCTCGAGGGTGTTGCCCAGCAGCTGGTAGCTGGCCACCGCGAGGCCCGCTCCTGCGCCCACGATGAGGATTGCCACCCACATGAAGACCCAGGGCCAGCGGCGGCGCTTGCGCGGCACGCGGAACCAGCGTGCCGGGCGCTCGGCCTGATCCACCTCCACGTCGTCTGCCTTGGGGTCCATGGGGTCGTCGCTCATGCGCGGGCTCCGCCGTCACGCCCGTCGCAGACCACGGGCGCCAACGCACCCGCCCGGGCGGCGAATCCGGCCAGCGACCGCCGGTAGGAGAGCAGGCTCGGGATGTCCACGTACTCGTCCGGCCCATGGTGGCCGGCGCCCACCGGCCCGAACTCGACCGCCGGCACGCCGGCCTCGATGAACGACACGCCATCCGACGCCCCGTCCCGCCCCACGGACGTGCACGCGCCGTGGTGCTCGGCGCCGCAGTCCACGAGCGCGCGAACGAGCGGATGGTCCGGGTCGGTGTCGGCGGGAGGACGGCTGATGGTCACCTCGATCGATGTCGCACCCACCTCGCCGGCCTGCCGCAGGATCTCCGCAGGGTCCTGCCCCGGGAGGTAGCGCACATCGACGTCCATGCGGCAGAGGTCGGGAACCTTGTTCACGGCGTCGCCACCCGCGATGCGCCCGAGGCTCACGGACGGACGCGGGAAGAGCGGCGTGGATGCCCGCGTGAAGGGAAGCGACTCCAGCCGGCGATACACCTCGAGCGCCCGCAGCACCGCGTTGTCGCCAAGCCACGGGGTGCTGCCGTGCGCGGCCCGCCCCTCGACCTCGACGGCGAGGATCATGACGCCCTTGGCCTGGACGCCAACCTGCATGTCGGTCGGCTCGCCGCACACGACGAGATCCGCACGGAGTCCCCTGTCCACGAGCATCTCCGTGGCATTCGCCCCCGGCTGTGCACGCTCCTCGTCGGGAACGATCACCAGTTCCACCTGGACGTCCTCCGGCGGGGCGTCCACGAGGTCGGCCGTGGCGAGCATCATCGCCGCCAGGGCCGCCTTCATGTCGTAGGCGCCGCGGCCGACGAGGCGATCGCCGTCGATGCGCGGAGCGAACTGCCCGGGGTGCCCGGGCACGACGTCGATGTGCCCGTGGAAGATGATTCGCACCGCCCCGGAGCCCGCGCGCGCGATGAGTGCCTCGCGATCCCCGAGGTCATGACGGGTCAGGTCGACGCCCCGCCCCTCAAGCCACCCGGCCACGAAGTCCATCGCCACCGCGAGGCCCGCCGGGTCAGAGGTGTCATGGGCGATGAGCCGCTCCGCAAGACGGACTTCATCCACGTGGCCAGCATAGCCAACGACCCGGGCGTGGCCGCATGCCCCGGGTCCACCGCTCCCCCCGATACCGTCGCTGCATGCGGGCAAATACCGTCCGCGGCGCGGCGCGCCGCGCGTCACGCCATCCCGGTGGCGCCACCGGCCCCTCAGGACCGGATCGAGCGGATGTCCCTGTCGATGTCAGGCACCGGATGCATGATGGTCCACGCCCCCCACGCCAGCAGGCAGAGCGCGGCCACGCCAAGACTCCACCCGATGCCGATCGCCCCGGCCACGGCCCCGAACGCCACCGACCCGAGCGCGATCGGCGTGATCACCGACAGCTGGTAGAAGCCGAGCATCCGGCCCAGGAGCTCCGACGGCGATGACAGCTGGATCGCCGTGTTGGTGAGCGTGAGGATCCAGATCCAGAACGCGCCGGCGGCCAGCATGCCGATGACGGTCAGCCACAGGAACGGCGAGGCGGCGACCACGCCCAGCGCCCCGCCGAACGCCAGCGTGGCGATGGGCAGGGCCAGGTACCGCGGCAGCCCGCGCCCCGAGAGCGTCTGGAGCAACCACGCACCGAGCAGCGCACCCGCCCCCATCCCCCCAAGGATCACGCCGAGCGCCACGGGGCCTCCGCCCAGGCGACGCGCGACCACCGGGGCAAGCTCCTGGATGGGCCCGGCGAACAGCATGAACAGGAACATGCCCGTAAGCAGGCGACGGGCGGCACGATCCGTGGCCGCGTAGCGCAGGGCGTCGGCAAGGGCTGCGGGCACCTTGCTGCCCTGCGCGACATGGGGTGAGAGCAGCAGCGCGATGACCAGGGCCATGAATGAGAGCGCATTCACGAGGAAGCACCAGCTCGCGCCGGCGAAGGCGAGCACCACTCCGCCCAGGATCGGACCCACGGCCCGCGCCACATTGATGCCGGCGGCATTGAGTGCCACGGCCTCCTGAAGTCGCGCCGTCGGCACCAGGGCGGGCACCAGCGCAAGCACCGACGGCAGCCCCACCGCGAAGGCCGCCCCCATCACCGTGGTGGCGATGAAGATGGCGGCAACCGATAACTGCCCCGCAAACGCGAGCCCCGCCAGCACCAGTGCCCCGGCCGACTCGACCGAGAAGGTGATCAGCCCCACACGACGCCAGTCGTAGCGATCGGCGAGCTTGCCGCCCCATGTGGAGAGCACAAAGGCGGGCGCACGGTAGGCCAGCGCGAGCAGGCCGACCATCGTGGCGCTCCCGGTGATCTGCAGCACCAGCCAGCCCGCCGCGACGGCCTGGAACCAGGTCCCGCCATTGGAGAGCACGCTGCCGATCCATACGCGGCGGAAGGCGGGCACGGTGAGTACCGCGGGGATCCGGAGGGCGCCCTGCATCGCGACACCGTAACGCAGGCGCACGGGGCCCGGAAACGCGATGGGGGGCCTTTTCAGGCCCCCCACGCAACGGGAATTCTACCGGCAGGCCAGGCGGCCCCACGCATGCCGGCTAGATAAGTCCCAAATCCTTTACAGCCTGCCTCTCCTCCTCGAGCTCTGCCACCGAGCGCTCGATGCGGGGCCCGCTGAAGTCATCGATGTCGATGCCCTCGACCACGCTCCACTCGCCACCGGAGCAGGTGCAGGGAAGGCCCACGATGAGGCCCTCTGGCGTGCCGTACTCGCCCTTCGAGGGGACGCCCATCGACACCCAATCGCCCGCCGGGGTGCCCAGCACCCAGTCGCGCATGTGGTCGATGGCCGCGTTGGCCGCCGACGCCACCGACGAGCCGCCACGAGCCTCGATGATCGCGGCGCCGCGGGTCTGCACCGTCGGGATGAACGTGTCGGCCACCCAGGCCTCATCGGCGATGGTGTCCCACGCGCTCGCGCCCGCCACCTTGGCGTGCACCACGTCGGGGTACTGCGTGGCGGAGTGATTGCCCCAGATCGTCATGTTGGTGACCTCGGCCACCTGCACGCCGGTCTTCTGGGCCACCTGCGTCATCGCGCGGTTGTGGTCCAGGCGCATCATCGCCGTGAAGCGGTCGGCCGGGACATCCGGTGCGCTGTTCATCGCGATGAGGGCGTTGGTGTTGGCCGGGTTGCCCACGACGAGCACGCGCACGTCATCGGCGGCGCGGTCGTTGATGGCCTTGCCCTGCACCGTGAAGATGGCGCCGTTGGCCTCGAGCAGGTCACCGCGCTCCATCCCCTTGGTGCGGGGGCGCGCGCCGACGAGCAGGCAGATGTTCGCTCCGTCGAAGGCCTCATTCGGGTCGTCCGTGCCCATCCAGCCGGACAGCAGCGGGAACGCACAGTCATCGAGCTCCATGCCGACGCCGTCGAGGGCGCCGCGGGCCTGCGGGATCTCCAGCATGCGGAGCTCGACGGGGGTGTCGGGCCCCAGGAGCTGGCCGCTTGCGATGCGGAACAGAAGCGCGTAGCCGATCTGGCCGGCGGCACCGGTGACCACGACACGGACGGGACTAGCCAATGGATTCCTCCGATTCGGATGCGAGGCGCGACCGCAGCGTCTCAGCCGTTGCGGTCGACGACCTTCAGGCGGTTCTCAGCGCGATGGATGGCGGCCTTGGCGCGATCGGTCGCCTCATCGTCGTCACCCGCGGCCGCGAGCTCCTCGCGGGCACGGGCCAGGGCGGCCTCGGCGCGAGCGCGATCGATCTGGTGATACGGCTCGGCCTGCTCGACGAGGATGACCACCGTGTCGAACTCCACCGACATGTAGCCGGCGGTCGTCGCGAGCACCACGTCGTCGCCGTCGGTGATGCGCAGGCGGGTCTCGCCCGGGCGGAGCAGCGCCACCACCGGCATGTGCCGGGGGAGGATGCCGATCTCGCCCTCAACGCTGGGCGCGACGACCATGCGCACCCTGCCCTCGAACACCGCGCCCTCGGGCGTGAGCACCTTGACGGCGAGCTGGCGCTCATCCGTTGAGGTCGCTGTGCTCACGCGGCGGCCTTCGCCATCTCGGCGCCCTTGGCGGCGGCCTCGTCGATGGTGCCCACCAGCAGGAAGGCGCCCTCGGGGAGATCGTCGTGCTTGCCGTCGATGATCTCCTGGAAGCCCCGGATGGTCTCGCGCAGCGGCACGTAGGCACCCGGGGTACCCGTGAACGCCTCGGCCACGTGGAAGGGCTGGGACAGGAAGCGCTCGATGCGGCGGGCGCGCGCGACGGTGACCTTCTGCTCGTCTGTGAGCTCGTCCACGCCGAGGATGGCGATGATGTCCTGGAGGTCCTTGTACTCCTGCAGGATCTCCTGCACGCGGGTGGCCACGCGGTAGTGCTCCTCGCCCACTACCGTCGGCTCGAGCGCCGTGCTGGTGGAGTCGAGCGGGTCGACGGCCGGGTAGATGCCCTTCTCGGCGATGGCGCGGTTCAGCACCGTGGTGGCGTCGAGGTGGGCGAAGGACGCGGCCGGAGCCGGGTCGGTGAGGTCGTCGGCGGGCACGTAGATGGCCTGCACCGAGGTGACCGATCCGTTGCGGGTGGAGGTAATGCGCTCCTGCAGGTCACCCATCTCGGTCTGCAGGGTGGGCTGGTACCCCACGGCCGACGGCATGCGGCCGAGGAGTGCGGACACCTCAGAGCCCGCCTGCACGAAGCGGAAGATGTTGTCCACGAACAGCAGCACGTCCTGCCCGCCGACATCACGGAAGTACTCGGCCATGGTCAGGCCGCTCAGGGCCACGCGAAGACGGGCGCCCGGGGGCTCGTTCATCTGGCCGTAGACCAGGGCGGTCTTCGAGATCACGCCCGACTCGGTCATCTCGACCCAGAGGTCATTGCCCTCGCGGGTGCGCTCGCCCACGCCGGCAAACACCGAGAGGCCACCGTGCTCCTGGGCGATGTTGTTGATGAGCTCCTGGATGAGCACGGTCTTGCCCACGCCGGCGCCACCGAACAGGCCCACCTTGCCGCCCTTCACGTACGGGGCAAGGAGGTCGATCACCTTGATGCCGGTCTCGAAGATCTCGGACGTCGGCAGCAGGGCGTCGAATGCGGGCGGGTCGCGGTGGATCGGCCACCGCTCGGTGTCGGCGACCGGGCCGGCCTCGTCGATGGGGTCGCCCAGCACGTTGAAGATGCGGCCGAGCGTCGGCTCGCCGACGGGCACCGAGATCGGCGCGCCGGTGTCCACCACGGTCACGCCGCGGGCCAGGCCGTCGGTGGTGTCCAGCGCCACGGCGCGCACCTTGTCGTCGCCGAGGAGCTGCTGCACCTCGGCCACGAGCAGCGTGCCGTCCTCGCGCGTGATCTCGAGGGCGTTGTAGATGGACGGGAGGTCATCGGAGAACTGGACGTCGAGCACGACGCCCTTGATCTCGAGGATTGTCCCGGTGTTCGTGCCGTTGGTGCTCATCTGGTTGGAATCCATCCCGTCGCGATTGGACTACGTGAGGGCATCCGCTCCCGCGACCACCTCAAGGATCTCCTGGGTGATTGCGGCCTGGCGGGCCCGGTTCATTGCAAGGGTGAGGTCTGCGATCAACTGCTCGGCGTTATCCGAGGCATTGCTCATCGCCGTACGCCGGGCGGCGTGCTCGGCGGCGGCGCTCTCGAGGAGCGCCCGGTAGATGGTCGTGTCGATGAAGGTGGGGAGCAGCCGCTCGAGCAGCACCGCGGGCTCGGGCTCGAAGTCGGCGATCGCCTGCGAGAGACCCGAGCCCTCGGTCTCGGCGTCAGCCTCGGCCGGCTCCTCGTCGCCCATCACCAGATCCCGGGGAACGGGCAGCAGCTGCTGGCTCACCACGCGCTGCTCGACCACGGACTTGAACTCGTTGTAGACGAGGACCACGCGGTCGGTCTCCCCGTCGAGGAACCGCGTGGACACGAAGTCAGCGATGACATGCGCGTCGGCATACGAGGGATCGGATGAGAACCCCTGGAAATGGTGATCCACCTCGCGCCCGCGGAAGCGCAGCGTGCCGCCACCCTTCTTGCCCACGGCCGTGAACACGACGTCCTCGAAGCCCTCTGCGGCCAGCTCGTCCGCGGCGGCGAGCGCCAGGCGCACGACGTTCACGTTGAAGGCCCCCGCCAGGCCGCGGTCACCGGTGACCGCGATCACGGCAGCGCGGCCGCGCTCTTCGCGCTCGGCCATGAGGGGAAGGCCGGACACGTTGCCGGCGCGGCGTGCGGCGCCGGCCATGAGCTCGGACATCCCCTTGGCGTACGGACGGAGCGCCTCGATGCGCAACTGCGCACGGCGCAACTTGGCCGATGCCACCAGCTCCATCGCGCGGGTGATCTTGCTCGTCCCGGTGACCGAGACGATGCGCTGCTTGATGTCCTGCTGGCTCGGCACTAGGCGGCAGCCCCGGCGCCGACGAGGCGCTTCATGAGGTTTGTGAGGAACGTGCCGAGCTTGTCCTGCAGGGCGTCGGGAAGGTCGTGCGTCTCGCGGATCTCGGTGAGGATCGTGCCCTCGTCGCGAAGCGCCGCGCGAATCTCCTCGTTGACGCGCGGGATGTCGCCGGGCTCCACGTCGTCGAGGTAGCCGCGGGACGCCGCGAAGATGGCCGTCACCTGCTCCTCCACCGGCCACGGCTGGAAGGCGGGCTGGTTGAGGGTGGCCACGAGGCGCGCGCCACGGGCCAGGGTCTGCTGGGTGGCGGCATCGAGCTCGGAACCGAACTGGGCGAACGCCTCGAGGTCGCGGTACTGCGAGAGCTCGATCTTGAGTCGGCCGGCCACCTTGCGCATCGCGCGGATCTGGGCGTCGCCACCCACGCGCGACACGGAGATGCCGACGTTCACGGCCGGGCGGATTCCCGAGTAGAAGAGCTTCGCCTCGAGGAAGATCTGCCCGTCGGTGATCGAGATCACGTTCGTCGGGATGTACGCCGACACGTCACCGGCCTGCGTCTCGATGATCGGCAGGGCCGTCAGCGATCCGCCGCCGAGGGCGTCGTTCAGCTTGCAGGCCCGCTCGAGCAGGCGCGAGTGCAGGTAGAAGACGTCGCCGGGGAACGCCTCGCGGCCCGGCGGGCGGCGAAGCAGCAGCGACATCTGGCGGTATGCGTCAGCCTGCTTCGACAGGTCGTCGTACACGCAGAGGGCGTGCTGGCCGTTGTAGAGGAAGTACTCGGCCATCGCAGCGCCGGAGTACGGCGCCAGGTACTTGAGCGGCGCGCTGGCGGAGGCGCTTGCCACGACCACGGTCGTGTACTCCATCGCGCCGGCCTCGCGCAGGCGCTCCACAACCTGTGCCACCGTCGACGCCTTCTGGCCGATGGCGACGTAGAAGCACTTCACGTCCTGGCCGCGCTGGTTGATGATCGTGTCGATCGCGATCGTCGTCTTGCCCGTCTGGCGGTCGCCGATGATGAGCTCGCGCTGGCCACGGCCGATCGGGATAAGGGCGTCGATGGCCTTGATGCCGGTCTGGAGCGGCTCCTTCACGCTCTGCCGCTGCACCACGCCCGGCGCCTTGAACTCCACCGGGCGGTACTCAGCGGCCTCGATGGGGCCGCGGCCGTCGAGCGGGTTGCCCAGCGGGTCCACCACGCGGCCGAGCAGGGCGTCGCCGGTCGGCACCTGGATGACCTTGCCCGTGCGGCGCACGGGGTCACCCTCCTTGATCAGCACGTCGTCACCGAGGAGCACGACGCCGACGTTGTCCTCCTCGAGGTTCAGCGCGAGACCCGTCACGCCGTGCGGCAACTCGAGCATCTCGAGCGCCAACACGGACGGGAGCCCGTAGACGCGGGCGATTCCGTCACCGACCTGCAGGACGGTCCCCACCTCGTCGGCCTCCGCGACGCCCTCGTACTGCTCGATCTGGGCGCGCAGGACCTTCGTGATCTCATCGGGGCGGAGCTTCATCGGTAGGTGTTCCTCTTTCCTGGATTGATGCGTGCGAAGCGGATGGGCTCAGGCCTCGATCGCGCTCGCGAGATCGACGGGTGCAGACTCGAGGGAGCGGCGCATCTCCTCGAGGCGGGTGCGAAGTGAGGCATCGACGACGACCTCGCCGACGCGGAGCACGAGCCCGCCGATGATCGACGGGTCAACGGTCTCCTCGAGCTCGGCGTCGCGGCCGGTCTGGGCGCGCACCTTGGCGCGGATCTGCTCGCGCAACTCGGGCGTGAGCGGCACGGCGGTGACGGCGGTGACCACCACGCGGCCCTCGGCCACGTCCACGCGCCGGCCGTACGCCTGCGACATGTCACCGATCTCACCGATCCGACCGCGATCCACGAGCACCTGGGCGAACCCGGAGGTCACCGGGTGGGCGCCCTCCATGATCTCCGCGATCGCGGCGCGCTTGGCGGCGTCCGGAAACTCCGGGTTGAGCATGGCGGCACGCAGGTCGGTGCCGTCGGCCATGGCCTCTGCCAGGTCCGCCAGCTCCGTGCGCACGCGGTCGACGGCGGACTGCGCCTCGGCCGCCTCATAGAGCGCATCGGCATATGTCGCCGCGACGCTCATCAGCCCTTCTGCAGTCCGCTCAGGTCGGCATCGGCGAGGGCCTCTTCCACCAGGCGGCGGTGGTCCTCATCCGACAGCGACTTCCGGGTGACCTTCTCGGCAGCCGTGATGGCCAGCACCACGACGTCGTCACGCACGCCTGCGACCGCTGCCCGCGCCTGGGCATCGATCTGGACCTGCGTGTCGCCGACGATGCGCTCGCGCTGCTCCTGCGCCTGGCCGACGATCTCGGTCTTCTGGCGCTCACCCTCGCGGCGTCCGGCCTCGCGCAGCTCGTCCGCCTCGCGGCGTGCGTCAGCCAGCTGGACCTTGTACTCCTCGAGAAGGCGCATGGCCTCGTCGCGGCTCATCTCGGCCTCGTCGATGCTCGCCGCGATCTTCGCCCGGCGCTTCTCGATGGCCTCGCCGACCGGTCCGAAGACGAACTTCTTCAGGATGAACAGCGTGATGAAGAACATCACGACGGTCCAGATCATCAGGCCGGGGCTCGCCGACAGGAGGGGGTTGCCCCCTGCCTCGGCCCCGACGTACTGGACGTGTTCGAGCGGGTTCATCACCTAGACCAGGAAGAAGGCCACGAAGCCCATGAGGAGGGCGTAGAAGGTGATGGCCTCGGTGAGCGCGAGGCCCAGGAACATGAGTCCCATGATCTCGCCGCGGAGCTCGGGCTGGCGCGCCACGGACTCCACCGTCTTACCCATGAGGTAACCCACGCCTGCACCCGGGCCGATCGCGCCGAAAGCGGTCGCGAGGCCGAGCGTCAGGACCTTTGCCGCGTCAACAACATTGCCTTCAAGTGCCACTAGTCCGTCCCTTGTGTCGGTTGAGTTCGGATCTGGTTGGAATCAGTGCGCGTGCTCGACGGCGAAACCGATGTAGATGCCGCTGAGCATCGCAAAGATGAATGCCTGCAGTCCTGCGATCAGGACCCATTCGAAGAAGTAGAAGAAGAGGCCGAACGGAATCGCCACCAGCCCGACGAAGCTGCCGAGCAGGATCGCGAAGCCTGCGGCCATGATGATGAGGAGGTGCCCCGCGAGGAGGTTCGCGAACAGACGCACCGAGAGGCTGACCAGGCGCAGGATGCTCGACATGAACTCGAGCACGAAGACCACGCCCTTCATGAAGGGGTTGATGTCCCCGCTCGGCACGAAGGTCTTCAGGTAGCCCAATGGTCCGTGGGACCGGATTCCCTCGTAGTTGAAGATGATGAACGTGCAGATCGTCAGCGCGAGGGTGACGTTGAGGTTCGCGGTGGCCGCGTAGAGCGACAGGTCCGGAATGAACCCGATCGCCGACTCCTCCCCGCCGGGCAGCGGGATGAAGCTGATCAGGTTGTTGATCCCAATGAAGATGAACAGCGTCGCCACGTACGGGAAGTACCGGGCGAACACCTTCGGCGGCAGGGTGGCCTTGGCGATGGACTCCTCGGTGAACTCATATGCGATCTCGAGGATGTTCTGGCCGTCGCCGAGCCGGTCGGTAAGCCCGCGGCGCACCACCAGGAGGCCGAAGATGATGGCGATCGCCGACGAGAGCACCAGGTACATCACTGCCTTGGTGATCGAGAGGTCGAGCGGGCCCAGCTGGATCGACAGCCATGGGTGCAGGCCGAACTCGTTCTGCGGCTTGAACTCCTCGAGCGACTGCACCTCGGGAGCCATGACGATCGCGAGGATCGACCAGACCGCGAGGAAGGCCACGGCACCCCAGCCCACCCACTTGATCGTGGAGTTCTTCTTGCGCGGCGCGGGCGCTGCTGCCTGGTCGATACCGGCGTCGGTGCTCATGCAGCGTCCTCCGCGGCGACCCGGCGCTTCTTGTCGCGAATCCCGAAGAGAATCGATCGGCTGAGTAGGTCGACCGTGAAGGCCACCGCGAACACGCCGGCGGCCACCAGCCCGATGGTCTCGTCAACCCTCAGGGCAACGACGAAGAGGATGGCCACCACGATGATGGCCCGGCCTATCGAGGAGATCCCGGCGATGCCGACGGCCTGCGTCGGCTCCATCCGGTGCGCCATCCGCGTGATCGCGATCTGGGCGCCCCAGCTCGCGGTGAAGAGGACGACGCCGATGAACCAGCCCATGAACGGCCCACCGAGGAGCCAGACGAACGGCAGCTCGATCAGCAGGGTGATGAAGCCCAGGGTCGCGAGGATGAACTCGAGCACATCGGGTCGGTCCGACTGGGGAACAGCGGCCACGGCGCTGCTCACGCCTCCTGCTCACTCGGTCGACCTACGCAGACGGGTGCTATCTCGTGCCTCCTCGAGGACTCGCATCACGCCACGACGACCCGGACGCGACGACGCGCCGGGTGCGGCGAACGAGGGCACTATACGCACCGCCCGCAGCCGAGATGCCGCATGCCGCCGGAGTACCGGCCCGGGTCGGGACGAACGTCCCGGCGCCCGGCTACGGGCGGTTCGCCACCCGCTCGCGCGACCGGCCGCGATGGCGGCGGACAATGGTGACCACGGGCTCGCTCCGCCACTTGAGGATCTCGAGGACGTAGACCAGATAGACGGCCCCGGCGATGCCCGCGGCGGCGATCAGCGCGAGCAGGGCAGTCCAGCCCGCATTCCAGTCGCCGGGCGCATTCATGTACGGCACGAACCGCATCGCGAGGGCGAGAATCGCCATCAGCCCGGTCCATGCGTAGATGGCCAGCACGGTGCGCCTCTGGCTCCACCCGATGGCGAGGAACCGGTGGTGGAAATGGCTCTTGTCGGCCGAATAGACCGGCGCGCCGTGCTTGATGCGCTTGAGGATCACGAACGACGTGTCAAGGATCGGGATCGCCAGCACGATGAGCGGGAGCACGATCGCGATGGCGGCCGCGCTCTTCATCACCCCGCTGATGGCGATGCCGGCCAGCATGAAGCCGAGGAACATCGACCCGCCGTCGCCCATGAAGGTGCGCGCCGGGTGGAAGTTGAACCGCAGGAATGCCGCGGACGCCCCCGCCAGGGCCGCCGCGAGGATCGCCGCATCCGCGCGACCGAGCGACGCCGCGATGATCGCGAACGTGGTGGAGCCGATGGCCACCACCCCGGCGGCAAGCCCGTCCATGCCGTCGGTGAAGTTGATGATGTTGGCGATCGCGACGAACCACAGGACGGTGAGCGGGTACTGCGCGGCGCCGAGGTCGAAGGCGCCGGCGAACGGCAGCGTCAGGTGGTCGATGGTGAGCCCTGCGGCCACGGGGATGCAGGCGCAGGCCACCTGCCCGGCGAACTTGACCACCGGCTGCATCCCGAGGATGTCGTCCGCGATGCCGAGCGCGGCGATGAGCACCGCGCCTGCGATGAGCCCGCGCGCACCCGGCTCGATGGGCAGGAACCACAGCGCGGGGACGAGGAACCCGATGACGATGGCGACGCCGCCCAGACGTGGGATCGGGCGGTCGTGGATGCGCCGTGCCGAGGGCTCATCGACGGCCCCGACCCGCCGCGCCAGCGCCATCGTGGCGGGCGTCAGGATCAACACGACAATGGCCGCGGCGATCGCGCTGAGTATCGGGATCAGCGTCGTGGTCATGGGATTGCGTGGCCGATCATGGCCACCGGGGTGTCATTCTACGAGTGAGCAGCCGGTACCTGCGCCGCGCCGGGCACCGGGTGTCAGTGGCGCGGCCGGTGGTACAGCCCCGCGCCCCATGCCGAGATGGCCTCGCCGAGGAACCCGGTGAGGGGGATCGTGATGGGCGCCAGCGGACCGCTGGCGACCACGGGATTGCGCCGGCGGCGATCGAGCACCCGGATCACCCGCGCGGCCACGGACCCTGCGGACTCGGTCGGCATCAGGCGGGGGAGCTCCTTGCCCCAGCCCATCCGGTGGAACGCCGTGCGCACCGGCCCCGGGCAGATCGCGAACGCCCGCACCCCGGTTCCCCGCAGTTCCTGGTCGAGGCCCCGCACGAAGCGCATCTCAAACGCCTTCGTGGCGGCGTAGGTCGACATGTACGGGATCGCCTGCGTCGCGGCCGCGGACGACATCACCACGAGATCGCCGCGCCCGTTGGCAACCATGCCCGGAAGCACATGCGAGGCCAGGTCCACCACCGCCACGCAGTTGAGCCGCACCTCGCGGACCTCGGTCGCGCGGTCGAGGTCGGTGAACCGCCCCTGGGTTCCGATTCCCGCGTTCAGCACCGCGACCTCGAGCGGCGCGCGCAACTGGTCGAGCACGCCGCGCACCGCGACCCGCCCCTCCTCGCGCGAGAGATCGGCCGCCACCCCGCGCACGTCCACGCCGTGCTCGCGCCGCGCCTGCTCCGCGAGGGCGGCCAGCCGGTCACCCCGGCGGGCCACCACCACGAGCGGATGCCCACGGCGCGCGAGGCGCAGGGCCACCTCGGCGCCAATGCCCGCGCTCGCCCCGGTGACGAGCGCCCAGCCGCGCCGCTCGGATGCCACGGTCAGCGGTCCCGCCGCGACGGCGCAAGCGGCCGGGGCGCCGCCACCTCAGACGCGGGCGGTCTCGGCGATGAGCTGGGGATAGAGCGGGAAGCGGTCGCCCACGGCCTTGCTGCGCTGCCGCAGCGCATCGAGATCGGCCTCAGTGGTCTCCGGCGTGAGGGCCTCGGCGATGATCCCGCCGACCTCCCGCAGCTCGTCCGGGCCCATCCCGCGGGTGGTCAGCGCTGCGGTGCCGATGCGCACGCCCGAGGTCACGGTGGGCGGGCGCTCGTCGAAGGGCACGCCGTTCTTGTTGACCGTGATCCCGGCGCGCTCGAGGCGCTCCTCGCCGTCCACGCCGGTGAGCGGTGTCTGGGAGAGGTCCACGAGCACCAGGTGGTTGTCGGTGCCGCCCGTGACGAGTTGGATGCCGCCCGCGAGCAGGGCCTCCGCCATGGCCTGGCAATTGTCGACCGTGCGCTGCTGGCGCTCGCGGAACTCCGGGGTGAGGCACTGGCCGAACGCGATGGCCTTCCCGGCGATCACGTGCATCAGCGGACCGCCCTGCAGGCCCGGGAATACCGCGCGATCGATTGCGCTCCCGAACTCCTCATCGCACATGATGAACCCCGACCGGGGACCACCCAGCGTCTTGTGCATCGTCGAGGTGACGACGTGCGCGATGCCCACCGGGCTCGGGTGCACGCCCCCGGCCACGAGGCCCGAGATGTGAGCCATGTCCACCATGAGCCGCGCGCCCACCTCGTCCGCGATCTCGCGGAAGGCCGGGAAGTCAAGCGTGCGCGGGTACGCGCTGGCACCGGCGACGATGAGCTTCGGGCGCACCTCGAGCGCCTGTGCGCGGATGTCCTCCATCTCGAGCCGGTGCGAGTCGGGGTTCACCCCATACCCGTGGAACTCATACATGCGGCCCGAGAAGTTCACCTTGAGGCCGTGGGTGAGGTGGCCGCCGTGCGCGAGCGACATGCCCATCACGCGGTCGCCGGGCTCCAGCAGCACGCTGTAGGCGGCCTCGTTGGCGGTGCTGCCGGAGTGCGGCTGCACGTTGACGTGGTCGCAGCCAAACAGCTCCGTGGCCCGCGCGATGGCGAGGTCCTCGACCTCGTCCACCACCTCGCAGCCGCCGTAGTAGCGCTTGTGGGGAAGCCCCTCGGCGTACTTGTTGGTGAGCACCGACCCCACGGCCTGCAGGATCGCGATACTCGTGAAGTTCTCGCTGGCGATCATCTCGAGCGTCTCGGCCTGGCGCTCCAGCTCGCGCCTGAGAAGGCCGGCGACGGCCGGGTCGGCCTCCGACACGTCCTGGGACAGCTGGCTCTCGGAATCGAAGAAACTCACTCGCGCGCTCCGGCTCTCGACTGCTGACGGATGCGGCAAGGATAAATCACGAACCGGGGGAGGCGGGGGCCCCCGGCGGGGCCGAACGGCCCCAGATGACCCGGGTGATCCCGGCGAGGTCGGCGCGACGCCCCAGATCGGCGAAGCCCGCCGTGGCGAGTATCCCCTCCACGGCCTCGGCCTGCCCTTCGCCCACCTCGAGCACCAGCCACCCCCCCGGCGCGAGCGCGACGGCGGCCTCGGCGGCCACGCGGGCGTGATCCTCCGTTCCCACCGGGCCGGCCACGAGCGCCTGCTCGGGCTCGTGGCGAAGGGCCGGGTACCTCTCCAGGTCGGCGGGCACCAGGTACGGCGGATTGCTCACCACCAGGTCGAACGGCTCGCCGACGACGGCCGTCATGCCGTCGCTCTCCAGCAGGCGCACCCGGTCGACCAGCTCCGGAGCCGCGGCGAGGTTGCGCTGCGCCACCGCGAGGGCCGCGGCGCTCTGCTCGAGGCCCACCACGGTCACATCAGGGCGCAGGTCCGCGACCGAGAGGGCGATCGCGCCCGAGCCCGTGCCCCAGTCGACGATCCTCGCGCCCTCGGGCGCCACCTCCACCACGACGTCGACGACCACCTCGGTATCGGGGCGGGGCACGAGCACGTCGGGGGTCACCTCGAGGTCGAGTCTGCCGAACGCACGCCGCCCGGTGATGTGGGCCACGGGCTCCAACTCCCCCCTGCGCGCGATCAGGGCACGGCAGGTGGCCATCTCATCATCGGTCAGCGGCCGGTCCGCCTCGGTGTAGAGGGCGATCCGCTGAAGCCCCAGCGCATGCCCGATCAGCACCTCGGCATCAAGGCGCGGGGAGTCCGACCCCCTGCCCGCGAGCCACTCCGTCGACCTCTGCAGCACCTCGGCCAGTCTCACGCCCGACAGGATGCCAGCCGCCCCGACAGGGGTGGAACCCGGCCGCACCCGCATCCGCCCGAGTGCGTGGCCGACCGAAGGCAGAAGGCCGGGCGGCTCTAGGTCACCTGCTGCTCGAGCAGCAGGCGGCGTTCCTCGGCCTGCAGGGCGTCGGTGAGCGCCGAGAGCTGCCCCTGCAGCACCTGCTCCTTGAGCGGGACGGTGACGCCGATGCGGTGGTCGGTCACGCGGTTCTGCGGGAAGTTGTAGGTGCGGATCTTCTCGGAGCGGTCCCCGCTGCCCACATGCGCGCGACGGGTATCGCGCATCGCGGCCTCCTGCTCGGCCTGCGCCTTCTCCAGCAGGCGGGCGCGCAGCACCCGCATGGCGCGCTCCTTGTTCTGGAGCTGGCTCTTCTCGTCCTGCATCGACACCACGACGCCCGTGGGGATGTGCGTGATGCGCACGGCGGAGTCGGTGGTGTTCACGCTCTGCCCACCCGGTCCGCTCGAGCGGTAGACGTCGATCTTCAGGTCGTTCTGGTCGATCTGCACGTCGACCTCCTCGGCCTCGGGCATCACGGCCACGGTGGCGGTCGACGTGTGGATGCGACCCTGGCTCTCGGTGGCCGGCACGCGCTGCACGCGGTGCACGCCGCCCTCGTGCTTGAAAACGCTGAACGCGCCGGAGCCCTTCACCGCGAAGGTGGCCTCCTTCAGGCCGCCGGCATCGGCATCGCTCACGTCGAGCAGCTCCACCGTGTAGCCGCGGGCCGCCGCGTACCGCTGGTAGATGTCGAGGAGGTCCCGGGCGAACAGGGCGGCCTCCTCACCCCCGGCACCCGCGCGCACCTCCACGATCACATCGCGGGAGTCGTTGGGGTCGGGCTCCACCATGGCCTCGCGGATGAGGGGCTCGAGCTCCTCGATCTCGGCCTCCGCCTCCTTCAGCAGCGCGCGGATGTCGGGGTCGTCGTCATCCGCCAGCATCTCGCGGGCTTCCACGGCCTGCTGGGTGGCATCGCGCCACCGCGCCGCGAGCGCGGCCGCCTCCTCGAGGCCGGAGTAGCGGCGGGTGAGGTCGGCGTAGCGGGTGCGGTCGGCCGCGGCGTCCGGCTCGGACAGGGCCTCGGCCAGCTCGGCACGGGTGCGCTCGATCTGATCGACGAGCGGTGCGACGCCGCTCACGACGGCCACACCCTCAGCCTGATGCCTCTGGTCGTGATCCGCATGCGATCAGGCGCGGGCACGGCTGGCTTCCACCCCTGGCGGGGCGCCCGCGGCGCCCTGCGGCGCTATTGCGCCTTCTGCCGCTTCTTGTTGAAGCGCTCGATGCGCCCGCCGGTGTCCACGATCTTCTGCTTGCCCGTGTAGAACGGGTGGCACTCGGCGCAGATCTCGACGCGGATCTCGGGCTGTGTGGAGCGGGTCGTGAAGTGGTTCCCGCAGGTGCAGGTGACCTCGGAGACGACGTACTCGGGGTGGATCTCTGCCTTCACGTTCCCTCTCGATTCCCTCGGTGTGCGCGGCCCGGTCGGCGCCGCGGAGGCGGCATGATAGCGCGGCCGGGGCACAGCCCCGACCGCGCCGCGGTTCATGCCCGCAGGGGCCTAGCCCTTACGCTGGTTGATGAGCTCGGTGAGCTGCGGGACGATCTCGAAGAGGTCCCCCACCACGCCGAAGTCGGCGAACTGGAAGATCGGGGCCTCTTCGTCCTTGTTGATCGCCACGATCACGTCGGACGTCTGCATCCCGACCTTGTGCTGCACGGCGCCCGAGATACCGCACGCGATGTACAGGTTCGGCGAGACGGTCTTGCCGGTCTGCCCCACCTGATTCGGGTGGGGGTACCACCCGGCGTCCACCGCAGCGCGCGACGCGCCGACAGCCGCGCCGAGCGAGGCGGCGAGCGCCTCGACCACCGAGAAGTTCTCGGGGGCGCCGAGGCCACGGCCGCCGGAGACGATGATGCTGGCCTCCTCGAGGCTGATCTTCCCCTCCTCCGCAGGCTTGCGGGCCGTCACCGTGGCGCGCAGGGCGTCACCGGAGATCGCCGGGGTGACCGCCACGACCTCGGCCGACCCACCGCTCTCGGAGGCCTGGAACGAGTTGGGCCGCACCAGCGCGATCTGCGGGCCGCCCGTCCATGTGCTCTGCACGAGGTTCTGGCCACCGAAGGCCGGACGCGTGGCCTGGATGCCGCTGCCGCCGGGCGCCAGGTCGGTGGAGTCGCTGTTGAGGCCCGCGCCGAGGCGCGCCGCAAGGGCGGCCGCGGTATCACGGCCCTGCACGGTGCCGCCGAAGAGGATGGCCGAGAAGTCGTTCTCGGCCTGGAGCTGCGCGAGGACGTCCACGTGCGGGGCGGCCAGGCCCGTGCCCAGCGCCTCGTGATCGGCCACGAACACCTTCTCGGCGCCGTACGCACCGAGCTGCGCGGCCTGGTCGGCCACGCCCGAGCCGCCGACGTAGGCCGCGAGCGGCCCACCGACGGAGTCCTTGAGCTCGCGCGCCTTCGAGAGGATCTCGAGGCCTACGCGACGGAAGCCGCTGCCCTGGGGCTCGGCGACGACGAGGATGCCTGCCATGTCGTTAAGTCCTTTCGGTTCCGAGTCCGGGGTCAGACGATCTTCTTCTCGACCAGGAAGTCGAGAATCTGCTGGGCGCCGTTGCCGTCGTCCTTGACGACCTGGCCGGCCTGTCGTGCGGGAGGCGTCTCGACGCCGAGCACCGTGGTCTTCGCGCCGGCCTCACCGACGGTGGAGGCGTCAATGCCGGCATCCGCCAGCGACTTGACCTCCTGCGGCTTCTTCTTCGCGCCCATGATGCCCTTGAGCGACGGGTAGCGCGGCTCGTTGATGGCCTTGGTCACCGAGACCACGGCCGGCAGCGGCAACTCGACGGTGTCCACCCCGTCGTCGCTCTGGCGCTCGACGGTGATGCTGCCGCCGTTCACGGCGAGCGAGTTGGCGGCGGTCACCCAGGCACGGCCCGAGACCTCGCCGAGAGCGGCGGCCATCACGCCCGAGCGGGCGTCGGTGGCCTCGCTGCCCAGCAGCACCAGGTCGGCGCCGGAGTCCTCCAGCACCTTGGCCAGTGCGTTGGCGGTGCCGAGGTAGTCGGACCCGGCAGCGGCCGGATCGCTCACGAGCACCAGGCTGTCGGCGCCCATGGCCAGGCCCTGCCGCAGCGACTCCACGGCCTTGTCGGGGCCCAGGGAGATGAGGATCACCTCGTCGGCGGCGCCGGCCTCCTTCAGCCGCACCGCCTCCTCCACGGCGTACTTGTCGAACTCATTCAGCATGCGGTCGCCCTCGTCACGGACGAGGCGGCCGGTGCCCGGGTCGATCCGCTTCTCGGCGGTCGTGTCCGGCACCTCTTTGACGCATACGGCGATCTTCACGAAGACGGGCTCCTGGAAGTTGACATGGGCCCGCGCACGGGTGATGCACGGAACCCTGCGAACGGCGGCGAGCATACCAACGGCGTCGGGACGGGACGCGTGGGTACGGCCACCTCGGGCCGACTGTCAGGCGCCTAGCCGACCCACGCCGGGGGGCGCTTCTCGAGGAATGCGGTCATGCCCTCACGGCGCTCGGGGTGGGCGAACTGCTGCGCGAACGCCTCAGCCTCCGCGGCCAGCAGATCGTCGCGTTCACCGAGCGCGGCGTGGATGAGGCCCTTCGAGAGCGCGACCGCCGACGGGGACTTCTGCGCGATTTCCTCGCCCATCGCCACGGCGGCGTCCATGAGGGCGTCCGCGGGATGCACGGCCGAGACAAGCCCGGCCGCACGTGCCTCATCGGGCCCGATCATCGCCCCGGTGAGGATCATCCGCTTCGCGAATCCCTCCCCGCATATGCGCGGCAGCCGCTGCGTGCCGCCCCAGCCGGGCGGGATGCCCAGGGCCACCTCGGGTTGGGAGATCTTCATCGCGTCGGATGCGAGGCGGATGTCACAGGCCAGCGCGACCTCGCACCCGCCGCCGAGCGCGAATCCGTTGATGGCGGCGATGACCGGCACCGGGAGGTCCTCGATGGCCCGGCACATCCGGTGCCCCTGGGCGGCGAACTCGCGTGCGGCGTCCACGTCCATCGCGGCCATGCGGCTGATGTCCGCGCCGGCGGAGAACGCGCGGCCCGCGCCGGTGAGCACCACCGCGCGCACCCCGGGATCCGCGGCCGCGTCGGTGAGCCCCGCGACGAGCTCATCGATCTGCTCGGGCGAGAAGGCGTTGAGCGCCTCCTGGCGGTCGAGCACCAGCACCTGCACGGCGCCGCGCCGCTCGCGCTGGACGGCCACTAGGCGGCGACGGCGCCCTCGAGGAACGACACCATGTCGTCCACGGGGGCACCCGGCGTATAGACAGCGGCCACGCCCATGTCGCGCAGCGCCTCGGCGTCGTCCGCGGGGATCGTCCCACCCACGATCACCAGCACGTCGTCGGCGCCCTCGGCGCCGAGCAGCTCCATGACCCGCGGAACGAGGGTCATGTGGGCTCCCGAAAGGATCGAGAGCCCGACGGCGTCGGCATCCTCCTGCACCACAGTCGCCGCGATCTGCTCGGGGGTCTGGTGGAGGCCGGTGTAGATGACCTCCATGCCGGCGTCGCGCAGTGACCGCGCGACGATCTTGGCCCCTCGGTCGTGGCCGTCGAGTCCGGGCTTGGCGATGACTACGCGAATCGGGCGTCCCATAGGGCGCGCAGGATACCGGGTGGATGCCACCCGGGTCGGCGCCGGAGGGGCGCCCCGCTCCCGTGGCCGGTGACCGCGGGGACGGGCACACTACGAGCGATCGCCCACGAACGAGGAACGACAGCATGAACGTCACGAGCAGCCGCGCCACGGACCCCACCCGCATCACGGCCGATGCCCTCGTCGTGCCGGTCCCCTCTCCGCCCGGCGACCTGGACGGGCCGCTCGCGGCAGTCGATGCAGCGCTGGGCGGGCTCGTGTCATCGGTGATCGCCGACGGCGAGGTGACCGGTGCCGCGGGGCAGGTGCGTGTCCTGCACACGCGCGGCGACCTCCGCGCCAGTCGCGTGCTGCTGGCGGGGGTGGGCGACGAGCCCGACCGGGGCGCCTGGGCCGCCGCGGGACGCGCGGCCGCGCGCGCGGCACGCGACGCCGGAGCGAGGAAGGTGGCACTTTTGGCACCGGCCGACACCGACCGCGGGGACGTTCGCGCGATGGCCGAGGGGATCGCCACCGGCGCGTGGCGACTCGAGGCCTTCCGGTCGTCGGGCGCGACGAAGGGCCGACGGCGCGAGCGGGGCATCTCCGACGTGATCGTGGGAGGCGGTGCCCTGCCGCCCGCCGGAACGCGCGCCGTGGCGGCAACCGCCGAGGCCGTGAACCTTGCGCGCGAGCTCGCCGAGACACCGGCGAACCACATGACCCCGACGATCCTCGCGAAGCGCGCCGAGCAGGTGGCGCGCGGCCGACGCGCGCTGTCGATCGACGTCCTCGGACCTCGTGAGCTCACCACCCTCAAGGCCGGGGCGCTCCTCGCGGTGGCCCAGGGGTCGGCCGAGCCGCCGCGCATGATCGTCATGCGCTACCGCCCGCCGAAGGCCGTGCGACGCAACCGCGAGGTCCTCGGGCTCGTGGGCAAGGCCGTCACCTTCGACACCGGTGGGATCTCCATCAAGCCCGCCGCGGGGATGGAGGAGATGAAGATGGACATGGCCGGCGGGGCCGCGGTGATCGCCGCCATGGGGCTCATCGCCGACCTGGAGCTGCCGACGGAGGTGCTGGCCGTCGTGCCATCCACCGAGAACATGCCGAGCAGCACCGCGATGAAGCCGGGCGACGTGTTCACCGCGATGAACGGCATGACCATCGAGGTGACGAACACCGATGCCGAGGGGCGGCTGATCCTGGCCGACGCGCTCACCTACTGCGCGCGCAAGGGCGCGACACGCATCGTGGACATGGCGACTCTCACCGGGGCCATCGTCGTGGCCATCGGCGAGGTGTACGCCGGGCTGTTCGGGTCGGACCCGACCTTCACCGAGCTCGTGCGCGAGGCGGGTGACGAGACCGGCGACCTGTGCTGGCCGATGCCGTTGCACCCGGGGTATGACCCACTGGTCAAGAGCCCCGTTGCCGACCTCAGCAACGCCGCGAAGAAGCGCCAGGCCGGGGCCGTCTACGCCGCGCGCTTCCTGCGCGACTTCACCGAGGGGCGCCCGTGGTGCCACGTGGACGTCGCGGGCACCGCCATGCAGGGGGACCACGCATCCGGGTTCGGCGTGCGGCTTGCCGCGGATGTCGCCGCGCGGGTGGCGCGGCTTACGTGAAGCGCCTCCTCACGCTCATCCTCCTCATGGCCATCGCCGCGGGCGTGGCACTCCTCATCACGCGCACCGTCGCGCGCACGGAGCTCACCGACGTGTTCACGGCCCCGGGGCCGGTGACCGATGTGTCGGTCGAGACCGGGGCGGGGGCCATCGCCGTGGATGCGGGCGCAGATGACCGGCTCATCGCCCGCGTCACCAAGGGCTATGCCTTCTTCGCCCCCGAGGTCATGACCAGCAGCACCGGTGGGACCGTGGTGCTCGACACCGATTGCCCGACCCTCGGCGTGCTCACCGGCTGCTCGGTGGACTTCGATGTCGTGATGCCCCCGGCGGCGTCGGTGCGGGCCACGAGCACGGCCGGATCGGTGATGGTCACGGGAACGTCCGGCGCCGTCGTGGCGGAGAGCACCGCCGGCGGGGTGGCGGTGCTGCGCTCGCGCGCGCGCGACATCCGGGCATCGAGCACGGCCGGCGATGTCCGCGTCGAAGCCGAGGGGGCGCCCGATCGCGTCGAGGCGTCCACGACCGCGGGGGGCGTCACCGTCGTGGTGCCGCGCGGCGACTACCGCATCGACGCCAGCGCGGGGGCGGGCTCGGTGAATCTCGAGGGCATCGCCGACACCCCCTCCTCCGGCCGGGTGATCATCGCCAGCGCATCAGCGGGCGACGTGACGATCCGCGCGCGCTGATCAGGCGCCCAGGCGCGCCTCGAGGCCGTCGAGGAGCGCCTCGAGCCCGAACTCGAAGACCTCGTCCTCCCCGCGGGCGATGTCGGCGAACACCTCGGCCAGAAGCGGCTCGTCGAATTCCGCGATCGCCGCGCTGTTCTCGATGGCCGACGCCTCTCCCATCGTGAAGCCGATCGTCCACCGTGAGACCACGCGGACGGCGCGCAGGGCGTCCTGGCGCGAGAAGCCGGCGTCCTCCATGGCGCTGAAGAGCGGCCCCACCAGGGCGGTGCTACTCCGATAGGCCACCGAGGGGCGTGCCGCGATCATGGCGACGACGTTCGGGTGATCCGACAGCGTGGCACGGTAGGCACGCGAGAACATGGCCATGTCGTGTCGCCAGTCGCCGGTGAGGTCGAGCGCCGAGACGAACTCGGTCTGCACCAGGGCCACCACGCCGTCCATCATCTCGGCCTTCCCGCCCGGCACGTGGTGGTACAGCGACATCGCCTCCACCCCGAGCTCAGAGGCCACCGCGCGCATGCTGCAGCGCGTCACCCCTGACTCGTCGATCACCGTCAGGGCGGCCTCGACCACGCGCTCTCGCGAGAGGCGCTCGCGGTCCTCCGTCACGAACCGTGCTCCGTGTCCGTCTCGCGGTCACGCCCGCGGAACCGGGTGATGAGGTAGGTGACGCCGGCGCCGAGGAGCGCCGACACGAGGATGACCACGATGAGGCTCGTGGAGGTGTCGACGACCCACCAGGTCACCTCGACCTGCTGGGAGTTCGCGATGATGAACCACACGAGGAGGATCCCCGCGGCGATGCCGAGGACTGCCTTCCAGGTGCCGTCACCCCGTTGATCGGGCGGGCCGCCGTCCCTCGACATCAGTCCTCCCCAGTGGATACCGGCCCGAGGATACTGTCGATGGCCGTTGCCGGGTCGATCTCGCGGGCGATCACGCGATCCACGAGCCCGTCGAGGGCCTCATCGTCGGCGCGCGCCGCCAGATCGCGGGCCAGGCGCTCGAGGGCCAGCGACCTCAGGTTGCGCCGCATGCCGTCGCGGGCCCGCTCCTCGGCACGACCCGAGGCCACCAGGTCGGCCCGATGGCGCTCGACGGCCTCCCAGGCCTCCGCCACGCCCGTTCCGTCAAGCGCCTGGGTGAGCACCACCGGAGGCAGCCAGCCGTCCGTCGGCACGAGCGTGAGGGCCGACTCCACCTCACCGGCGAGGATGTCGGCACCCGGGCGATCCGACTTGTTGATCACCACCACGTCGGGGATCTCCATGACACCCGCCTTGATGGCCTGGATCGCATCGCCGCTCCCCGGCATGAGCACCAGCATCACCGTCTCGGTGAGCGCCTGCACCTCGACCTCGTTCTGGCCGGCCCCCACGGTCTCGACGATGACCACGTCGAACCCGGCGGCATCGAGAATGGTCACGGCATCGCCCGTGGCCTCGGCGAGGCCGCCCAGATGCCCCCGGCTCGCCATCGATCGGATGAACACGCCGTCGTCGAGGAAGTGGTCCACGAGGCGAATGCGGTCACCGAGCACCGCCCCCTGGGTGAACGGGCTCGTGGGATCGACGCTCACGATCGCGACGGTCAGGCCGCGGGCGCGCAGATGGCGCACGAGCGCCGCGGACAGGGTGCTCTTGCCGGCACCGGGGGAGCCCGTGATCCCCACCCGCATGGCCGTGCCCGCGCGCGGATGCAGAAGACGCATGACCTCGCGCCCATCGGGCCCGAGCGACTCGGCCATCGAGATGGCGCGGCCGATGGCACGGCGCCGGCCGGCCAGCACTCCCTCTGCGACGTCCGCGGGGGTCATGACCGGCGCTCCCCCGTCATGCCGCCTCCTGGAGCGCGTCGGCCATCGCCGCGAGCAGGCGGTCGGTGTGCTCGGGGAGGCCGACGGTGATGCGAAGCCCCCCTGGGGCACCGAAGCCACCCGTGGGACGCACGATCACCCCGCGCCGCGTGAGGGCTGCGTCGATCGCCGCGGCCCGCTGCGCGCCGACCTCCACGAACACGAAGTTGGCCGACGACGGCAATGGGTCGAGGCCGAGGGCCCGGAGACCGTCGGCCATGCGCTCGCGCTCCGCGGTCGCCGTGGCGATCCGGCCCGGGAGATGCTCGGGCGCATCGGCCAGCGATGCCACGGCCGCCACCTGCGCCACGGCATTGACGTCGAACGCGTTGCGCACCGGCGACAGGGCCTCGGCGAGGCCGTCGGGTCCCGCCATCCATCCCACGCGCAGGCCAGCGAGGCCGTAGGCCTTGCTGAAGGTGCGCATCACCACGAGATGCCGCCCCTCGCGCAGCAGCGCCACGCCGTCGTGCGAGCCGGCCGGCAGGTACTCGAAGTAGGCCTCGTCGATCACGGGGAGCACGTGCGACGGCAGGGCGTCGAGGAACCGCCGCAGCGCCTCGTCGCTCACCACGCCGCCGGTCGGGTTGTTTGGGCTCACCACCACGGCGATCTTCGTCGCGGGGCCCACGGCACCCGCGAGGGCGTCGAGGTCGTACGCACCCCCGGCGTCGAGCGGTACCGGGGTCCACGTGGCGCCCTGGACCGTGGCGCCCTGCCGGTACGACACGAACGAGGGCCAGCACATCACGATCTCGTCACCGGGATCGAGCATGGCCAGGCACAGGATCTTGATGAGGCTGTCCATGCCGTTTCCCACGACGATTCGCTCCTGGGGGATGCCGTGGCGCTCGGCCAGCGCATCGCGGACGTCCCAGGCGCCGGGGTCCGGGTAGAGGTTCTGCTCGCCGGCCGCGTCCCGGATCGCCTGGGTGGCCGCGGGGAACGGCGGATAGGGACCCTCATTCGACGCGAGCTTCGTGATGGGCAGGTCACCGAGCTCGCGTCGCAGTTCTGCGAGGGGGCGCCCGGGCACGTACGGCTGCACCGACGCGAGGTTCGGCCGTATCAGCGCGTGGTCGAGATGCGACGCGTCGGGCACGGGCCGGAGGCTACACTCGCCGCCGATGCCGGAACTCGACGACCTCGGCCTCTTCCCGCTCGGACTCGTTCTGCTGCCGGGCGAGCGCGCGCCGCTGCACCTGTTCGAGCCGCGGTACCGCCAGCTGATGGCCGACTGCGTGCTCGACGACCGCCCGTTCGTGATCCTCCAGGATCACGGCGAGGGCGCCTCCCCCATCGGGTGCACAGCACGCTTCGTGGCACTCGGTCGCCGCTTCGTCGACGGACGCATGAACGTGACCGTCGCCGGCGGACAGGTGGTCCGTGTGCTCGAGCAGACGTCCGGGCGCCTCTACTTCTCAGCATGGGTCGAGGAGGTGGCCGACACCGCACCCGATGCGCCTGCCGAGCTCCACGATGAGGTGCGCGACCTGTTCGCGCGGCTCGTCGCCGAGGTCGCCGGCACAGACGCCGCACCGCCCATCCGCGACGACATCCCGCTGTCCTACGCCCTCGCCGGCATGATCGAGATGCCGGCCGAGCCGAAGCAGGACCTCCTCGAGTGCCGTGATGAGGAGGTGCGCCTGGCCATGGTGCGCGACATCCTCGCGGCGGCCCTCGAGGGAGCGGACCGCGAGCGCCTCGCGGCCGCCCGCGCGCGCACCAACGGCAAGGTCGCCCTGCCGTGAGCCCACCCGTCGCGGCCGTCGTCCCGCGGCGCATCGCCTGGGTCGAGGGCCCCGACGCACAGGCTCTGCTCCACGGACTCCTCACCGCGGACATCGCGGCGCTTCCCGTCGGCTCCGCCGTGCGCTCGCTGATCCTCACCCCGCAGGGGCACCTCGTGGCCCAGATGGCCGTTGCCCGCGACGGCGATCAGGCCTTCACGCTACTGCTCGACCCGCCGCCCGCCGCCGACGGAGTGGCGCTGATCGCCCAGCACCATGTGTCGGAGGATGCGCTTGTGCTGGGGCCGGAGGATGCGCGGGTCCTGGTGGTGAGCGACGACCTCGCGCCGGCGCTCTCCGGCGCCGGTGATCTGCACGTGCCCGGCGCAATCCCCGGCACCCTCGAAGTGCTCGCGGACGACCCCGCCGCTCTCGCAGGCAGCGCTGGCATCACGCTCTCGCCGCCCGGTGCGCTGGAGGCCGTGCGGATCGCACGGGGCGCACCGGCCACCGGCGTCGACACCGGCGCGCGCACGCTGGTGCAGGAAGCCGGGCTCGACGATGCGGTGTCGTACGAGAAGGGGTGCTACCTGGGGCAGGAGACCGTGGCGCGCCTTCACTACCGCGGGCACGCCAACCGGCGACTCGCGCGCATCGGGCTGGACGGACCCGTCCCCGTCGGGGCGGACGTGACGGCATCCGATGCCGGGGGAACGGCCGTCGTCGGCACCGTGACGAGCGCCGCCGAGGTTCCCGGCGCCGGGTGGATGGCCCTCGCGCTGGTGCGCCACGAGGTGCCCGACGGGACATCCGTCGGTGTCGGAGCCGCCCATGGGCAGGTACTGCCCCCGGGCTGATGAGGCGGTGCTAGCGTCGGCACCGATGGGGATCACACGCGACGACCGCGCGCGCGCTGCCCGCCAGAACTGGGCGGTGCGCCTGTTCTACGACCGCGATGGCGATCTCCACGGGTGGCGCGCACTCGCCGTCGTGGCGATCCTCGCCGTGGCCGTCGTGCTCAGCACGGTCATGGTCTCGTTCGCGGGCGCCGCCTTCGGCCCCGAGACGCTGGCACTGGGCGCGCTCATCGTCTTCCTCGCCATCAAGGTTCCTCTCCTGCTGTTCGTGTTCTGGGTGCTCATGCGCCAGGGCGGCGGGTACACGCAGAGCGATCTCAGCCCCCGCGAGCGCTCACGGGTGCTCGAGAGCCTCGTACAGCAGGCACGTGATGCGAAGGGTCGCCCGGATGAGGCCGAGCGCCTTCGCTGGGCCGCCCGCGAGGCATGGCGGATCGCCGACGAGGCCCCTGACGACGAGCGCCAGGACGCCATCGCCGTGGCCGTGGAGATCAGCGGCATGCGCCCGGCTCCGCAGGACCGCACCGCCGCGTGAGAGGCGGGGCCATGGGGACCCCGGGCCGCTAGGCGAACACCAGCGCGTCGTCGATCTCGCCGTCGGCGAGCCCCTCCGCGATCTTGTCGAACGCGAGCGCGTGCACCGCGGTGGCGATGTCCTCCGCGGTCCCCTGAAGGGCCTCCGGCATGCGGGCCTGCAGGCTGACCCGCCCCACGAAGCAGGTCTTGATGGCGATGACCTGCCCGCCCTCCCGCACATCCACGTTGAACCCCCACAGGGTGTGGGCATCGTCGGTGAGCGAGGTCCGCGGCGGCTCGGCCACCAACTCGAAGGTCCTCTCGCCCACCGTCACCTCACGTGTGCTCACAGATCCACCACCCGTCCGTCGTCATCCACCCCGGCGGCGCCACCGCCCCGTCGTGGGTCACCTGCGGCGGCAAGGCCGTACGCGGTCATGCCCACCGCCGAGACGCCGCCGAAGTAGAGATTCGCCTCATCCCATTGACGCAGGTCGACGCCACTGGCCTCGAGCGCACGCACCGCCGGGGCGGGGACCCCGCCCTCCACATCCAGCCCACCGCCCTCGTGGTGCACCCGTGGCCTGCCGACCGCGTCTGCAGGGGCCAGGCCGCTGTCCACCATCCCGGCGACGACCATGAGGATCGCAGAGCGCAACCGGTTGGAGCCCGCCGAGCCGACGGCGGCGAGCGGCTCACCATCGCGCAGGAGCAGCGTCGGCGCCATCATCGAGGTCATGCGCACGCCCGGCGGCAGCGAGCCGAACCCTGCGGGATTGAGATCGCTCTCGCCCAGCATGTTGTTGAGCAGCACGCCGGTGCCCGGCGGAACCACGCCGGAGCCGGAGCCGTTCGAGGAGGACAGGCTGGCCATCCCGCCCTCGGCATCGATGGCGCTCACGTGGGTGGTGCCGGTGGGCTTCCGCGACGGTGGCGCACCGCTGGACTCGGCCGCGCGCAGAGCCGCCCAGAAGCGCTCGAGGAAGTCCTCGTCCGCGAGCCCGTCGTGGAAGCCGGGGCCCCGCATGGCGTTGGCCGCGGCCTGCGCGCGGGCCATCCCCGCGTAGAACTCGGCCTCGTCGGCCGGCGCGGGATGAGCGTGCAGGTCGTCGAGTGCGGCGGCAATCAGTATCCCGCCGCTCGATGGCGGGGGGTTCGTCAGCACCGTGACATCCCGGAATTCCACCTCCACCGGTGCTCGCTCGACCACGCGGTAGGTCGTCATGTCGTCATGGGTCACCAGGCCACCGGCCCCGGCGAGGTACTGGACGATGTCCTCACCCACCGCTCCTCCATACATGCACGAGGCACCCTCGCTCCCGAAGCGATCCAGCGTGCGGGCGAGGTCGTCGAATACGAGCGTGGCGCCTGGCCCTGCCGGCCTGCCGTCTGGGGTGAACTGCGCCGCGGACGACGGGGTGTGGCGCAGCATGTCCTCAAGGATCCGGTGCAGGTACGCGGCTTCCTCACCCACCACCACGCCCTCGCGCGCGAGATCGGCGGCCGGTCGCACCAGATCGGCCAGGGGAAGCCGTCCGAATCGCCGTGATGCCTCATCGAGGCCCGCGAGCATTCCGGGAACGGCGACCGACGCCGGCCCGATGTGGAACACCTGCTCGGCCGCGCCGAACGGCACGGTGAATGCGTGCAGGTCCTCCGGCGCGAGGCGGCGGCCCTGCGGCCCCAGGCCGGGGACCGCCACGAAGAAATCGAGGATCGTCGCGGGGCCGCCGGGGGGCCGCACCAGGAGGAAGCCGCCTGCACCGGGGCCCGTCAGCACAGCTTCTGCCACTGCAGCGGTGAGCGCGCCGGCGATCACCGCGTCAGCGGCCGTGCCGCCACTGGCCAGCGCACGAGCGCCGGCGCGTGCCGAGAGCGGGTTGCCCGCGGCGACCGCGCCCGTGATCACCGGGCGCGCCCCCCTAGGCGGCGGATCCGCCGTCCGGGTCGGATGATCCGGTGTCGCCCTCTACTGAGAACAGGCGCGTGGACTCCTCGCCCGGCGGGGTCACCCCTGTTGCCTCGGACGCGGGCGGCGGGGTCGGTGTGGCGGCCGGAGCGGCCGGCAGGTCGGGATCCGGCGCCGCCGCGAGCGGCGGAGCCTTCGGCTCAGGCGCGGGTGGCACGTCCGCCGAGAGGTCCGGCGCCTCGGGTGGCTCCGCGATGTCCGAGGAACTGCTGAGCGCGGCCGTGCTGTCCGGGCGCGGGCGGCGGCCGCGCTCGACCCGGGTGGCGGGCGTGCGCGAGCCGATGCCCGCCATGCTCGTGCCGCGGGCCGGGGTGCCGGAGAGACCGGCGGCGATGACGGTGACCCAGACCTGGTCGTCCAGCTGGTCGTCGATCGTGGCGCCGAAGATGATGTTGGCGTCGGGGTCAGCGGCATCGGCCACAACCTGCGCAGCCTCGGTGACCTCGACGAGCGACATGCTCGGGCCGCCGGTGATGCCCAGGAGGATCCCCCGGGCGCCGTCGATCGGGGTCTCGAGCAGGGCCGACGAGATCGCGGCGGTGGCCGCGTCGGTGGCACGGCTGCCGCCCGTGGCGTAGCCGATGCCGAGCAGCGCTGTGCCGGCGTCCTTGAGGATGGTGCGCACGTCGGCGAAGTCGACGTTGATGAGGCCCGGGAGGGTGATGAGGTCGCTGATGCCCTGGACGCCCTGCCGGAGAAGGTCGTCGGCCACCGCGAACGCCTGGATCACGCTGGTCCCGCGCTCGAGCACGCTCATGAGGCGATCATTCGGGATGACGATGACCGTGTCGGCCGCGTCGCTGAGGTGCGTGATGCCCTGATCCGCGGTGTTGGCGCGCTTGTTGCCCTCGAAGCCGAACGGGCGCGTGACCACCGCAACGGCCAGTGCCCCGAGCTCGCGGGCCACCTTTGCGACCACGGGCGCGCCGCCGGTGCCGGTGCCACCACCCTCGCCGGCGGCGATGAACACCAGGTCGCTGCCGCGCAGCACGCGGCGCAGGTGCTCCTCGCTCTCGCGGAAGGCCATCTCGCCAAGGGCCGGGTCGCCGCCGGTGCCAAGGCCACGGGTGACCTCGGCCCCCACGGGGATCACCACGTCGGCGCGACTGCTGTCGAGGGCCTGGCGGTCGGTGTTGATGGCCACGAACTCGACGCCGTGCACGCCGGCCTCGATCATGCGGTCTACCGCGTTGCAGCCACCGCCGCCGACGCCGACCACCCGTACCACGGCCTGGCCCTCCGCGCGCAGGGGCACCTCCTGACGGGTCTCGGCCGGGGCTTCGGACTGCATGCCCTGCGCGCCGCCCTCGCCCGGGGTGGTGCTCCTGAAGAGGTCCGCGAGCGGACCCTCGCGCATGGACTGCTTCTTCACGAGGCCAGTCTAAGGCTCGGCCCGGACTGCGGCCTCACGTCACGCACCGGGCGGCGCATCCTCTCGAGGTCGTCGGTCCATACGCCATCGCGCTCCAGCACCTCGCGACCCAGCTGGCGATACCACCGGGCAGCCTGCCCGGTGCTGTCGTACGCGAGGATGCTCTTGCCCTGCACGGGCGCCTCTGCGAAGCGCACCGTCTTGCCGACGCGCGTGCGGAACACCACGTCGCCGAAGTTGTCGATGAGCACGTCCACCGCCTCCCGGCAGTGCATCGTGCGCCCGTCGTACATCGTCGGGAGGATCCCGAAGATCTTCACCTCGGGGTTGAGGTGCTCGCGCACCTGCTCGAGGGTCTGCGTGAGCTGTGCGAGGCCGCGCAGCGAGAGGTACTCGCACTGCACCGGCACGATCACGCCCTGTGCGGCGACCATCGCGTTGATGGTGAGCAGCCCCAGCGAGGGCGGGGTGTCCATGATGATGTAGTCGTACTGGCTGCGCACCGGCTCGAGGGCGCGCTGGAGGGCGCGCTCCCGGCCGATCATGCTCGACAGCGAGAGCTCCGCCCCGGCAAGCTCGATGCCGGCGGGCGCGATGTCGATCTCGCGCACCTGGATGATGTCCGTGATCGGAAGGCTCTTCACGAGGACGTCGTACATGCCGTCGCGCAGGCTCTCGACGTTGATCCCCTGGCTCATCGACAGGTTGCTCTGCGGATCGAGGTCGACCACCAGCACCCGCTGGCCCTTCTCATGGAGGGCCGCGGCAAGGCTCAGCGAGGACGTGGTCTTCGCGACCCCGCCCTTCTGGTTCGCCATCGCAAGAACGCGTGCCTGACGCGCCATCTGAAGTCCTCCAGGGAGTGTGCCGGTGCGCCTCACGTTTCCACGCGGGCGCGCCGACTCCTCCCGCCGCATGGTCACTGGACGCACGGAACCTGCAGCGGTGGCCGAACGGGGCCCCCGGAGTACCCCGATTCGCCCGCCCCATGGACGATTCCGACCCCGCCGTCGATCCACCGCACGACGGCCACGCAGGATGCACTCACGCGGCGCACCGTGGCAGCGGGGATGACGTCACTCCGACATGCGCCGCGGCGTGGCCGATGGCCACCACGGCGATCACGCCCCGCCCCGGACCGGCTTCCGGGCTACTCCGGCGGGAGCTCGAGCCTCCGCTCGCCCGCCCATGCCGCGGCCTGCGACCGGCGCTGGAAGCCGAGCTTGCGAAGGAGTTGCGACACATGGTTGCGCACCGTCTTCTCGGAGAGGTGCAGCACCTCGCCGATGGCGCGATTGGTGTAGCCCTCGGCGATGAGGGCGAGCATGCGGCGCTCGCGGTCGGTGAGGCCGGCAAGTTCGGCCTCGGCCTGCTTCGCAGAGAGCTCGCGGAACTGGCTGAGGAGGGCCCCGGTGGCGCGCGGGTCGAGCGTGGACGCGCCGGAGGCGGCATCGCGGATGGCCTGGGTGAGGCGCTCGGCATCGGCCTGCTTGAGCAGGTAGCCGGACGCGCCCGCCATCACGGAGCCGACGATCGCCTCCTCGTCCGAGTAGGAGGTGAGCATCACGACCCGGATGTCCTCGTTCTCCTGCTTGATCCTGCGGCAGGCATCCACGCCGCTGCCATCGGGCAGCCGTATGTCCATGAGCACGACGTCGGGCGTGAGCTGCGCTGCCATCTGCACCGACTCGGCGACCGAACCGGCCTCCCCCACCACGCGGAATCCGCCCGTGTGCGAGAGCAGCGAGCGCAGGCCGAGCCGCACGACATGGTGGTCGTCCACGATGAGGACGCGTATCGGGTCGGTGGAGCTGGGCGTCATCGGGTGACCACCTCGTCTGGGATCCCCGGCGTCGTGGCCGGCATCTCGGTTGCCTCTACATCATCCAGCGGAACGGCGAGCACAACGCGCGTGCCGCCCGCGGGATTCGGTTCGACAACCAATCGGCCGCCGAGCCAGCGCCCGCGTTCCTGCATGTTACGGACCCCGTTCCCGTGCCCGGGGTCCGATCGGTCGGCGTCGGCGCCGGGGAGCCCGCGACCGGTATCGGCGATGGTCAGGTTGAGCTCATCCGGGTGGAACTCCAGGGCCACCTCCACTGTGCAGGGGCCGGCGTGCCGCGCCACGTTCGCCAGCGCCTCGCGCGTCACGTGCCGCAGGTGCTCGCCGGCGTCATCGGGCAGTGGCCCTGACGTCTCGATGCCGGTCACCGAGTACGCGACCTCGATCTGCGTATCAGCCTCGAACTCGGCGACGGTGCGGTCGACGTCGGAGGAGATGCCGGCCGGACCCCCGTCGCGCGCCTGCAGCCCGCGGATATACCCACGCAGGCCGTCGATCGTCGCGTTGAGGCTTCGCACGACCGTCCGGAGCTCATCCCCCGCATCCGGGTCGGACGTGTTCATCGCGATGGCCTCCAGGTGCAGGCCCGAGGCGTAGATCGACTGGATGGTCCCGTCATGGAGGTCGCGGCCGAACCGCGCGCGCTCTTCAGCCACCGCCCGGGCGCGCTCGAGCCCCTCCTCGCGCTGCGCCGCCTCCACCTCGAAGATGTCGAGAAGCTTGATGAACGCGAGGAGCAATATGAGCGCCACGAGTCCCCGCACCACCTCGAGCGGCAGCCCGGTCGCGTCGAACCATGCGACTTCGTTCGCGATACCACCCGGAGCCCACGACGCCGGCTCGACGATGAACCCACCGACCACCGCGTATGCCAGGAACGCCCACGAGGCCAGGGCGGCGTATGGGCGGATCCCGGTCATGCCCTCCCGCGTCAGCTCATCGCGCTGGACCCACATGCCGTACGCCGCGAGCAGCGCGCCGGGGATCACGAAGACGTAGCGCGAGAGCGCGGCCGTGCTGGCCTCCCACTGCAGCACGGTCCACCCCTCCTCGCTCGCGAGGATGGTGGCGAGCACGAGAATCCCTCCCCACGCCACCACCGATGCGGCGGTCAGCGGCGCGAGATGGCGACGCGTCCATGGCACGAGACGCAGGCCGAACTGCAGCAGGAAGACCACGGCGACCGTCTGCATGATCGCGCGGACGATGACCAGCGCCTCGATCACGCCCGGCCCGAGGTAGGTCGCCTGGATGGGGATGAACACGTATCCCCACACCACCAGCCCCGACAGGAACGCGAACGAGGCCAGCCAGATCAGCGATGAGGTCAGCGCGAGGCGCGTCGCGCGACGGCGCTGGAGCCAGAGCGCGAAGCCGAGCGCGAAGAGCACCACCCCGTGGGCGAACACGAGGAGCGTGTCGTTCTGCTCGAAGAATGTCTCCATGAACCACCCTGCTCCCGTGCGGGGCTGGCCACTCTAGTGCGTCAGGAGCCTGCGAGCTCCTCGAGGTGCGCCCGCATCTCCTCCAGGGCGTCCGCCTGCGCGGCCTCCACGACCTCGGGCTCCTCGAGGAGCGCCCGCCGCTCGGTGACGTCGAGGTGGTTGGTCACGTACGGGTCGTTCATGACCTCGGCCAGCGCACGGCCCTGGGACAACTGCGCCGTCACGTACTCGATGAGCCGCTTATGCGCGGCACTGTCGTCCGTGATCATGCTGGCGATGATGTCCTTGATGCTCATGCGATGGCCTCCTGGGACTGGGCCGGCATCGTGGCGCCCATGGCGCGAAGGCGCCTGATCCGCTCATCCATCGGCGGGTGAGTGGCGAAGAGTCGCGTGATGCCGGCGCCGTGGAACGACGCGAACGGGTTGACGATATACATCTGCGCCGTCGCGGGATTCGGATCCATCGGGATCCGCTCGGCGCCCATCTGCAGCTTCTCGAGCGCGCCGGCGAGGGGCTCGCTCTCGCCCATGAGCTCGGCACCCGTGCGATCGGCCTCGTACTCGCGACCGCGGGAGATGGCCATCTGGATCATCACCGCGCCGATCGGCGCGATGATCATCGCGGCCAGTGCGGCCCAGCCACTCACCCCGTCATCACCGTCACCGCCACCGAAGATCAGCGAGAACTGCAGCCAGTTGGCGATGGCGGCAATCGCACCGGCGGCCATGGCGGCGACGCTCGCGATCAGGATGTCGCGGTTCTTGATGTGCGCCATCTCGTGGGCAAGCACGCCCTCGAGCTCGCGCGGGGTCAGGGCATGCTGGATGCCCTGGGTCACGGCGATTGCGGCATGCTTCGGGTTGCGACCGCACGCGAAGGCATTGGGCTGCTGGTCCGGCGTCACGTAGACGCCCGGCTTCGGGCAGCCGGCCCTCTGGGCCAGTCGCTCGACCATCGCGTGGAGTTCAGGGGCCTCCTCGGGCGAGACCTCCACCGCCCGGGACATCTTGATCGCCATCTTTCCGCTGCCCCAGTACATGGCGAAGTTCATGCCGACCGCGAATACGACCATGACGATCAGGCCCGTGGAACCGCCGATGAGCCCGCCCAGCAGCACGAGAACCCCCGTGAGGGCGGCCATGAGGAGCGCGGTCTTGAAGTAGTTCCATCCGGTTGTGGCGCCGGAGCCCATCTTTCCTCCGAATTTGCTTTCCGCGCGGGGAAAACCCGCACTCGTGTCAGTATAAGAGCGTTGATGAAGCGATCCCGGCGAGCAGCCATTGTGTCTCGGTTAAGGCCTGTGGCCCTCGTGGCGGCGATCGCCGCGGTGCCGTTCGTCGCGGGCTGTGGGCTCGGAGGAGCCCCGGATCAGGCGGACCTCGGCACCAATCCGGCCTTCGTCGTGCGCGTGCTCCCCACGCGTCCCGGTCTCGAGATCGCCGGGCCGGAGACGGCGACGGGCCCCGGCGAGTTCGACCGCGCGACGCTGGGAACCTCGGTGCCCGCGCTTGCTGCGAGCGCCCGCGATGGCGGCCTGCGCGCCGCGGCGACACGTAGATGGACCGGGCCGGATGGCGCTGGCCTGATAGCCGTCGCGAGCCTCTGGGACGACAACGAGCCCGCACGGTCCATCGGCGGCCAGGTGGCGCGCGAGGCCGTTCCCGACGGAACACCCTGGACGCCGTCGCAGTACCCGGGGTCGCAGGGCTACCGATCGGCGACGGCGCGCGCGCTCAACGTGGTCACGGGCAACACCGCGCTCCTCGTGATCGCGAGGGGCCCCGTGGATGACGCCGCGGTCCTCCGGACCGTCGAGCTCATGCAGAAGGCATCGAACCGGGAGGACACGCAGGGGGCGGTGGACGGTGGGTAGGGAACTCCAGCGCACCTATCGCGGACGCGCGTGGCGCCAGGAGGACCCGGATGACAAGCGCGGGCTGCATGAAGTCGGAAAGGTCGAGAGAGCGGTGCTGATCGCCTCCCTGAACTGCTCCCCCGTGGAGGAGGACGACCGCCTCACCGAGATGGGCGACCTGCTGGACACGGCCGGGGCCCGGGTCGTCCACCGGGTGGTGCAGCACCGCGACCGACCCGACCCACGGCTGTACCTGGGCAAGGGACGCCTCGAGGAACTCACGGACTGGGTGAAGGCCAATGAGCCCGACCTCGTGGCCTGCGAGGGCGACCTCAGCGCCGGCCAGCAACGGCACCTCGAGGACCGGCTCGGAACGAGGGTGGTCGATCGCACCGGCCTGATCCTCGACATCTTCGCCCTGCACGCCCGCTCGGCCGCGGGCAAGCTCCAGGTGGAGCTCGCCCAGATGGAGTACTCGTACTCCCGGCAGGAGGGGCTCTGGCAGCACCTCGAGCGCCTCGGCGGCGGCGTGGGAACACGCGGACCCGGTGAGAGCCAGCTCGAATCCGACCGCCGGATGATCCGCACGCGCATGGGAGTGCTGCGCGCCCGCATCGCCGAGGTGGCGAAGAGCCGGGACACCATGCGCGAGGAGCGACTGGCCTCGGCGGTCACGCGCGTGGCCCTCGCCGGCTACACCAACGCCGGCAAGTCGAGCCTGATGAATGCCCTCACCGGGGCCGAGGTGGACGTCAACGACGCCCTGTTCGAAACGCTCGATGCCACCACCCGCTCGTTCGAGAAGGACGGCATGAAGGTGCTGGTGTCTGACACGGTCGGCTTCATCCGGCACCTGCCCCACCAGCTCGTGGAGTCGTTCCGCTCGACGCTCGACGAGGTGCGCGACGCCCATCTCATCATCCACGTGGCCGATGCATCAGAGGATGATGAGGGGCGCGCCGCGCGCGCCGTGGCCGTCGAGGAGGTTCTCGACGAGGTTGGGGCCCAGGACATCCCGCGGCTTCTGGTGCTGAACAAGATCGACCTGCTGGATGAGGAGGAGCGCGACGCGCTCGCCCGCCGGTATCCGCAGGCCGTGATGACCTCGGCCATCACCGGCGAGGGACTCGATGACCTCCGTGATCGCCTGATGGCGACGGCCCGGGCGCGCTGGGACCGCGTCGAGCTCGAGGTGCCCTACGCGCGCGGCGATGTCATCTCCGCGGTGTACGCGCACGGGCGCGACGTCAGCCAGGATGCCGGCCCCGAGGGCACGGTGATCCGTGCGCTCATGCCACCGGTCGAGGCCGCCCGCGTGCGTGCGCTGCTGGCACGGGATCCCTGAGGTCCAGGCCGCCCGCAGGGCCCCGCCCGCCGACGTTCTGCGCCCCACCCGCGCGCGGGCCCGGGGCATGACCGCCTAGTTGCGGATGAAGACGCGCGTGCCGATCTTCACGCGCGGATAGAGGTTCTCGACGTCGCGGATGTACATGCGGATGCATCCGTGTGATGCGGCGGTGCCGATAGATGAGGGGTTCGGCGTCCCGTGTATGCCGATCGCCGGCGCCGAGGTGCCGATCCAGCGGGTGCCGAGGGGATTTCCGTCACCGGGGGGTATCTCGCCGAGGCCCTTGGCCCATTCCGAGTCGGGCGGGAACCAGGTCGGGTTCACCTGCTTCTGGATCACGGTGAAGTTGCCCCTGGGCGTGGGGTACGCCGCCTGGCCGATGGCGATGGGGTATGTGCGAACACGCTTCATGACCACGCCCCCGCGCTTGGTGGTGCCGCGGTAGAGGCGCAACTTGAATGCCTTCTTGTCGATGACCACCACCGACCCGACCGACGTGACGGTGGGACGCACTCTCTTCGTGACGAGCGCATAGGGAGTCGCAGGGCGCGGCGCGGTGAACGCCGGCGCGAGCAACGCCACCGACTTCGGGACGTTTATCTCCGTGCCGAGCCGCGCACGCCGGATGATGGGCTGCAGTCGCCGCAACGTCACCGCGGCGTCCCTGCCATTCACCTCGTACTGCGCCGCGCGCCAGGTAAGCACCGTGCGCAGCTTGTTCCGGCTGATCGACTCCCGAACGGGGACGTCCACCACCTGGCCCGGCGCGGGCGCCTGCTGATAGGCCACGAGGATCGCGCCGTCCACGTCGGCGGTGTAGCCGATGGCGTCCGGGCTGATCGTGAACTGCCGCCCGCCGAACGAGACCGGCATCGGCGCGCGGCGCGCAGCGACGAACTGGTCGTACACGCGCTGCCGCGCATCGAGCCCGGCAAGGCCTGAGACGTCCACCCCGCCCACGCTGACACCGGCGGGGATCGCCGTGTCGGGGAACGGAACCGCGGGCGGCGCAGGATCCTGCGCCAGGGCCGCGGCCGGCACCATGCTCGCGGGCACCACGGCGGCAACGGCGACAGCGGCGATACGGGCAACTGATCGGAGCGCGGGCACGGGGCCTCCGGGCGGGAACGACGAACGCGCGGAATCGTAGCGGCGCCCGCGGTGCACCCCGGGGAGGCACGTCGCCCGGGGACGACCGCGGGGCCTGACACCGTCGCAGGATGTCGCCGCGCGCGCGGCGTATTGTCCCGACACCGCCCGTGACACGCGATCCACGACACATCGAGGCCACTATCGGCAGCGACCCCCGGGAAATCGCCCCGGTGCGGGCTGCCGTGCACGAGCTGGCGGCGTGGGCGGGCTACGGCCAGCGCGCGGACGACCTCGCGCTGGCGGTGGACGAGCTCATCGCGAACGCGCAGGAGCATGGAGCCACGCCCATCCACGTGGTGGCCGAGGCTGACGAGCACAGCGGCGTGCACGTGGAGGTCTGCGATGCGGGCAGCGGCTTCGACTGGGGCGAGGCCGTGCGGGAGCACCCGCCCCACCCCGACTCCCGTCGCGGCCGGGGCCTGTGGATCGTGCGCCAACTGGTGGACCGCGTCACGGTCGAGCGCGACGGAGACGACGCCACGCGCATCCGGGTCGACCTGGAGCAGGCCGCCTAGGAGCCTGTCGCCCGTACGTCAGGCCGCGTCACACCCGGGGGCCTGACCATGGCCGGTCGGGCGGCGGCTGCTATGCGGCGTCGGCCGCGTCGGCGGCGAGCCCACCCACGCGGATGACGTCGCGCATCGAGAGGATCCCGATCAGCTCGGGCCCCTGGAACACCAGGACGTGACGGATCCCGTGGCGCACCATCTGATCGGCTGCCGTCTGCAGCGCCCACTCCGGTGCCGCCGTGATGAGCGAGCCGGTCATGTGGTCGCCCACCACCTCGACGTCCATGTCCATGCCGGCGGCCAGGGCCTTGAGCAGGTCGCGCTCGGTGATCACGCACGGACCGGGCAACTCGGGGTCGACCACCACTGCGGCGCCGGTCTTGTGCTGGATCATCCTCTGCGAGGCCTGGCGCAACGTATGCGTGGGGCCGACCATCGCATTGAGGTCGCTCATGGCGTCTTTGACCTGCTTCATGTGCGGATAGTGTCAATCTCGTTGCGCCGCGTCAACCATCGCTTCCGACGGATGGCGCTACACTCCGCCGCTGTTCACGGGAAGACCTTGGAGGGTTGATGCTCTACGGAAGCCGGCTGGATGACGCTCTCGAGCACGTCGATGGCAGCCGCTACGCGCTGGTCCACGCGGTGTCGAAGCGCGCGCGCCAGATCACGCTCTGGCTCACGGCCGACCCCGCGGAGCTGCGCTCCGAGGATGCACCCCCGCCCGCCCCGGGCGAGCTGTCATCGCGCGACCCCGTCGCGCTCGCCGAGGCCGAGATGCTGGCCGGCGAGGTCGCCGTCCACTGGAACCCGGATGGCAGCCCCGAGGACCGCGAGCTTCCGGACACGACGGTGTTCGAGTCCGACCCCCTCCTCCTCGAACTGGAGGACGATGAGGTCATGGAGGCCGAGGACGACGCCGCCGAGGGCGTGGCCACCACGCTCGTCGAGGCGCTCGAGGCGGTGGCATCGGGTGAGGCCGACACCGTTGAAGAGACCGCCGACGCGAGCATCGTGGACGGCGAGACCGCCGACGAGAACAGTGACGACGTCGACGACCTGCTGGACGATGACGGCGACATCGATGGCGACGCCGACATCCCCGACGAGGACTGACCCACCCGGCCCGCCGACGGGCCGGTGACACCACTCGGCGTCGCCGACCTCGCGCGGGGCCCAGTCGAGGCCGCGCGCTCGCTGCCCGCGTGGGCCAGGGGTGACCACGGCGACGCCGTCCGCGAGGCGCTGGGCCTCTCGAAGAAGCACCTGCACGACCGCGCCTACCGCGCGTGGCTGTTCGCGGGCGATACGCCCGACGGCTGTCCGGCGTGGGTGCTGCCGATCTCGGCGCAGCAGGTCCGGGACATGCTCCCGCGACGGGCGACAGAGGTCCTCATGCGGGCCGTGCGCGCCGCCGTGGATGCGGGTGCCATGCCCGAGGCGATGGGCGTGCTGGAGTGGAAGGGCCTCGCGGTGCTCACCGTCCCCGGCATCGATGAGGAGATCGCCGCGCTGGCCGTCGCCGAGGGGTTCCCGGAGCCCGCGGAGGGGGTTCTCGCCCGTCTGCCATCGGACGTCCAGCCTGATGGGCCCGACGTCGTGCTGGCGGGCCCGCCGATGGGACTCGATCCGGCTGATCCCCTGACGCCGCTCGCCACCGCCACGTGGTCGCACCCGCTGCGCGTGGCCCTGGCGCTCGCCGCGCACGGGCAGGCCATCGACGCATCGGCATACCCGCCCGAACTGGTGCCAGAGCTCCGGCGGTGGGGACTCGACGGCGCCCCTCCGCCGCCTGATGCGCCCAGCCTCGAGATCGAGGATGACCCGTGCCCGCGCCGGCGCCACGCGCGCACCGTCCTGCGGCGCCTCCTGCGCTTGGGCAAGGTGGGCGCGCAGTACCACACCGAATTCGATCACCTGTACCGGGGCGCAGCGGCCGATGATCGCCGCGATGCCCTCGAGGTGGGTGAGGCGCTCGTGCGGGCCGGACTACTCGGCGAGAAGCCGAGTGTCGGCCAGCGCCACGTCTACCTGCGCCGCGATGCCCTGCCGGCGATCCACGCCCTTATCGAGCGCGGCGAGACACGCGATCCGGTGCTCGCGGCGGAGTGGACGGCACCCGCCCCGGGCAGCACATCGCCCGGACATGGCGAGCCGTCGCCTACCGCTTCACCGTGACCGTCACCACCGGAAGCGGAGTCGTCACCTTGAGCTCCTCCGGCTGATCGGGGCCACCGCGGGCGACGTAGCCGATCAGGCCGCCCACGATCAGCGCGACGACGATCAAGGTGATGGCGAGGCCCCGCGACATCGTGCCGGGCGTTCGGCCGCCGGGCGCCTCTCCCCTCTCGCGCGCAGTGCTCATCGGGCCACCGCGTCGGATGCATTACGCCCCCAGCGGGCGAACGCTGCGTCGAGCGCGACGGCCGGATCCCACGCGGCCGGCGTCCCGGGCGCCACGCGCTGGGCGAGCTCCAGGAACCACCGCGACGAGTCCCCGTACGCGCGGACCAGGTCTGCGAGCGAGTACGAGGCCCCCAGCCTGCGGCGCAACTCGTCGTCCACGGCGGCCACCACGGCAAGCCGTGCCGCGCGCGCCGGATCTGGCTCGTCGAGCCGCTTCTCGCCGGCATCCCACTCCATGAGGGCCGTCGCCTCTGCGGGGGTGGCGCTCCTCACGTGCCATCCCCGATGCAGCACGCGGACGGCCACGCCGCGCCGCTGCGGGCCATGATCCAGTCGCCGACGGGGTTGCCCCCCTCGGCGAGCGCGAAGGCCAGATGGGCATGCAGGCACTTGACGTGGTCGGGGTCGCCCGCGCCCGCCACGCGGTGCCCCTCGTGCACCGCCTGATGCCGTGCGTGCGCCGCGGCCAGTGGAGCGGCCATCTCCTCATCCTGCTCCAGCAGCCGCACCCCGCCATCGGCCTCGAGGCGGCTCACCGCCGTCGCGAGGGCGCGGCACGTGAGCCACTCCCGCGTGGGAAACGGATACCCACGCTCGTCGCGGGGCGAGTTCTCGACAACCGCCGGCACGCCGAACGGACAGCGCACCGCGACGCGAAAGCCGGCGTGCGCGTCGCGCCCGATCAGCCTGCGGACCGCGTCGGCGTCAGTCGAGGAGCCCGCTGATGAAGCCCCAGACCCCGGTGTTCCCGTCATCGGCGTTCACCACCGGCGGTGGCGTGGGCTTTTTGATACCACGCACGGCATACGGGGTCTCGCCCGGTCGCACCATGCCGAGCTCGCGGGCGCGCTGCTCGAGCACGTCGGCGCGGCCCAGCGCCTTGACCTGGCGGGAGAGGCCGTCGCGCACAGCACGGGCCTCGATCAACTCGACCTGCTGCTGGCGCAGCTGCTCCTTCTGCTGCATGTACTCGCGCACGGGTCCCACATACGCGAAGGCCAGTCCGCCGATGAGCCCGATGATGAGAAGTCGCTTGAGCAGCGCCCCGTTCCCGCGCGTCGCGGGGCCCGGAGTGGGCCCCTCCACGAATGGGATACGCGCTCAGGGGACGACTTCCTCTCATGTCAGTGGTGCGAGAACGCCGACGGCCCGGGGTACGACGCTGCCGGGCCGAGCTGCTCCTCGATGCGCAGGAGCTGGTTGTACTTGGCGGTGCGCTCGCCCCGGGACGGCGCGCCCGTCTTGATCTGCCCGGCGCCCGTGGCAACAGCAAGGTCTGCGATGAAGGTGTCCTCGGTCTCGCCCGAGCGGTGGGAGATGATCGACCGGTAGCCGTGCCGCGCGGCCAGCTCGATGGCGGCGAGGGTCTCGGAGAGCGTGCCGATCTGGTTGACCTTGATGAGGATGGCGTTGGCCACGCCGCGGTCGATGCCCATCTGCAGGCGCGCGGTGTTGGTGACGAACAGGTCATCACCGACCAGCTGAACATCGTCGCCGACCGCGTCGGTGAGCATCTTCCAGCCGTCCCAGTCGTCCTCGGCCATGCCGTCCTCGATCGAGACGATCGGGAAGGCGTCGCAGAGCTCGGCCCAGTGGGCGGCCATCTCCTCCGAGGACAGCACCCGCCCCTCGCCCTCGAGGTGATAGGCACCGTCGCGATAGAGCTCCGTCGTGGCCGGGTCGAGCGCGATGGCCACGTCGTCCCCCGGCCGGTAGCCCGCGGCCGCGATCGCCTCCATCACGACGTCGAGCGCAGCGCGGTTGCTGGGGAGGTCGGGGGCGAACCCACCCTCGTCACCCACGCCGGTCGCCAGCCCGCGATCGCGCAGCACGCCCTTGAGGGCGGCGTACACCTCCGAGCCCATCCGCAGGCCCGACGCGAACGTGCGGGCGCCGACGGGGGCGATCATGAACTCCTGGAAGTCCACGGAGTTGTCTGCGTGCGCACCCCCGTTGAGGATGTTCATGAGGGGCACGGGCATGCGGTGGGCCTGGGCACCACCGATGTAGCGGTAGAGGGGCAGGCCGGCATCGTTGGCCGCGGCCTGCGCCACGGCCAGGGAGCATCCGAGGATCGCGTTGGCGCCGAGGCGCCCCTTGTTGGGGGTGCCGTCGAGGGACGTCATCGTGCGGTCGACCGTGCTCTGGTCGGCCGCGTCGAGGCCCACGAGCGCGCCGAACAGTTCGTCCTCCACGTTGGCGACTGCCTTGAGGACGCCCTTGCCCCCGTAGGCCGACGGCTCGCCGTCGCGCAGCTCCACCGCTTCGTGCATTCCCGTGCTCGCGCCCGATGGCACGGCCGCGCGCCCCCACGCGCCCGTGGAGAGCTCCACCTCCACCTCGACGGTGGGCTGCCCGCGGGAGTCAAGGATCTGACGGGCGTGGACGCGCGTTATCTCGGCCATGGGACCTTTCCGGGTCGTTCGGGTTCCACCCCGATACTACGGGCGCGCGCGGAACCGCGCGTACCACTCCAGCTGCGACTCGGGCGCGAGCGCCTCAAACTGCTCGCCGGCCTCGGCCGCCAGTGCCGCAGCCCCCTCCACGCGCTCCCTGAACCGCGCGGCGGCGGCGCGGACCGCGATCTCGGGATCCACCCCGGCTGCGCGCGCGACGGCCACGGCGGCGAAGATGACGTCACCCACCTCGTGCGTGCCGGGATCAGCGCGGACCTCGCCCACCTCCTCATCCAGCTTGGCGAGGGCGGCGCTCACGTCGGGAAACGCGAAGCCCGCGCTCGCGGCGCGCTTCTGCGCCTTGGCGGCGTACGCCAGGGCGGGGAGCCCCGGCGGTAGTTCGTGGAAGATGCCCTCGTCCGGGCGCTCGGCACGCTTGCGCTGCTCCCAGATGTCCACGACCGCACCGGCGTCCGCCGCCGCCTGGTCGCCGTACACGTGGGGGTGACGGCTGATGAGCTTGTCGGCCTGTCCGCGCGCGACCCGGGCGAGGTCGGCGTGTCCCTCCTCTTCCAGCAGCGCTGACAGGAACACCGACTGGAACAGCAGGTCACCGATCTCGTCGGCCTGGTGCTCCGGATCCCCCTCCGCCACGGCCTCGGCCACCTCGAAGGCCTCCTCGACGGTGTGCGGCACGATGGTCTCGGCGGTCTGCACACGGTCCCATGGGCACTCCGCACGCAGGCGCGATGCAACGGCCGCGAGCTCAGCCACGCGCTGGCCGATCGCGCGGGCGCGGAGCGCCTCGCGCGAGGGAAGCGTCTCGGCTGCGGGGGCGGCAACGGCGATGGCGTGCGCCTCGGCGTCGGTGGCCACCACCACCACCCCGTCAGGTAGCGGATCAGGCATGGCTCCAGGCGCCATCCCCACGGCGTCGCGCAGGTCGTCCTGCAGCGGCGGGCCGACGACCACGGCGGGGTCAATCGCGGCCAGGGCGGCGAGGGCCGATGCCGGCACGGCGTCCGGGTCCCCGGGGCCGAGCGCGACGATCCTGATCACGACGCCGCTACTCGCCCGTCGTGCCGGTCTGGGGCTCAAGGGCCGAGTCGGCGTACACCGTCTTCGCCTGCCACTTCGCGGTGACCTTTTCGCGCCACTTCTGGATGGCCTCGTTCTTCTTCACGGCCGTCTGGTCCCGGATGATGCCGGCCTCGGCCTCATCGCACGGGATGTCCCGGGCGGGCGTCACCGTGACGGTGATGATGTGCCAGCCGAACTGCGTCTTGACCGGCTGGGAGATCTCCCCACTGGCCAAGGCGAACGCGACCTTCTCGAACTCGGGCACGAGCGCCCCCTTCTGGATGGCGCCCAGGCTGCCGCCCTGGTCCTTCGACCCAGGATCAGTCGAGTACTGACCTGCGAGGTCGGCGAAGTTGGAGGTGCTTACCATGGCCCGGATGCGATCCGCCTCCTCCTGTGTCTTCACGAGGATGTGCGAGGCCTCGCGGGTGGCCTGCCGGGCGAACTCCTGCGGGTGTGACTGGCAGTACTTCAGGGCCTCCGCAGGCGTGACGGCGATCCCCTTGGTCACACGAGCGGTGACGCGCGGCTCCTCGATGTTCACGCGCAGGATGCGCGTGACGTCGGCCTCGTCGAGCTTCTGCTCCTTCAGGAAGTCGGTGAACTTCTTTGCGTCGCCGCTGAAGTTCTGCGCAATGATCTTCTTCCGCTCGCGCGCGATCTGCGCGGGCGTGGCACT
>JAPOLI010000040.1:0-10921 GCA_029977205.1 bacterium
GCCTGCGCTGTATCGGCTGCTCGCGCGCTATGCGACCCGCGTGCGGGTGACCAGCGGACCCGCGACGGGTGCCACCGCGCCCTAGGGCGCCCGCACCCCCTGCAGTGATCTAGGCGCCCGAGAGCTCCCGCGCACGCGCGCGCAGGGATGCATGCGCGGCAGCCGCGCTCTCGGCCGCGCCCCGTGCCCACTCACGCGCGCCTGCGATCTCCTCGCCGCACGCCGCTGCCATGGCCTCGGTCTCACCAGGCGCCGACGATCCGCTCTGCAGCCGCGTGTCCGCGGCGGCGGCGGGGTCGAGCGCATCGGCGATGAGCGCGGCGTCCACCTCCAGCGCGATGCCGTCGCTGGCCATGGCGGCCTCCGCGAGCAGATCAGGCGTGAGCGATGCCTCGTCGAGGCCGCGATCGACCAGGAGCCTCACGGCACGACCCACCACGTGATGGGCGGTCCGGTAGTCGAGGCCGGCGTCCCGGGCCAGGACGTCCGCGAGGTCGGCCGCGGTGATGAACCCGCGCCGGGCCGCCTCGGCCGCGCGGGTGGCGTCGAGCTCGAGCCCCGCGACCACCGCCGCCATGAGGCGTGTGCTCGCGACGACCTCGTCGAGCGCCCGCGGCACGACGGTATTGAGGACATGGAAGTGGTCGGTCCGCGCCGATCCGGTGTGCAGCGAGGTGAGGACGCCGGCGAGGTCGCCCGCGGCGGTGCCGGCGGTGGCGCGCACCACGGCGAGCGCGTAGGGGTTCTTCTTCTGCGGCATGAGCGCGCTGGCACGGCTGTGCGCGTCGGCCAGCGTGGCGATGCCGAACTCCTGGCTCGCCAGGATCTCAAGATCCTGCGCCAACTCCGACTGGTGCGTGGCAGTCGTGGCCGCTGCCCCGAGCAGCGCGGCGAAGGCGTCCCATTGCCACATGGCATCCTTGACGTGCGGCACCACCCCCGCCGCACCGAGCAGTTCGGCGAGCCGGGACCGGTCGAGCGGCCAGCGGGATCCCGCGCTGCCCCCCGCGCCGGCCACCGAGAGATCGAGCGCCGCGTGAATCTCGCGGAGCCGTCGCGCGTCGCGCAGCACCGGGTATGCGTACGCGAGCACCAGGTGGCCGAGCCGGGTGGGCTGGGCGGGCTGCAGGTACGTGTAATCAGCGGCGAGATCGCGGGCATGGCGCGCCGCGAGATCCACAAGGGCCGCCGCGAGATCGACGCAGGCGTCGTGCAGGTCGCGGGCATCGTCGCGGGCCACGAGGCGCAGGGCGACCCGGAAGGCCTCGCGCCGGGGCCGGCCGGCTGACAGCCACCCGGCGGCCTGCGTGCCGACGCGATCCTTCAACTGGTGCTCGCGGTTGTTGAAGGCGTCACCGATCGCCGGGTCGAAGGGGAAGTCCTCACCCGGAATGGCGTCGAGATCCAGCAGGCCGGAGAGCAGCGCGCGCGACTGGTCCTCCGGGATCGCCCCGGCCTCGGCCAGGGCCACCGCATGGGCGAGGTCCGAGGTGCTCAGCCCGTCGGCGAGGCGTGGGCCGGCGGCGGCCTCGTACCGGTATCCCGCCGCCACCAGCGCATCGGCAGGGCCGCCCTCCAGCCGCCCCCCGCTCCCGAGATAGTCGTCCGCCACGCCGCGCAGCCTAGCGGGCGGGCGTGAAACCCCGCAGACGCAGGGAGTTCGTGACGACGAAGATGCTCGACAGGCCCATGGCCGCCGCCGCGATGAGCGGGTTGAGCAGCCCCAGGACCGCCAAGGGGATCGCCGCCACGTTGTAGCCGAAGGCCCACACGAGGTTGCCCTGGATGGTGCGAAGCGTGCGGCGCGACAGGCGGATCGCATCGGCGATGGCACGTGGATCCGGTGTTACCAGCGTGATGTCCGCGGCCTCCGCCGCCACGTCGGTGCCCGTTCCGATCGCGATGCCGAGATCGGCCCGCACCAGCGCCGGGGCATCGTTCACACCATCCCCGGCCATGGCGACGACCTCCCCCGATTCCTGAAGATCACGGACCACGCGTTCCTTGTCCTCCGGCATCACATCGCTGATCACATCGTCGATACCGGCCTCCGCCGCCACGGCGCGCGCGGGCGCTGCGGCGTCTCCCGTGAGCATCACGGGGCGCAGCCCGAGGTCGCGGAGCATCGCGATCGCCCGCGGGGTGTCCGGCCGCATGACGTCGCTCACGGCCACCAGCCCCGCCTGCTGGCCATCCACCGAGACGCCGACGACGGTGCGGCCCGCGGCACGCGCCTCGTCACGGGCCGTTGCGAGCTCACCGGTCATGTCGTCGCTGCGCCCCACGGTGACCGTACGGCCGCCCACCTCGGCGGTCACCCCGACCCCGGCGGTGGCACGGAACGCGGTTGCGCCCGCGAGCGGGCGGGACTCGGAGGCAGCCTCCGCGATGGCGCGACCGATCGGATGCTCACTGCCGGACTCGGCGGCGCCGGCCAGCGCCAGCACGTCCGTGGCGTCCCACCCCGCGGCGGGGGCCACATGCACCACCGTCATCACGCCCTCCGTGAGGGTGCCCGTCTTGTCGAGCACGGCGACGGTGACGCGGCGGGTGCTCTCGAGCACCTCGGGTCCGCGGATCAGGATGCCGAGCTGGGCACCGCGTCCCGTTCCGACCATCAGCGCCGCCGGCGTGGCCAGCCCCAGTGCGCACGGGCAGGAGATCACGAGCACCGCGACCGCGGCCGTCACGGCCTCTCCCACGGCGTGGCCGGTGAGCAGCCAGCCGAGGAGAGTGCCGAGCGCGATCAGGATCACCACGGGGACGAACACCGCGGCGACGCGGTCGGCGAGCCGCTGCACGGGCGCCTTGCCGGCCTGCGCTGCCTCGACCATGCGCGCCACGCGGTGCACGGAGGTCTCCGATCCCACGCGCGTGGCGCGGACGACGATGCGACCTCCGGCGTTGAGCGCGCCGCCCTCCACCGGGTCGCCGGGCGCGACCTCCACCGGCACGCTCTCACCGGTCAGGAGCGCGCGGTCCACGGCGGAGGCCCCCTGCTCGACCTCCCCATCCACCGGGATGCGATCGCCGGGACGCACCACCACGAGTTCCCCCACCTGCACGGTGGCAGCGGGGACCTCCACCTCGGCACCATCCCGCAGCACCACGGCGGTATCGGGAGCGAGCGCCAGCAGGGTGCGGATCGCCTGACCTGCACTCCGCCGCGCGCGGGCCTCGAGGAAGCGCCCAAGGAGGACAAGGGTGACGATGCCGGCCGCCACCTCGAAGTACACCTCCGCGGTGCCGGCATCGGATGGCAGGAACGACATGTGCATGGTCATCCCGATCTCGCCCGCGCCGAGGAACACCAGGGCCACGACGGACCACGTCCACGCCACCGCCGACCCCAGCGAGATGAGGCTGTCCATCGAGAATGACCGGTGCATCAGCGCCCGCCAGGCGCCCGCGTGGAAGGTCCACCCGCACCACCACACGACAGGCGTCGCCAACGCCAGTGACACCCACTGCCACCCGGGGAACTGCAGCGGCGGGATCATGGCGAGGAGCATCAGGGGGACCGACAACCATGCCGCCGCGATGAGGCGCTGGCGCAGGCGGTCGGCCGCCACCGCCGCCGCGTCATCGTGCGTCGGAGGCGCGGCGGCAGCAGGAACCGCGGTGTACCCGGCGGCGCGAACCGCATCCACGAGCACCTCCTCATCGATGCCCGGCGGGGCATCGACATGGGCGCGCTCGGTGGCGAGGCTCACCGACGCGTGGACACCCTCAACCCGGTTCAGCGCCTTCTCCACGCGCGCAACGCACGCCGCGCACGTCATGCCCTCGATCACGAGGTCGTGCTCAGGCAACCTCGTACCCGGCCTCGGCGATTGCATCGCGCACCAGGCGGTCATCCGCGTCACCCTCGACCCTCACGGTGCCCGCCGCCAGGTCCACGGCCACGCCCGTCACGCCGGGTACCGCGCCGACCTCCGTCTCGACGGCGACACGGCAATGGTCACAGGACATCCCCGTGACGTCGTAGGACCGGCTCATCCGCGACCTCCTTTTCGACCGACGGTAACACCGCCGCCGCAGAAGGTCAGGCTGCGGGGAGCTCCTCGGCCTCGATGAGCACCGCGGTGACCCCGGAGATCGTGAGCAACCGGCGCACGGCATCGGACGGGGCATGCAGCCGGACCGCTGCCGCACCCTCGCGAGAGCGCTCATTTGCGGCGATGAGCGCGCCGAGCCCGCGGCTGTCCATGAAGGTCACGCCGGCGAGGTCGACGTACACCGTGCGGCCGTCACGCTGGGCATCCGTCAGAGCAGACGAAACGTCCGGAAGCGTGCTGGCATCCACGACTCCCACGACCGTCACGACGATGCCCGAGGGGCGTTCGTCCGTGGTTACCGTGACCTGTGCGTTGGTGGGTTCCGACATGGCGGGCGGGGAGACTACCCTTCCGAGCCGGTGAATGTGCCGCCGGGCTACTGGCCCCCACGTCGAATGCGCAAGAGGTTGCCGTGAAGAAGCTCCCGATATGGATCGTCACCGTGCTGCTGGCGCTGGGCATCCTCACCACCTGGATGGGCTGGGTTGACCGCCATGAGGTGGGCTACCTGCCGTTCGCGCTCGGCATCGCGTGGATCCTGTTCGCGCTGGCCGCCGCACCGAGGATCTTCGCCGACGACTGATGCAGGGCCGGGGGCGACCCCGGCATCCGGCTAGGCTCGCCCCGTGAGCACCGCGAGCCCCACCCTCCACGGCCTCAGCGCCGAGGAGGCCGCGCGGATCCTCGCTGAGAATCCGCCCCGCCCCGGACCTCGTGGCAGCAGGTCGTTCGCCGACATCGTCTGGTCGAACACCTTCACGCTGTTCAACCTCATCCTGATCGTCCTGCTCATCCCGCTCGCGATCTTCGGGCTCTGGGGGGACATGCTGTTCGGCGGGGTGCTCGTGGCCAACATGGCGATCGGGATCATCCAGGAGACCCGCGCGAAGCGCGCGCTCGATCAGCTCGCGCTCCTCGTGGCACCGCACGGGCGGGTCGTGCGCGACGGCCACCCCGAGGACCTCGCCATCGCCGCGATCGTCCCGGGGGACATCGTGCTCCTCGAGCCCGGCGACCAGGTGGTGGCCGATGGAGAGCTGGTGACGGCGTCCTCCCTCAGCCTTGATGAGTCCGTGCTCACCGGCGAGTCGGACGCCGTTGCCAAGGAGCCCGGCGACCAGGTGCTGTCCGGCGCGTTCTGCGTCGTCGGGAGCGGCGCCTACCGCGTGAGCGCCGTGGGGGCGGACTCCTTCGCGGAGCGGCTCGCGGCCGAGGCAAAGGGCACGCGCACGCAGCTCTCGCCCCTGCAACTCGACATCAACCGCATCCTGCGCTTCATCATCGTCGTGCTCATCCCGCTCGCGATCCTGATGATCGTCTCGACCATCTGGCTCGACTTCGGCGGCGCGGCCGCATCGGTGCAGCGCGTGGTCGCCGCGCTCGTGCCGCTTGTTCCCGAGGGACTCGTGCTGCTGGCGAGCCTCACCTTCGCGGTGGCCGCTGTGCGCCTGGCCCGGCTGGGCACTCTGGCGCAGCAACTCAACGCGATCGAGAGCCTGGCGAGCGTGGACACCGTCTGCGTCGACAAGACCGGCACCCTCACCGAGAACCGCCTCGCGGTCGCGGAGGTCGTCGCGGCGCCGGGTCGCGACCGGGACGACGTGCGTCAGGCAGCCGGACTACTCGCCGCCAGCGCCGCCTCGCGCAACTCCACCGCCGAGGCGATCCTCGACGCGATGCCCGCAGACGCGTTGGTGCCCACCGCCGAGGTGCCCTTCGCATCTGCGCGCAAGTGGAGCGGCGTCACCCTCGCGGACGGGGCCACCATCGTGATGGGCGCACCGGAGATTCTCGAACGCGTGGGCGTGAGCGTGCCGGATGCGCTCCAGGCAGCCATCACCGACGCGCAGGCGCAACGCCTGCGCGTGCTGCTCGTCGCCACGGGCAGCGCCCCACTCGACGAGGAGCAGGAGGGCATGGGGCACCTGCCCCCCATGGACGCCGCCGGCGCCGTGATGCTGGAAGAGGCCCTGCGTCCCGACGCCGCGGACACCGTGCGGTTCCTCGAAGCCGAGGGAGTGCAGGTGAAGGTGATCTCGGGTGACGGCGTCGGCACGGTCCAGGCCGTGGCATCGGCCTGCGGCGTCACCGGCGCGGAGCACGCGATGCAGGGGCCGGACCTGCCGGACGATCCCGATGCCCTGCGCGAGATCGTGACGACGACCGCCGTGTTCGGGCGCATCACCCCCGAGCAGAAGCGATCGCTCGTCCAGGCCATGACGGCCAACGGCCGCTATGTGGCGATGATCGGAGACGGGGTCAACGACGTCCTCGCACTCAAGGACGCCCGACTGGCCGTCGCCATGGGGAATGGCAGCCAGATGGCGAAGGGCGTGGCCGACCTCGTGCTGCTCACCAATGCCTTCTCCACGCTGCCCAAGGCCATCGAGGCCGGACGGCAGATCATCCGCAACACGCACCGCGTCGCCAAGCTCTTCATCACGAAGTCCGTGTACTCGGCGATCGTGCTTCTGGCATTCGCGCTCGTCCCCCTCGCCTTCCCCTTCCTGCCGCGCCAGCTCTCCATCACGTCGTCACTCACGATCGGCATCCCCGCCTTCTTCCTCGCGCTGGCGAAGAGCGAGGGTCCGGTGCATCGCGAGGGCTTCATGCGCAGCCTCGGCGCTTTTGCGATCCCCGCGGGAGTGGTGATCGCCCTGGCGATCACGGCGTCGTATCTGCTCGCACGCGGACCACTTGATGCCACGGTGTCCGAGGCCCGCACAGCCGCGGTGCTCACGGCGACCCTTCTGGGCCTCGCGGTGGTGGTCGAGCTCGAGCGCGGGCCGGAGCGCCGACGCGTGCGCCGGTGGGTATGGGGCATGGTGGCCGGTTTCCTCGTGCTGCTGACCGTGGGGCTCTACATCCCGCTCCTGCGGGACTTCTTCGAGGTCGGCATCCCGAGCAGCGCCCAGTGGATGCTCATCGCGGCGGTGGTCGTCGTCGGGATCGGGGCACTGATCGGCGTGCGACGCATCCCCTGGCTGCGCCGCATCGAGGCCGACCTGCCCCAGGCGGCCGGGGGCTAGGCCGGGAGGTCGATGCGCTCGATCGCCGTGGCGCGGCCGTCGGGCTCGGCCCGCACCAGCACCGCCTGCAGGCGCACATCACCCGTGGCGGGCTCCCACTTGGCCGGCATCCCCGTGAGGAAGCGGCGCAGCACCGGCTCCTCGCGTACACCAATGACCGAGTCGTGCGGCCCCGTCATCCCTATGTCGCTGATGTACGCGGTGCCGCCGGCGAGCACCCGCTCGTCCGCCGTCGGAACGTGGGTATGCGTGCCGAGGACGGCGGTCACCCGCCCGTCGAGATGGCGGGCGAGGGCCACCTTCTCGCTCGTGGCCTCCGCGTGGATGTCCACGATGATCAGTGGCGTCTCGCGGCGCATGCGGTCGACGAGGTCGTCGGCCACGGCGAAGGGGCTCTGCGCGGCCTCCAGGAACACCGAGCCGATCAGGTTGATGACCCCCACGCGAAAGCCGCCGCGGGCGTCGACCACCACGGTGCCCGAGCCCGGGCCGCGGGTGGTGAGGTTGGAGGGACGCAGCACTCGCGGGTCGTTCTCGAGCGTCGCGAAGAACTCCGACCGGCGGAAGGTGTGATTGCCGCCCGTGAGGACGTCGGCGCCGGCCGACAGCAGGGCGGCAGCCTGCTTCGGGGTGGTGCCCGACCCATGCGCGGCGTTCTCCGCGTTCACCACCACGATGTCCGGGGCGTGCTCGTCCCGGAGGCGCGGAAGGGCATCCTCCACCATGCGCATTCCCGCGCCCCCGAACACGTCGCCCACGACCAGGGCGGTGAACCCCGCGCTCACCTAGTCCCCCGGCCCGGTGGGCTGGCGCAGGAGTTCGACCTGCACGTTGTTGCCGGCGTCGTTGGTGTAGCGCGCGATGTCGAAGCGCGCCACCTGCGAGAGGTCGCGTACGCGCCCGAGCACCGTGCGCCCCGCGCCCACGGCGGTGCCGACCCGCGGCACGACGCCATCGGGCCCGGGCTCGAGGTGGTTCACGCGTACCGCGACGTCCGGCACGGCGGCCGGCGTGATGACGATCTCGAGGCCCTCCGGCCGGCCGGCGATGCGATGCGGGATGACCGCGGTGACCACCCCGTCCACCGGGCTGTACACCGTGGTGCCGGCGGGCGCGCCGACATCCACGCCCGACGTGCCGGGCGCCCCGCCATCATCGGAGGCGACCACGTGGGATACCGAGGACGCCGGTGCCATGTTCACCGCGCCCGGTTCGGCAACCGCATGGAACAGCACGGCGGTGACCTGAGAGTCGGTGACCGGAAGCACGACCTCCACCTGCCCGGCGCGCGCGAGGACGACGCGCTGCGGCGCGGGAGCATCACCCTGTGCGGGCGGCACCGGGGATGCCAGCTGCCCGCTCCCCGCACCAGAGTCCCCCGCCGATCCCGCGTCGTAGAACGCGAGGACGAGCGCCGTGATGATCACGGCGACCAGCAGCGCGGGCGCGACCACCGTGAGCATCACATGCTTGCTCTGGTGCCGGTCTGCCTGGCGCCGCACGGCGCGGCGCGAACGCAGTTGGTCTCGTGTGAGGGGCGGCATCGGTATGGAAAGGGTAAACCAGAGCCCCCGTGGCCCCGGCCCCGAGGGGCCGCGATACCATGCGCCGCATGAGCAGTCGCCAGGCCACAATGCCGCCGTGGGCGTGGATCGGCGTGGCAGCGGCCATCGTCCTCATGGTGTGGATCGCCGGGCAGACGCTCGGCCGGGTGCTGTTCGTCTTCCTGGTCTCGGTGGTCCTCGCCCTGCTGCTGAACCCGCTCGTGCGCATGGTGCGACGCATGCGCGTGCCGCGCGGCCTTGCCGTGGCGACGGTGTTCCTGGGGTTCCTCGGCGTGGTCGCGGCGGCGATCATCCTGCTCATCCCCCCGATCCAGCAGCAGATCGCCACGATCCGGGCAAACCTGCCGCTCTACACCGACCAGGCGCAGCGCCAGGTGCAGACCCTGCAGGGGTTCTTCGACCGCAACAACATCGACGTCGACGTGCAGGCGCGCGCCGCGGCAGCCTTCAACGCCGTCAAGGGATGGGCGGGCGACCTGTCCGGCAACGCGATCTCGTACTCGCTCTCCGCCCTCGGCGCGCTGGTGATCATCATCATCATCATCGTCGCGGCGGTCTACATGCTGCTCGACGCCCCCCAGATCGCCCGCGCGGCACGGCGCCTCGGTGGGCCGTCGGCATCGCAGTTCCTCGTGCGCACCGAGCGAACGCTGGTCGAGTACATCAAGGCCCAGACCCTCGTGTGCCTCATCATCGCCGTCAGCACGGGCGTGGTGCTGTGGATCCTCGGCGTCACGGGCGTATTCCCCCAGGGAGCCACGTATGCCGTGCTGTTCGCGGCATGGATCTTCTTCATGGAGTTCATCCCGTATATCGGCCCGATACTCGGCGCCGTGCCCCCGGTGCTCCTCGCCCTGTTCATCTCTCCGTGGACGGCGCTGTGGGTGCTCCTGGCGTTCATCGCGATCCACCAGTTCGAGGGGCACGTGGTGGTGCCCCAGGTGATGGGCGACGCCGTCGGCGTGCACCCCCTCGTCGTGATCTTCGGCGTGCTGATCGGCGAGGAGCTCTACGGCTTCATCGGGATCATCCTCGCGGTGCCTGTCGTGGTGATCCTCAAGGAGAGCGCCGTCTACCTGAGCGAGCGCATGGGCTGGTTCGGCCTGGCGCTCGCCCCGGCAGGAGGGGCCGGGGGAATGGATGCGGACAGCGAGGAACAGGACACGCTCACCGGCCTCCGGCCCCCACCACGCCGCACCGCGGCGGCCGCACCGGCCGTCGACGCCCCTGCGAACGGAGACACCCTCGACGTCACCGGCGTGACGCAGGCGCAGCCGGCCCGAACAACCGGCGCGGACTGACCCCGGCTCGTGGGCGACGCCCTGGTCGAGGCGCGAGGGATCTCGCGCAGCTACGGGACCTTCGAGGCGCTCGCGCCGCTTGACCTCGCGATCTCCCCCGGGGAGCGCATCGCCCTCACGGGCCCGAACGGCGCCGGGAAGACGACCCTCCTCACGATCCTGGCCGGTGTGCAGTCCGCGAGCGGTGGCGACCTGCACTGGGCCGGTGACCGCCCCCGGGTGGGCTGGGTGCCGCAGCGCCCTGCCCTCTACCCCCGCCTGACCACGCGGGAGAACCTCCGGCTGTTCGCCGGCCTCGAGGGCGCAGATGACGCGTCGGCCACGGCAGACGCCCTCATCACGCGCGCCGACCTCGGGGAGTTCGCCGACCGCCGGGCCAGCGCGCTGTCGACCGGCACGATGCAGCGCCTCAACCTGGCCATCGCGCTGGCCGGCGCGCCCCGCCTGCTGCTCCTCGACGAGCCCACGGGGACGCTCAGCCCCGACCAGCGCCTGCGGCTATGGGGGTGGATGGCGGACCTCGTCCGCGCGGATGACATGGCACTCGTGTTCTCGACCCAGTCGGTGGACGAGGCCGCGCGCCACGCCGATCGGGTGCTCGTGCTGGTGCACGGGCAGCTGCGCCACGATGGCCCGGCCGATGCGCTCGATGAGAGCGCGTTCATGGACCTGCTCGAGGACGCCGCATGAGGGCGCTCCGCGCGGCACGCCTGCTCTTCACCAAGGACCTCCGCGTGCTGGGCCGCAGCCGCGGCCTGCTCGCGGTGCTCATCGGATACCCGATCATCATCGCGATCCTTCTCGCGATCGCGCTCTCCGGCGGCGACCGCCGGCCCTCGATCGCATTCGTCAACCTCGACGCGGCGTCGGGCCGCACGGTGCAGGTGGGTGACGAGCGCCTATCGATCGAGGACTACGCGACGCGCCTGGAGGACGACGTGGACCTCGTCCGGCTCGACCCCGCGCAG
>JAPOLI010000040.1:10931-11221 GCA_029977205.1 bacterium
AGGCCGAGGACGCCCTTGCCGATGGACGCGTGAGCGCCGTGCTCACGGTGCCCGAGGGCTTCATCGCCGACCTGCAGTCGGGCCTCAAGCCGCCCGTGCTGCAGTTGGCCACCAACCCGCGATCACCCATCGAGGCCCAGGCCATCGAGCGCAACCTCGAGTCGGCGGTCTTCCGGCTCAACCAGGCCCTGGCCACCGCCTATGTCACCCAGGTGCTCAACCTCGTCGACCTGATCCAGAAGGGCGGCACGGTGGGCATCTTCGGGCGCGCCGGCACCCTCCTCGGGCTT
>JAPOLI010000041.1 GCA_029977205.1 bacterium
ACCTCTTTGAACGCGCGCTGCGTCAGGAGGTGTCGCTTGATCCGCGACAGCGCCTCGTGCGGGTTATCGAACGCCTGTTCGATGAGCCCGAGCTCCTCGCCGATGGTGGCCATGATCATGTCGGTGTGCGCCTCGGGCAGGTAGTTGACCTTCTGGAGACCCTTCCCGAGGCCCACGCCATCCACCCCCCCGCTCCCCAGCGCCAACTGCGCCTGGGTCACCTGAAACCCCGTGCCCTCCGGGTCGGACCACGGGTCGAGGAACGACGTGAAACGCGCCATGCGGTAGGGCGCGATCGCCACCAGTACGGCCGTGGCCGCGGCAGCGCCGGTGGCGAGGATGAGCAGCATCCGCCCGGGCACGCCGGCGATGACGAGCATGAGGAACCCCGTGCCCAGCAGCACCGCAGTGGTCCCCACGTCGGGCTCGGCGACGAGCAGCACGCTGATGCCGACCATCAAGCCCACGGGAAGCCGCAGCCGCTCCCAGGTGTCGAGCCGACCCACGTTGCGCGCCAGATACGAGGCGAGCCATACGACGAGGGCCAGCTTGGCGAGCTCGGACGGCTGCATCTGCACCGATCCCATGCCCAGCCAGCTGCGGGCGCCGTTGGCCTCGATGCCGAAGCCCGGCAGGAGCACGAGCACGAGCAGGCCGAGCGATGCGAGGAGCGCCGGCTTGCCGAACTTGAGGATCGTCGCCGGGCTCACCCGCGCGCAGATGGCGAACGCCGCGAGCGCCACGAGCGCGAAGGTCCCCTGGCGCAGCAGGGTGCCCGAGGGGTTCTGATCCGACAGCAGCGCGCTAGCGCTGGATGCCGAATACACCATCACCACGCCGACACAGATGAGCACCAGGATGGCAATCGAGAGCACGGCCTCGGGCGCGATGCCAGCCATCCCCTGCCCCGAGCGGGCCGGACCCGTGCGACGGGTGGTGTCAGAGGATGCGGGCGGCACGAAAGACCATTCGCCGCCGGGGGGTGGTTCCCTACCGTGCCCCGGCGTCGCGGGCGGCCTCGCGGAACACCTCGCCGCGGTGCTCGTATCCCGAGAACTGATCGAATGATGCGCACGCCGGCGCGAGCAGCACCACATCGCCGGAGGCGGCCTCAGCGGCGGCCCGTGACACGGCCGTCGGGAGGTCGGCCACGAGGCTCGATGCCACGTGCTCGGCGTCGAGCGCCGCAGCGATCTGCGGACCGGTCTCGCCGATGAGGTAGGCGTGCACCACGGAGCCCGCGGCCGCGCGCGCGAGGTCGTCGAACGGCGTTCCCTTGCTGCTCCCACCGGCGATAAGCCGCACGCCCTGCGGATAGGCATCGAGCGCCGCGATTGCCGCGGCGGGATTCGTGGCCTTGGAGTCATTCACGAACGTGACGCCGTCGGCAACGCCGACGACCTCGAGCCGATGGGGCACGCCGGGGAAGGTGGCGAGGCCCCGGGCGATCTCGTCGGCCCCGAGCCCGGCATGCGCGGCCATGGCGGCGGCGGCCATGACGTTCTCGCGGTTATGCGCTCCGAGCAGGGGAATATCGCTCCATGGCGACACCAGGCCGAGGCCCGCCACGTGCAGGCCCCCCTCGGCCCATGACACGGCGTCAGGGCCGGGCGGGCCCGAGGCCTGGATGCGCCGCGCCCGCGAGCGCCCGGATGAGTCGAGGCCCGGCGGGAGGATCGCCAGGTCGTGCTCGCCCTGGTGCGCGAACAGGGTGAGCTTCGCCTGGCGGTAGGCCTCGAAGTCGGGGTAGCGGTCCATGTGGTCGGGCGTCACGTTGAGCAGCACGGCGGCGTGCGGACGAAACGTGGGGATGTCCTCGAGCTGGAACGATGAGCACTCGGTGACAAGCCAGCAGTCCCCCGGCAGCTCGCCGGCAAGCGATGCCATGGGCGTGCCGACGTTGCCGCAGGCCACCGCATCGAGCCCGCCCTCGCGCAGCAGGTGCGCCAGCAGTTCGGTGGTGGTGGTCTTGCCGTTGGTGCCGGTGATGCCCATGATCGGGTTGGGCATGGCCCGCGAGGCCAACTCGATCTCGCTCCACACCGGGGTGCCGGCCGAATACGCCGCCGAGAGCGGGGCGAACTCGCGCGGCACCCCGGGGCTGCGGATGACGAGGTCGGCGGCGACGGGCTCATCGCTCGGGGCACGCACCGAGATGCCTGCCGACTCAAGATCGGCGGCGTCGATCGGCGCGGCGTCCACCGCCACGACGTCCCAGCCCAGGTCGCGGAGCAGAACGGCCGCCGCCCGTCCGGAGGTGGCAAGGCCCACCACGAGGGCGCGCCCCGGCGCGGGCAGGGCGCTCACGCCGGCAGCGTGCGGAAGAACAGCGTGAAGCCGATTCCCGCGAATACCAGGGCGATGAGCCAGAACCGCACGATGATCTTGGTCTCGCTCCAGCCGGCCATCTCGAAGTGGTGGTGCACGGGAGCCATGAGGAACACCCGGCGCCGGGTGCGCTTGAACACCAGCACCTGGATCATCACCGACAGGGCCTCCACCACGAACACGCCGCCGATGAAGATCAGCAGCACCTCGGTCTTGGTCATCACCGCCAGGGCCGCGATGGCGCCGCCCAGGGCGAACGAGCCGGTGTCGCCCATGAAGATCGACGCCGGGTACGAGTTGAACCAGAGGAAGCCCACGCAGGCGCCCATGAGGCACGCAGCGAGGATGGCCAGGTCACGCTGCCCCGTGACCACGAAGGTCATCCCCACGTAGGCGAGCAGCGCGATGGCCATGCTGCCGGCGGCCAGCCCGTCGAGGCCGTCGGTGAGGTTGACCGCGTTGGTGGCCCCGGCGAGCACGAGGAACACCACCACCCCGAACGCGATGGGCCCGATCTCAAGGGAGTAGGCCACCACGTGGAAGTCGATGGTGGTGGGGATGCCCACGACGTCCACCGCCAGCACCGCGAGCGCAATGGCAATGACCGCGAGGCCCGCCATCTTCCAGCGCCCCGAGAGCCCAAGGGAGCGCCGCTTGACGATCTTCATCCAGTCGTCGATGAACCCGATGGCCCCGCAGGCCAGCGTGGTGAACAGCACGAGCATGGCCGCGGTGCTGTGCGACGAGAGGATCAGGAACGGCACCATCATCGCGAACAGGATGAGCAGCCCGCCCATGGTGGGCGTACCCTGCTTCTCGGCGTGCGCATCGGGGATCTCGCCCTGCGGGCGGATGAACTGGCCCACTTCGTGATCGCGCAGCCAGCGGATGACGCGCGGCCCGAGGAACATCAGCAGCATGGCCGCGGCGATGGCGGCGATGAGCACGCGGGGCATCGGCTAGGCGCCTTCCGCGATCGCCCGGGCCACGCGCTCCATGGCCATGCCGCGGGACCCCTTCACCAGCACGACGTCACCCGGCTCGATGAGCGCGGGCACGCCCGCGACCGCCGCGTCGGTGTCGGCGAAGGTGACGGCGGCGACGCCGTCGGCCCCATCGGGATACGACGCCGCGCGCGCGCCCACGGCCACGAGCAGGTCGACCCCCATGTCGCGTGCGCTCTCGCCCACCCCGCGGTGGAAGGCCGCCTCATCAGGCCCGAGCTCGAGCATGTCGGCGAGCACGGCCACGTGCCGCCCCGGCCGGCGGCACAGGTCGGCGAGCGCGGCCGCCATGGCCGGGGGGTTGGCGTTGTAGCAATCCTCGATGAGCGTGCCACCCCCGGGAAGCGGGTGCTCGATGCCGCGCATGGCGGAGCGCTCGAGCACCACGGAGGCGCCGGGGGCGGGCGCGAGGCCCAGGCCGATCGCGGCCTCGACCGCCGCGGCGATGTTCCGCTGCTCCCAGGCCTTCAGGTCGCCTGCCGACAGCGCCACCGATGGCACATCGCCGAATCGGCGCACCTCGGTGCCCGCGGGCAACCGCGCGAGGTGAGGGTCGAGCAGTGGCTCATCGGCAGGCACCACGGCGACCCCGCCCTCGCGCAGCCCGCCCAGTATCTCGGCCTTGGCCTCGGCGATGGCCTCGACGGTGCCGAGCAACTCGAGGTGCACGGGCCCGACCGCGGTGATGACGGCGACATCCGGCGGGGCGAGGGCGGCGAGCTCGGCGATCTGCCCGGTGCCGCGCATGCCCATCTCGATGACGGCCACCTGGGTGTCGTCAGGCAGCCCGAGGATGCTGAGGGGAACCCCCACCTCGGTGTTGCGATTGCCGGGGCTTCCCTCGGCGCGCGCCCCGGCGGCGCGCAGCACCGCCACGGTGGAGTCCTTCGTGGAGGTCTTGCCGTAGGACCCGGTGACGGCGACCACCTTGGCGCCCAGCCGCTCCAGCGCACCACGGCCGATCAGCCCGAGCGCCGCAACGGGGTCGTGGTGCACCAGCACCACCGCTCCGGAGTCGCGCAGCTCATCGCCGGTGTCGGCCCAGGCATCCTCGGAGATGAGGACGGCGGTCGCGCCCGATGCGATGGCCTCGGCGGCGTGCAGGCCGCCATCGACGTTCTCACCGGGCACCCCCACGAACAACTGGCCGGCGTGGACGTCGCGGCTGTCGACCGTGGCGCCATCGCATGCCACATCATCCGGACCCGCCATCTGCGAGGCGCGTGACCACAGGATCATGTCGGTGACCGAGGTCCTCATGCGGCCCTCGGCGCGCCCAGCACCTCACGGGCGACGTCGCGGTCATCAAAGGGCGTGACGACCCCACGGGCCTCCTGCCCGGACTCATGGCCCTTGCCGGCGATGAGCACCACATCACCCGGCGCGGCCATGGCAACAGCCTCGGCGATGGCGGCGCGGCGATCGGCCTGCACCAGCAGCTCGGCTGGGCCCTCGGCGGCGCCGGCGACGATGTCCGCGATGATGGCGTCGGGGTCCTCGCTGCGGGGATTGTCGGAGGTGACGATGCACACATCCGCGAGCGCACGACCCAGGGCGCCCATCTGCGGGCGCTTGCCGGTGTCGCGGTCGCCGCCGCAGCCGAACAGCACGATGAGCCGCCCGTCGCCCGCAAGGTCGCGCGTGGTGCGAAGCACGTTCTCGAGCGAGTCGGGTGTGTGTGCGTAGTCCACGAGCACCTGGAAGGGCTGGCCCGTCTCGATGGGCTCGAGGCGTCCGGGCACGCCGCGGACGGCAGCGATGCCCTCGGCCACGGCAGCCTGGTCGAGGCCCATGGCCTCGCCCACGGCGACGACGCCGAGCACGTTCATCACGTTGAAGCGACCACGCAGCGCGCTGGAGATGTCCATGCCGCCGCGGGGCGTGCGCACAGTGGCCGTGAAGCCCTGGGCGCCGAGGTCGAGCCGCTCGGGAGCCACGTCGGCATCCGGGGAGTCAATGGCGTAGGCCACGGTGCCCGGTCGGCGCAGCACGCGACCCCACTCGTCATCGATGTTCACCGCGCCGGGCGGGTTGGCACCGTGCCCCTCGGGGCGGTCGAACAGCAGCCGCTTGGCGTCGAAGTAGTCCTGCATCTCGCCGTGGTAGTCGAGGTGGTCGCGCGTGAGGTTGGTGAAGATCGCCCCGGCAAAGCGCAGGCCCGCCACACGGCCCTGGTGAAGCGCGTGCGATGAGACCTCCATCGCGCACGCGGTGTCACCGGCCCGGCGCATATCTGCAAGCAGCGCCTGCATCTCGACGCTCTCGGGCGTGGTGTGCGTGGGCACCGACGAGCGCCCGCCCACCACCACCTCGACGGTGCCGATGAGCCCGCAGGGCATTCCCGCCGCCTGCATGACCGATCGCACGAGGTAGGCGCTGGTGGTCTTGCCATTGGTGCCGGTGACCCCCACCACCTGCATGTGCTCCGACGGGTCGCCGGCCAGGCGGGCGGCCATGATGGCCATCGCCGCGCGCGGGTCGGCAGCCACCACCTGCGGCACCGGCAGGTCGAGCGGGCGGCCGACCAGCAGGGCGACGGCGCCGCGCTGCACTGCATCGCCTGCGAAGTCGTGCCCATCGGCGCGGGCGCCGGGCAGGCACGCGAAGAGATCACCCGGCGTGACCTCGCCCGAGCGGTAGCGGATGGCCGTGATATCCGGGGGGGCAGCGTCGGGCGCCCCGAGACGCGCGCCGGGGACGCCGCCGATCAGGTCATCGAGCCTCATCCGGGGGCCACGTTACCAGCGCTCCCGGCTACGCCGTCATGGGGCGATATGCAGGTGACGGAGGGCGAATTCGGTGATCTGCTCGAAGGCCGGGGCGGCGACGTCACCGCCGTAGAAGGAGCCGGCCGCAGGCTCATCGACCATCACGGCGACGACGACCCCGGGGTGGGTGGCCGGCGCGTAGCCCACGAACGAGGCGATGTAGTTGTCGATGTACTGCCCGTTGGTCGGGTCGATCTTGTTGGCCGTGCCGGTCTTGCCGCCCACCGAGTAGCCCTCGATCTTGGCCTGGCTTCCCGTGCCGTCGTCACTCACGACCTTCTGCAGCATGATGTTCACCTGCTCTGCGGTGCGTGGGCTGACGACCTGCTGCCCGCGCGGGTGCGAAAGCACCTTATTGCCCACCTTCTTCACCACGTGGGGCGGAACCATGCGGCCGCCGTTCGCGATCGCGCCGTAGGCCTCGGCCATCTGCGCGAGCGTCACCGACACGCCCTGGCCGATCGGGATGTTGAGGATGGACACGCCGGACCAGTCCTCGTACTTGGGCAGCGACCCCGATACCTCGCCGGGGTAGTCGAAGCCCGTCTTGGCCCCGAAGCCGAACTTCTGGATCCACTCATACGTCTTTCGCTGGCCGAGCTTGCGCGCGATCAGCACGGTGCCCACGTTGCTGGAGTTCTGGAGGATCTCCTGGACGTTCCACGCGACCGACGGCCGGTAGTGGGCCTCCTTGAGCGTGCGGTCGTACAGCGTGAGGGTCTCGGGCAGGTCGAACATGGTCGTGCGCGTGACCACCCGGTCCTCGATCGCGCCCGCGATGGCGACCAGCTTGAACGTGGAGCCGGGCTCATACGCATCGGTGATGGCCCGCACGCGCTCGGTCTCGGGCAGGAAGGTGTCGCGGTCATTGGGGTTGAAGCCCGGCACGGTGGCGACGGCCAGCACCTCGCCGGTGTCGGGCTTCATCACGATGGCGGAGGCCGCCTTGGCCTCGTGGGCCGCCGCGGTCTTGCGCAGCACGTCCTCGGTCTTCTCCTGGATGGCGCTGTTAAGGGTGAGCGTGATGGGCTTTCCCGGGGTGGGAGCACGGTCGCGGATGATCTGCAGCGCGCGCCCATCCGGATCGCGGGCCTCCTCGCGCACGCCCTCCTTGCCCTTGAGCTCGGACTCCATGGTCTTCTCGAGCCCGGTGAGCCCCACGCCCCAGTCGTCGGTCATACCGACGAGCTGCGCGGCCGCGGGCCCCAGCGGGTAGAGGCGCTTCTGGGTGTCCTGCAGGGTGATGCCCGGCAGGTCGAGCTTGCGCAGGTACCGCTCGCGCTGCTGGTCGACACCGGTATTGAGCATCGCATACCCGCCGTTACCGGAGATGCGCTGCTCGACCTCGGCCACCGGGAGGCTCACGGCCGTGGCGATCTTCTCTGCCGTGCCGCGCTTGTCGGTGATGAGGTACGGCGTGGCGGTGACGGCCACGGCGTGCTTGTCCACCGCGAGCTCGCGGCCATCGGCCGACATGATCGCGCCGCGCGGTGCGGGCAACCTGATGGTGCTCTCGTGCTGGTTCTTGGCCTTCTCCGACAGCTCGCCTGCCTCGACGGTGGCGATCCATCCGGCGCGGCCCGCCATCACGCCAAGCGCCACCACCACCGCGACGGCGATGATGCGCAGCCGCCGCGACGACCCGGAGTCGTCCTCGCGCCCGGATCGCGACCGGGGCTTGTCAGCGCGTGCGGGGCGCCTGTCCTGGCGCAATGCGCGCTTCCTTTGGGACGCTCACGTACGTCAGACCGCTTCCGGGGGCCAGCACCATGCCGAGGCGCTTGGACGCCTGGTCCACCACCTGCCCGTCCTTCTCGGCCAGGGCCGCGCGCAGCTTGAGGATGTCGGCCTGGGTCTGGTTGTACATATCCACCGTGCGACCGGTCTGCGTGGTGAGGTTGAGCCGCTGCACGTTCACGAAGACGACGCCACCGAGCAGGATGGCCACCAGCGGCACAAGCACCCACGCGAGCCGCGCGCCCTCGAGATGAAGTCGCTCACGAAGCGTGCGCCGCGTGCGCGAGTGCACAACCCGCGGCCGCGGAGGACGCGCCCCCTGCCTGTGGACAGGGTGCCTGTCACCGGGAATCGCCCGTCGTGGTGCGGGGGCAGCACGCGCGGCTCCTGTGCGAGTGCTCAAGCGTCGGCCTTCCTGATCACCCGCAGGCGTGCGGAGTGAGCGCGCGGGTTGGCGGCCACCTCGGCGGTGATCGCCTTGACGGCCTTCGGCGTGACCATGCGGCCCTCGGGGCTCTGGCCGCAGCCGCACACCGGCATGTCCGGCGGGCAGATGCACCCGCGCGTGCGATCGCGCATGAAGCGCTTCACCATCCGGTCTTCCAGCGACTGGAACGAGATCACCGCAAGGCGCCCACCGGGTGCCAGCAGGTCGAAGGCCTCGGGCAGGGCACGCGCGAGGATGCCGAGCTCATCGTTCACCTCGATGCGCAGCGCCTGGAACACGCGCTTGGCCGGGTGACCCCCGGCGAACAGCGCCGGCGTGGGCACCGCGCTCTTGATGACCTCGACGAGATCGCGTGTGGTGCTGATCGGCTCCTCGTCCCGCCTGCGCGCGATCGCGCGCGCGATCTGCTTCGCGTAGCGCTCCTCGCCGTACTCACGGAACCAGCGGACGAGATCCTTCTCGGACGCGCCGTTCACAAGGTCGGCGGCGGTCACCTCGAGCGCCGGATCCATCCGCATGTCAAGCGGGGCCTGCCGCGAATACGAGAAGCCCCGCTCGGCCGTGTCGACCTGCATCGATGAGAGGCCCAGGTCCAAAAGGATGATGTCCGCGCGCGCGCCCTCGGATGCCAGCAACTGGAGCCCCGCGGCGAAGTCGGCCCGCACGAGCCGTGCCGGACATGGCATGCCGCCCGCACGTGCCTCGAAGTGACGCGCCGCCTCAGGGTCGCGATCGATGCCGATGAGCTCGCCCGTCGGGCCGATCCGCGATGCGAGGGCCGCAGCGTGCCCGCCCGCGCCGAACGTGCAGTCGACCACCCGATCACCCGGCTCCGGCGCAGTGAGCGCGAGGACCTGGTCGAGCAGGACGGGAACGTGAGGGGCGCCGCCCGAAGCCGCGGGCACGGCCTCGATGCGCGGCGCGGCGGCCGTCATCCCCGGCCCCCGTCGATGCGCTGGGCCAGGCGCGCCGCCCGTTGCGCCACGCCATCCTTCCGCAGCGTGGCGAAGCGCTCGTCAAGCCGCTGCGGGTCCCAGAGCTCCAGATAGGAGCCGGCCCCCACCACCTTGACCCTGCCATCGAGCCCCGCGTGGTCACGGAGCTCTGCGGGCACGAGCAGGCGGCCCTGCTTGTCGAGGCCCTCCTGCTCGAACGCCCCGGCCAGGAGGAATCGGCTGAGCTCGCGCTGGTCGTCATCGAGCACGCTCATCCGACCGAAGGTGCCCTCGATGAACGATGGCCACTCGAAGCGGGGCACCACCACGAGGCAGTCATCAAGCCACCACGCGGTGACGGTCCCATCGCTGAACGGCTCCCTCAGGCGCGACGGAATCGCAAGCCGCGAACGGTCATCCAGGCTGCACTCGTATGTGCCGCTGAGAAGTCGGGGTGCCACGGGCAGAAACGTACCCCCGTGCTCCCCACAATGCAACCCAATTTCCCCAATTTGTTCTCAGACCACCCCACATACCCACCCAGGCGCACCTCGCAACGCGTCATGCGTGCGCCGCCGCGCTCATGCAACGCAACGTGCGGTGAGAACACGTGTTCCGTCCGAGCGGGGGCGTACATTTGTTCGCATGAACACGCGAACACACCTCACCCTCGTCCCCGCCACCGGCGCGGGGACCCCGACGTATCACCGGCGCACGCGCCGCCCCGGCGCACCGCCCCCCGGTGGACGCGCGGCCGGAGTGGCTGCCCTGGCCGCCGGCCTCACCCTCGGGCTCGCCCTGGGCGCTGCAGCCACGCTTGGCACCCATCCCGGCGACTACGCGATCGTGCTCCTGCCGGTTGCCGGAGCCGCCGGCATCACCATTGCCGCCGCGCTGCGCAGCCGTGCCGTCGCCCTCAAGCGCCGCCGGTCAGCGCGCCTGCGCCGCGAGCGCGCTGAGGCGCGTCGCCGTGCATCTCTGCCGAAGCCCGTACTCGTGCACTCGCGCGACGAGTTCCGTCCGGTTCTCGTCGCCTCCGGGTCCGTCGCTGCGCCCACCGGGCGCGCGGCGTAGACCCGGCAGCCCGGGGGCGCTGCTCCCGCCCCCGGGCTGCCCGGGATTCACCTGATGCAACCGCCATCCGGCTGCATCAGGCGCGTTACCCAATAGCGTCCTTGGCCCATGCCGTGAGGTCCTCCTGCATGGCGCTCTGCATGGTGGTCGCGCAGTCGGTGAACACCTTCTGCGCAGCCTCGCTCGGGTCCGAGACGTCGATCTCGACCCCGGACGACTTCACCTTCTCCTCGATGCAGACCAGACCTGCGTCGCATCCCTTACGCACGATCGCCGCGAGTTCCCCGGGGTCACCCTTGGCACTCAGCAGCGACTGGATGCTGTTCGACGCCTCATCGCAGGCCTTGTTGAACTCCGCACGCACGTCATCCGGGATACCGGAGGCTGACGCGTTCGACGATGAGTCGCCGCCGCAACCGGCGCCGATCGCACCCGCGGTGACCACGGTCAGGCACGCGACGAGGCCGACGATTGCCCTCTTCATTTCACACTCCTCGGTCGGTTCCGGCGCATACGGCGTCGGGGGGACTATCCATACGCACAGTACCGGTTAAAGCGCACGCCTGACGGCACGCACACAGACGAAACGCCGCACTCCCGAACCGCGCCGGCCCGCTAACGTGGCTGGCGTGAGCGACGCGGACCGGCTGGCCGTCTTCGGCGATATCCATGGCAATTCCGATGCCCTCGCGGCAGTCATCGACGCCATTCATGATGCCGGCATCACGCGTGCCCTGTGCACCGGCGACGTGGTGCTCCGGGGCGTCCAGCCCGAGGAGT
>JAPOLI010000042.1 GCA_029977205.1 bacterium
GGGGCATTAGCTCAGTTGGGAGAGCGCCTGGATCGCACCCAGGAGGTCAGCGGTTCGAATCCGCTATGCTCCATGAAACCCCTGCTCAAGAGGGGTTTTTGTGTGTGCCACTCGACCCGTAGGTGACCTTTCCGCGATGAGCACGATTCCTGCCGAGTACCCGCCCCGCCACCGTCCCTCTGACTACGTCATCGCCCCGGAGGCGGGCGAGGACGAGTACATCGAGGTTGGTGTCCTTTTCGTGGGCGCCGGCCCCGCCGGCCTCGCCGGCGCCATTCGCCTGGGCCAGTTGATGGCCGAGGACGAGGAGTTGATGGAGTCGCTCGGCGAGGTGCCGATCGCCATCGTCGAGAAGGGGAAGGGCCCCGGCTCCCACCTGCTGTCTGGGTCGGTAATGCGGCCCGGGCCCCTGAAGTCGCTCTTCCCCGACGCGGCCCCCGGCGAGACGCCCGGTGTGTTCGAGGAGGTCCACAAGGAGTCCGTCTACTTCCTGCGCAAGGGCGCGAAGGTGCGCATTCCCACCCCGCCCTTCTTGCACAACGACGGCAACTGGGTGGTGTCCATCAGCCAGCTGTCGCGCTTCATGGCCGAGCAGGCCGAGGAGTACGGCGCGTACATGCTCCCCGAGACCGACGCGCAGCAGTTGCTGGTGCAGGACGGGCGCGTCGTCGGCGTGAAGACCGGTGACAAGGGGCGCGGGCGCGAGGGCGAGGAGCTGTCCACCTTCGAGCCGGGCGTCGAGCTGCGCGCGAAGGTGACGGTCATCTGCGAGGGCACCCAGGGTCACCTCGCAGGGGTGCTCCGCCGGCACTTCGACCTCGACCGTGACGCCACGCAGATCTACGAGATCGGCGTCAAGGAGGTGTGGGAGGTCGAGAAGCCGCTCGACCGCGTGATCCACACGATCGGTTGGCCCCTGCGACTTGGGTCGAAGTGGCGCGAGTACGGCGGCGCCTGGCTGTATCCCATGGGCGGGAACATGGTGTCGATCGGGATGGTGTGCGGCCTCGACGCGGCCGACGCGAACCTCTCGGCGCATGACCTCCTTCAGCAGGCGAAGACCCACCCGCTGTTCAAGGATGTCCTCGCCGGTGGCCGTCGGGTGGCCTGGGGCGCCAAGACGATCCCGTCCGGCGGCATCTACGGACTCCCCAGCCGGTTCCACGTTCCCGGCGCCGTGCTGTGCGGCGACTCCGCCGGCTTCGTGAACCTCGCCGCGCTGAAGGGTGTGAGCTATGCCATGAAGTCCGGCATCATCGCCGCGGAGCAGATCGTGAAGTCGATCAAGGACGGCACCGTCGAGGAGACCACGGGCCTGTGGAACTACGACGATGCGATCAAGGAGTCGGAGGTCTGGAAGGACCTCTGGAAGGTCAGGAACTTCCGGCCGTCGTACCAGAAGGGGTTCATCTACGGCGGGATGGTCACGGGCATGATGGTCATGACCGGTGGCAAGTTCCCCAAGAAGGTGACGCTCAAGGCGGACAAGGACGAGCCCGTCGTCATCGGCCCCTCGCGGGACTACCCGAAGCCTGACGGCGAGTACACGTTCGACAAGCTCTCATCGGTGTTCTTGAGCGGGAACAAGACGCGTGATGACCAGCCGAACCACATCCGCATTCGCACCGACGTGCCCAAGGAGCTCGCCGTTGCCTGGGAGAACATGTGCCCGGCCAAGGTCTACGAGATCGTGGACGACTCCGAGGCGAACGGGATGGTGCATGTGCGCATGAACAACCCGAACTGCGTGCAGTGCGGAGCCATCACCGCCAAGGGCGGCCAGCTGACGCCCCCCGAGGGCGGGAGCGGACCCGAATACACCCTCACCTGACGAACATCAGGTGAGATCCGTGGCCGTCGCGGCGTGATGCGCCGCGTTGGCCACGTACCGGGCCGCCTGGGCCGCGAGACCCGCGCGCTCGTCGGGTGTGAGTTCCCTGCGCACCTTCGCCGGCACGCCCACCACCAGAACGCCCTCGGGCACCTTCATACCCTCCGGCACAAGGGCATGGGCGCCCACGATGCTCTGGCGCCCCACCACGGCCCCGTTGAGGATCGTGGCACCGATCCCGACAAGGCACTCGTCACCCACGGTGCATCCGTGCACCGTGGCGCGATGGCCGATGGTCACCCGATCACCGACAACGCATGGCATGCCGGGGTCGGCATGGAGCACGGCACCATCCTGGACGTTCGTGTCATCACCGATGTCAACCCGCTCGATGTCGCCCCGGATCACGGCGCAGGGCCACACGGATGAACGCTCCCCGAGGGTGACACGACCGATGACCACGGCTGCCTCGTGGACGAACGCATCGTCAGCGACGCGCGGAATGTCCCCGTCAAGTCCCTGGATCATGTGGCAAACCTCCCGACTTGTCCCGATGGGGCAGGAGCCCCGCGACGATCGTCGTACGTGCCCGATAAGGTTGCCATGAAGTCATCTGAACCCGTCGCCCAGGAGCGAAACATGCGCCGAGCCGTCACCATCGCAGCTGTCGTCCTGTCGTCCGCCGGTCTCGTGGCGTTCGGCACGGGGTGCGGCGGCGGCGACGAGGCGAACCTGACTCCCGCCGACGCCACGACCATCGCCAATACGGCTCCCCAGACCGACTCCGAGGGCAAGACCGTCCCGGCCCCCTCCAGCGGTGGAGGGTCTGGCGAATCAGCTGACAGCGGCATGGGTGCCGGCGGCGCAAGCGCAGACGCCGGGGGCGACGTGGCGGCGGGCAAGACCGTATTCGAGGCCAACTGCCAGGGCTGCCACCCGGCGGGCGGCACGCAGGCTGGCGCCGGGCCCCAGCTGAGCACCTCGACCCTCAGCGCCGAGCAGGTCAGGACTCAGGTGGTCAACGGCAAGGGCGCCATGCCGGGCGGGCTCGTGAGTGGCACCGACCTCGACAACGTGGTCGCGTACGTCGTCAGCATCCAGCAGTAGCCGGGGTGACACCCCTGCGCGCCGCGAGGCCCGGTGCCCACTGCGGTGCCGGGCCTCGTTACATTCCGAGGTGAAGGAGGACCGCTGCTCGACCTGCGCCTGATACGTCGTGACCCCGATGCCGTTCGCGAAGCCCTGTCGCGGCGCGGAGAGGCCGACGCGCTCGACGGGGTGCTGGCCCTCGACGCCGAGTGCCGCGCCCTCCGTTCAGCGGTGGAAGAACGTCGTGCCGAATCCACGCGCATCGCCAAGGAGATCGGCGCGCTCAAGAAGCACGGCGAGGCTGTGCCCGCCGGCCAGGAGGACGCTGCACGGGCCCTGCGTGAGCAGACCGCCGCCGAGGAGGAGACCCTCCGCGACGCCGAGGCCCGGCGCGACGCGTTGATGCTGGCGCTGCCCAACATCGCCGAGGCGGCCGCGCCGGATGGCGGCGAGGAGGACGCCGTTGAGCTGCGGCGCGTCGGGGACATTCCCGTCTTCCCGGGAGGCGTGAAGGACCATGTCGAACTGGCGGAGGCCATTGGAGGCCTTGACCTCGAGCGGGCTGCCCGCACCTCAGGATCGCGGTTCGCGTACCTCATGGGGCCCCTCGTGCGGCTGCAGATGGCGCTTGTATCGTGGGCGGTGGATGTCGTGACGGCCGAGGGCTTCACTCCGGTGATCCCGCCCGTCCTCGTGCGGGAGGAGGCCCTGGTCGGCACCGGTTTCTTCCCGGCCGACCGGTCGGCGGTGTATGCCACTGCGGACGATGACCTGTTCCTGGTCGGCACCTCCGAGGTGCCGCTCGCCGCACTGCACCAGGACGAGATCCTCGATGAAGCGAGCCTCCCGCTCCGCTACGCGGGCATCTCGTCGTGCTTCCGGCGCGAGGCAGGCGCCGCCGGTCGCGACACCCGCGGCATCTTCCGCGTGCATCAGTTCGACAAGGTCGAGATGTTCTCGTTCACCACGCCGGAGGAGTCGGCGGCGGAGCACCTGCGGATTCTCGGCATCGAGGAGAGCATCCTGCAGCAGCTCGGGATTCCGTACCGCGTGGTGGACGTCGCCGTGGGCGACCTCGGCGCATCCGCAGCGCGGAAGTTCGACTGCGAGGCATGGATGCCCGGCCAGGAGCGCTACCGCGAGGTCACTTCCTGCTCGAACTGCACCGACTACCAGGCCCGCAGGCTCCGGGCGCGCACCAAGCGGGGCAAGGAGACCGTGCCTGTGCACACCCTGAACGGAACAGCCGTGGCAGTAGGGCGCACTCTCATCGCCATCCTCGAGAACCACCAGCAGCCAGATGGGGCGGTGGTCGTGCCGGCCTGCCTCCGGGCGTACGGCGCGCCCGAGGTGCTGGGCCCGTCGTAGGATGAGCGGCGGCAGCTCACCCGGCGCAGTGGCCGTGGTGGGCCACGTCGAGTGGGTTACGCACGCGCTCGGGGCGCTGCCGGAGCGTGGACACATCGCAGACCTCCGCGAGGCCTTGACCGAGCCCGCCGGCGGGGGAGGGGTGGCCGCGTGCGCTGCCGCCCGCCTCGGGGCAGCCGTCACCCTCTACACCGCATTCGGCGACGACGATTGCGCCCGCGAGGCGGCGCGCCTGCTGGCCGCCCGCGGCATGACCGTGCACGGAGCCCGGCGCACCGGAAGCCAGACCCCCGTGCTCTCGATCTCCGAGGAGGATGGGGAGCGGACCATCATGGTCATCGGCGGACGGCTGCAGCCGACGGTGGCGGACGACCTGCCATGGGACGCCATCGCGCGCGGGGGGGCGGTGTATTACGCCGCAGAGGACCCGGCGGTCCTGGCGCTTTGCCGCGCGGCCCCGGCGCTCGTGGTGACCGCCCGGCGGGTGGACGACCTGCGTGCCGCGGGGGTGCGGGCCGACGTCCTGGTGGCCAGCGCCAACGACCCTGCGGAGGACCCAGGTGTGCTTCCGCCCTCGCTCGCACCGGGTGCCGTCGTCCTCACCGATGGCGCACGCGGGGGCATCATCCGCGAGGCGGGCCGGCCGGCGCGGCCGTATGCGGCGCTGCCGGCGCCCGGACCGGTGATCGACTCCTACGGCTGCGGCGATTCATTCGCGGCAGGGCTGACGGTCGGGCTTGCCCGGGGCCTCCCGCTCGACGATGCCGTGGCGATGGGCGCGCGCGCAGGGGCCGCCTGCGCTACATGGCGGGGCGGACTTGGCAGTGCGTGACACCGGGGCGGGACGACGCTCGCCCCCGGGGGTATGGGCCGACCGTGGATGACGTCGGCCACACCTCCCCGCATTCGGTATCGCGTCGAACGATCGTGCTGGCCATTGTTCTGGTGGTCGTGGTGGCCACCGGACTTCTCCTCCTTCTCGGCAAGGCAGCGGGCTACCGGGAGGTGCTCGACGCCCTCGAAGGCGCGAGCAGCTCGTGGCTGATCGCGTGCCTCGTGCTGGAGGTGGCGGCCTACGCGGGGTATACCGTGGCGCTTCGAGCGGTCGTGGCGATGGACGGCGGGCCCCGGTTCTCACCCGTTATCGCCACCCGTGTGTGGCTCGCCAGCCTGGGGGCGACCCGCATCGTGTCACCGGCAGGCGCCGGCGGCGTGGCGATCATCTACTGGCTCCTGCGACGCGCCGGAATGCGTGCCCGCGTGGCGATCTCACGCGTTCTGGGCTTCAACGTGCTCATCTTCTCGCTCTTCGGGATCGGGGCGTTCGCCTCGGCCCTTGCGTTGGTCGTGGGTGCGGCTGAGAACGTCCCGTTGGGCATGGAGTTGCCATGGGTCATCGGTGTACCTGTGATCGCGGTCGCCGGCCTGTGGGTGAGCCAGGGGTCCCGCGGACTGAGGATCGCCGGCACCACCGCGCACGGATGGTGGCGCAGGACGGCCGCGGCCGCAGTGGGGGCGATCATCGTCGCGCGAAGCACGGCCACACCGGGGCGCATCAACGTCGTCGCGCTCACGGCATCGGTGGTGTACTGGGTGGCCGACGTGGCATGCCTGTGGGGCGCCCTTCGCGCGGTCGGGGCGGAGGTGTCGCTTGTCGGCGTGGCGCTCGCCTATGCCACCGCCTACATCGCCATGCTGGTGCCGCTCCCCACTGGTGGCTACGGAGCGATTGACGCGGCGGCCACCTTCACGCTGAGCGTGCTCGGCATCCCGTTGGCAGAAGCCGTGGCCGGCGTCGTGGTGTGGCGGTTCTTCAACTTCTGGCTGCCCACCCTCCCCGGGCTGGTCGAGCTCGCCAGAGCGGGGAACTTGGGGCGTCACCTCGCGGAGGACTACGCGGGGGAGACCTCGGGCGTCCGAGCCCCCTGACCCCCTACTGCGGCGGCCAGGCCTCGCCGGGTCCGGGCGGCTGCTTCCCGGCGGTGAGGATGCGCTCGCGCCCTGGATCCATCGCCTCGTAGGGGCGTACCACGGGCGCACGCCACATCACGTACGACTGGCAGGCCGCGTCGGCATCCGCGCGGTTCTGCGCGATCGCCTCGCTCAGCGCGTGTGCATCGCCCAGGCCGATCCCCGATGAGATTCCCGTCTCAGGCCCGAAGAAGTGCGCCGAGTCACCGATGAGCACGATCCCCGGCTTCCACCACTCGGGGGTCGTGAGGAGCTCGGGCTCGGAGTAACGCACCTGGTCGATGCTCTCTACGCCCTCCACGCCCAGGCGCGACTCGGGCAGGAGGCGCGCCCACATCTCCTTGACCGCATCGAGGCCCGGCGCCAGTGCGGCCTCGGCTCCCACGCGACTGCAGGAACGCCAGCCACCGGAGCCCTGAGGCCAGGACAGGTGTCCGATGTGGCCGCCATCGGCCATATAGGCCATGGAGAACGACGTCTCCGACGGGCTGCTGCTCATCCAGCTCAACTCGCCCTCGGGCAGCTGGGTGAGCACGGCCTCCATCCCGGCCATCTCGCGCACGCGTGACTGCTTGCCATCGCAGGCAACCACCAGATCGGAAGGGATCTCCACGTCACCATCGGGCCCCTCGGCGATCACCCCGACCACCCGGCCGCTGTCGTCGAACACAAGGTCCTTCACAGAGTGCTCGTACATGACGGGGAGATCGCGGGCGATCGCGTGAATCACCTTGCCGACCTCCACGCACACGGCCACTGCGCTCGTGCCCTGAGGGGCGATCTCCCGACCCTCCGGCCACACCTCATCGAGCACCCCGATCTCCTTCAGGGGCTCGTATCCCTGGAACCCGAGCATGTATCCCCGGGGGATGTACGCCCCCTCAGGCATCCGCTCGATCACGACGGGCTCCACACCCCGCGCGCGCAGGAGGCGCGCGAGCGTGAGTCCGACCATTCCACCACCGGCGATCACGACGTTCATGGTGGGGATGCTAACGCGTGGCGAGGTAGGTGAGGTTGGTCTCCCGGCCCACCTGCGAACCATCGCCGAGCCATCCGTCCTGCACGGCGATGACATCTGCACCTCCGAGGCGCATCGCTGCCTCCACGTCGCGCCGCGCCATCCAGTTCATCCGGATGGGATCGAGGCCGAAGCGGCGGTACAGCGTGCGCTCCGGCACGCGCGCTGCGCGAAGCCCGTGGTACGCCCGCCGCCGCCACTGGACCCTCTGCCGGAGCGGCATCGAGGCCGGCATCTGCACCACCAGCGCGCCTCCCGGCGCGAGGATCCGCGCCATCTCGCGCAGGTACGACGAGATGACGGCCCGGTCGGGCACGTGCTGCAGAACGATGAACGACACAACCAGGTCGAACTCGCCATCAGCGAACGAGGCGAGGTCAGGCGCATCGTTCACGGCCCACTCGCAGTTCGGTCGGTCGGCGTTCATCTCGCGCGCCCGCGCGATCATCGGCGCGCTGATGTCGACGCCCACGGACCGGGAGAACGAGGGGGAGAGGGCACGGGTGATGCGCCCGACGCCGCAGCCCAACTCGAACGACGCCTCACGCCGAACCGGGACCCCCAGGGCCTCGCATGCCCCCATGATGCGCGCCGCGTCGGCCTCGCCGGTGGCGAGGAACGCCTCGACGTCCCATTCACCGTTCCTGGCACCGGGGTCGCTGAGAATGGCGTAGAGGGGATCGATCTCCCCCAGCGCCTCCCAGTCCCTGCGGTGGCCGGCCATCTCTCCCACACGCGGCACTCTACGTGCCGCGAGCGAGGTGCCCCGCCCCGCGCCATCATGCGCGAGGCGGGGCCAAGGCGGAGGGGGAGGGATTTGAACCCCCGGGCCGGGGTTACCGGCCAGTGGTTTTCAAGACCACCGCATTCGACCGCTCTGCCACCCCTCCGTCGCGCACCATACCTGCGGGCGCGAATCACTACGATGCCGCGCGGAGAGGTGCCTGAGTGGTCGAAAGGGGCCGCCTGCTAAGCGGTTAACCGGGGTCAACCCGGTTCGAGGGTTCAAATCCCTTCCTCTCCGTGCTTGCGGCGCGCTGCTCCCGCATGGGCAGCGCGCCGCGCGTTCGTGCCCGAGTGTCGATCGGCTAGCATCCCCCTCGTCTGTGAACAGCAGCGAACCCGCACATTCCCCGGCTGCGCCCGCCTCCGCCTCCGTGGCGGACGACGAACCTCCGTCTAGCTTGGCGAGCGCCCGATGAGCACCGGGCTTCAGATCGTGCTCCTCGTCGTGCTCGTCGCCTGGAGCGCCTTCTTCGTTGCGGCGGAATATGCATTCGTCGCCGCGCGCCCCACCCGCATGCGCGAACTTGCCGATCAGGGAAGCAAGCGTGCCGCGCGGGTCGTGGCCATCCAGGAGAACCCCACTCGGTTCATCTCGGCCATCCAGGTGGCGATCACCTTCAGCGGGCTGGCGATCGGTGCAGTTGGCGAGCCCGCCGTGCGCGGACTGATCGAAGACCTGTTCGGACCGCTTGACTCCACGCTTGGAAGCGGGCTCGTCACCGTCTTGAGCGTCGTCATCGGCTTCGCGATCATCATCGCGATCACGGTGGTGCTCGGGGAGATCGTGCCCAAGGCCCTCACCCTTGCCCGCACCGAGGGCGTTGCCCTGGCCGTCGTGGGTCCTGTCCGGGTGTTCACGGCCCTCGTGTACCCGTTCGTGTGGCTCCTCGAGCGCCTGTCCGCTGTGACGCTGCGCCTGTTCGGGCTGCGCGGGGATATCCACCTCGGGCGCGGGCATACCGAGGAAGAGCTCCGCATGATCCTCGCCGCGTCGTACGAGGAGGGCGTGCTGGAGGCCGAGGAGTCTGAGATGCTCGATCGCGTCTTCGACTTCGCCGACACCGAGGTGCGCCATGTGATGGTGCCCCGACCGGATGTCGTGATGCTCCCCATCACCGCGACGGTCGCAGAAGCCGCGGCCCTGGTCGAGGAGCACCCGTACACCCGGTACCCCGTGCACGGCGAAGACCAGGACGACATCCGTGGCGTCATCCACATCCGCCAGTTGTTCGAGGCCGCGACAGACGGCCACCTCGACATGTGGATCCAGGATCTCATCCGGGACGTCCAGCGCGTGCCCGAGACCAAGAACCTCGACGACCTGCTGCGCGATTTCCGCCGCAGCAAGAGCCACCTCGCCGTGGTGGTGGACGAGTACGGCTCCCTCGCCGGAGTGGTCACCCTCGAGGACCTGATCGAAGAGGTGATGGGGGAGATCGAGGATGAGTTCGACGTGCCCGAGACCGACATCGTGCGCACGGGGGGCGGCCAGGCGCTCGTTGCGGGGTCAGTCGCGCTCGATGACTTCAACGAGGTCTTCGGCACCGAAATCGACGATGAAGACGTCAACACGGTGGGCGGTGCGGTGTTCCACGCGATGGGCCGCGTGCCCGAGGTGGGGGACACCGTGCAGTCTGACGGGCTCCTGTTCACGGTGCTCGAGATGGACGGTTCGCGCATCGTGCGCGTGCGAGTGGATCCGGCGGCCGCGACCCCCGTGCCGAGAGCAGCCGACACGGCCTGACAGCCCGGTCCCTCTGATACCGTGCCCGCCGCGTCGCATCCCCGGCGCGCCCGCGCCAGTAGCTCAGTCGGATAGAGCGTCGGTCTACGAAACCGAAGGTCACAGGTTCGAATCCTGTCTGGCGCGTTGCCCACTGCCTGCCCCCGGCGGTGTGGTCATGGCGGTGCTGCTTGCTCGCCGCGCCTGTGCCGCCGCACCTGCGCGGTGCGCGTGGCACACGGGGCCCCCTGCCGCCGACGTCTCGGAGGGATGTGGTGGCGCCCGATCGCCCCCGTTCAGTAGCCTGAGGGCATGACACCGGGACAGGCACGGACGGCACGATGGATCACGGTGGTGGTGCTGGGCCTCGCCTCGGTCGCCGTGGTCGTCGCCGGAGGAAGCCTGTGGTGGATCGGGCTGATGTTCATCCTCTTGGTGATCCTTTCGGTCGTTTTCGGGCGGTACGAGGCCAGATAGGCGGAACCGCAGCCCGCGGTGCAAGGCGGCGCGGCGCGACCGCCGCCCGGGGGCACGCGATCGTCGGCCGCCATACTCCCGATGTGCATTCCATCCATCGCAGAGTTGTTCGCGCTGCGGTCCCGTTGGCGCTCACCGGCGTAATGGCAGCCAGCGCGCATGCTGCTGGCGCGCCCACGATCCCGTGGCGGGTGGTTGATGTGCGGCCGCACGATGCCACGGCCTTCACGCAGGGCCTCGTGCGCTATGGCCGCGTCCTTCTCGAGAGCACGGGTCCATGGAGCCCACAGGGGGACGTGCCCTCATCCGTGCGCCGGGTGGACGCTCGCACCGGGCAGGTGATCGCCAGCCGGAATCTCCCCGCCCCGCTGTTCGGGGAGGGGCTCACGGTGCTCAGGGGAGTTGCATGGCAGCTCACCTGGCTTAACGAGGTGGCCTTCTCGCTCTCCCCGACATCCCTCGCTCAGACCGGGCAGGTGTCATATCGCAGCGAAGGCTGGGGCCTCACCACCCAGGGCAGGCGCCTCGTGGCGAGTGACGGCAGCGCCCGGCTGCGCTGGCTCCGCACCCCCGACCTGCGGGTGACACGCACTGTTGTCGTTCGGGATGGCGCCACCCCCGTGGCCGCACTGAACGAGCTCGAGATGCTCAATGGGGTGATCTGGGCGAATGTGTACCGCTCTGACCTCATCGCCCTC
>JAPOLI010000043.1 GCA_029977205.1 bacterium
GTCGGCCGGCGAGCGCTACGCGCGCATCTACGAGATCAACATGGCCCGCTGCATCTTCTGCGGCTACTGCGAGGTGGCGTGCCCGTTCGACGCCATCACCCTCGAGCACTCATACGAGCTCAGCGAGTACACCCGCGAGGCGCTGATCTACGACAAGGACACCCTTCTGGAGCCGGCCCCCAAGCAGCCACCGCTGCGTCCGAACGTGCCCGGCTCGCCCTCCCCGGCGGTCGACGCCTAGTGCCGGTGGCCACACTCACGCCCGGCGCACCCATGCTGTTCATGGGGGAGGGCTTCCGCGTGCACGCGACCAGTGCCACCACCGGCGGCGGGTTCCTCATCGCCGAAATCGCCTCGCGCCCCGGGGGCGGCCCGCGCCACCTGCACAGCCACGAGGCCGCCGAGCAGTACATGTGCCTGGGCGGCGAGATCACCGTGGTCACCGAGGAGGGAGTGCACCGCCTGGCGCCCCTCGACAGCGTGACCATCCGACCGTGGCTGCCCCACACCTACCGCAACCTGGGCGACGAACCTGCGCGCCTGTTGTGCACCCTGTCGCCACCGGATGACATGGAGGCCTTCCTGCGCGAGGTGTGCGACCCGGTGGATGATCCGTCGGCGGCGCTTCCCGAGGTGACCGCCGCGCAGAGCGACCATGCCATGGCACTGGCCGCGCAGCATGGAATGCGCATCCACGACGAGTACGACCCGTCGGTGCTCGATGCGTAGGCCGGTGACGCATGGGTGAGCAGGTGCTGTTCGCGGTGGCCGCCATCGGCGCGATCGGCTTCGGCATCGGCGTGGTGTTCTTCAAGGACGCCTTCCGGGCCGCGGTGAGCCTGATCGGCACCCTGATGTCGGTGGCGCTGCTCTTCATCGCCCTCCTCGCGCCGTTCGTGGCCGTGATCCAGGTGATCGTGTACGCCGGGGCGATCGTGGTGATGTTCCTGTTCGTCATCGCGTACCTGGGCGATCGCGGGGCCGTGCCCGGCCCGGACCGGCTCGACCGCTGGCAGGTGATCGGCTGGCTTGGGCTCATCGGCGTGGGCTTCTTCGGCGCCGTGGCGATCCTCGACTCCTCCGCCGGGCCCGCGAGCCCCGCGCCGTCCACCACCGATGTCGGTGCGCCGGCGACCATCGGCGATGCGTTCCTGAACTCCCACCTGCTGGCCTTCGAGGCCACCTCGCTGGTGCTGCTCGTGGCGGCCGTGGGCGCCGTGATCCTCGCCAAAGCCGCCGTGCAGGGAGAGGGCGGCCGATGAACGTGCCGATCGGGGCATACCTCGCGGTGTCGCTCGGGCTGCTCGTGCTCGGGCTCATCGGCGTGATGCGGCGCCGCAACCCGCTGCTGCTGCTGCTGTCGGTGGAGCTGATGCTGAACGCCGGCAACGTCGCGCTCATCGGCTTCTCGCGGCAGTGGGACGACCCGGCGGGGCAGGTGTTCGCACTGGTGGTGATGGTGGTGGCCGCTGCCGAAGTGGTGATCGGGCTCGGGCTCACCGTGTCGATCTTCCGCACCCGGACCAACCTGGACGTCGACGAACTGTCGTCGATGAGGGGCTAGCCCGTGGCCACCGCCCTCGCATGGATCGTGCTCGTGGTGCCGCTGGTCAGCGGAATCGTGCTGACCGGCTGGCCCTCCGAGCCGCCCCACGTGGTCACGCGCGTCCTCGGCGTGGGCAGCATCCTGGTGTCGTTCATCCTCTCGGTGGCCATCTTCGTCGGCCTGCTCACCAATGCCGCCGACGACCGGTCATTCACCTCGAGCGCCTTCGAGTGGATCTCCCTCGGCGGCGTGGACGTGGACCTGTCGATCCTCGTCGACCCGCTGAGCGTGATGATGATGCTCATCATCACCGGGGTCGGGTTCCTGATCCACCTGTACTCGGTGGAGTACATGGACCACGACCGCGACTACCGGCGGTTCTTCGCCTGCATGAACCTGTTCGTGTTCGCGATGCTGCTGCTGGTCCTCGCCGCGAACTTCTTCTTCCTCATCGTCGGGTGGGCGTTCGTGGGCCTGGCCTCGTACCTGCTGATCGGCTTCTGGTACCAGCGGCCATCCGCCGTGGCGGCGGCCAAGAAGGCCTTCGTGATCAACGTGATCGGCGACGTCGGGCTCGTGCTCGGCGCCTTCCTGATCCTTCGCACGCTCGGCACGCTCGACTACGGCGAGGCCTTCGCACGGGCGCCCGAGATGGGCGCGCAGTCCGGGACGGCGCTGGCCATCTGCCTGCTGCTGTTCGTGGGCGCCGCCGCCAAGAGTGCACAGGTGCCGCTGCACACATGGCTGCCCGATGCAATGGAGGGCCCCACGCCGGTGAGCGCCCTCATCCACGCCGCCACGATGGTGACGGCCGGCGTCTACCTGATCGTGCGCTGCAACGCGTTCTTCGACCTCTCGTGGCTCGCCGGCGACATCGTGGCCTTTGTCGGGGCCATCACGTTGCTCCTCGCCGCCACCGTGGCGCTGCAGCAGGTGGACATCAAGCGGGTGCTGGCGTGGAGCACCGTGAGCCAGGTCGGCTACATGGTGATGGCCGTGGGACTCGGCGCGTACGCCAGCGGGATGTTCATGCTCATGGCGCACGCCTTCTACAAGGCGGCGCTGTTCCTGGCGGCGGGCATCATCATCCACGCCCTGAACGACGAGCAGAGCCTCGACCGCATGGGTGGCCTTCGGAAGTACCTGCGCGTGGCGTTCTTCGGGATGGGCGCGGGCTGCCTGGCGATCGCCGGCATCCCCGGCTTCGCGGGCTTCTTCGCAAAGGACGATGTGCTGGCGAGCGCGCTCACCTACGGCGGCTTCGGCGTGTTCTGCTGGGTGGTGGGAGTGGTCGGCGCCTTCCTCACGGCGCTCTACATGTTCCGGATGCTGTTCCGTGCGTTCTTCGGCCCGGAGCCCGCAGGTGGCTACGACCCGCGGCCGCATCCCTCGCACTGGTGGATGGCGGTGCCGGTGGTGATCCTGGGCATCCTCAGCATCGTGGGCGGCTGGCTGCAGGCGCCATTCGGGTGGCGCGAGGTGGACGGCTGGCTCAGCCCGGTCGTCGGCACCGGGGCCGAGGTCGTCGTCCCGGAGCACACGGCGGAGATCATCACGATGATCGTGTCGGTGACGGCCGCCGTGGCCGGCATCGCACTGGCCTGGTGGCTGTTCGGCGCCGACCCCGAGCGCCGCATCCGGCTCGCGAAGATGGCCGCGGGTCCCCGCCGCGTGATGAACGACGCATGGGAATTCGACCGGGCCTACGACGACGTGTTCGTGGAGCCCAGCCGTGACCTGGCGAACGTGATGAGCACCTCGGTGGAGCCCGCGGGGCCGCAGGGGATCATCTCCGGCACCGCCGCGCTGATGCGCGGGGCGTCACGGGTGGTGAGCGCGTCGCAGAGCGGAATGGTGCGCGCCTACGCCTTCTGGATGGTGCTGGGCATCAGCCTCGCCGGCATCGTGATCGCGCTCGTCGTGGCGGGGGCGTCCTGATGCCCTGGATCTCGATCCTCATCCTCATCCCGCTCGTCACCGCGCTGGTGCTGGCGTTCCTGCCCGCGCGGGAGCGCCGGACGGCACGGGGCGTGGCGCTCACCGGGTCGTTCCTCGCCCTCGCAGCCTCGATCGTCGTCTTTGCGCTGTTCGACCGCGACCTGGCGGTGCTGCAGCAGGTGGACCACCTCGACTGGATCCCCGCTGCCGGGGTGTCGTGGGATGTCGGCGTGGACGGCATCTCCATCTGGCTGCTGCTGCTGACCACGGTGGTCTTCGTGCTCGGGGTGATCCTCGCGTGCCAGCGCCTGCCGCAGCAGCGGGGCACCATCTTCCTGTCGCTCATCATGCTCGCCGAAGCCGGGCTGCTCGGGCTGTTCACGGCCGGCGATCTGGTGCTCTTCTACGTGTTCTGGGAGTTCATGCTCATCCCGTTCGCGCTGCTCATCTGGAACTGGGGCGGTTCGGACAGGCGGAGCGCCGGCATGGTCTTCGTGGTCTACACGATGGTGGGATCGCTGCTGATGCTGGTGGCCATCGTGGCCACGGGCATCATCGCGATGGACCACACCGGCCAGCTGTCGTTCCTGATCCGCGACCTGGTGGCCGTGCCCTTCGACGAGGGGACGGCCACGCTGCTGCTCGCGGGCTTCCTGCTGGCGTTCGCGATCAAGATCCCGCTCTGGCCCTTCCATGGCTGGCTGCCGAGGGTGTACTCGCAGGCGCCGATCGTGGTCACCATCCTGCTGGCAGCGGTGATGAGCAAGGCCGGGGTGTACGGCCTGTTGCGCGTGGGCATCCCCGTGTTCCCGGAGGGCGTGGGGAACCTGCTGATCCCGGTGGCGATACTGGCTCTTGTCGGCATCGCCTATGGGGCGCTGCTCGCATGGCGCGCGCCCACGATGCGCCTGCTGGTGGGGTACTCGAGCGTGGCCCACCTGGGCTTCATCGTGCTGGGCATCATCGTGATCGACCGCATGGCCGCTCAGGGCGCGGTGCTGCAGATGATCAACCACGGCATCGTGGCCGCGGCAGCCTTCGTGATCGTGCTGATCCTGGCGCGGGGCACCGGCACCGAGGACATCGACCGCCTCGGCGGGCTGGCGAAGGGCGCTCCGCGGCTCGCGGTGGCCTTCCTGTTCGTCACCATGGCCGCCCTGGCGCTTCCCGGTTCGAACGCCTTCGTGGGCGAGTTCTTCATCCTGGGCGGCGTCTTCGACCAGTACGCATGGATGGCCGTGATCGCCATGGTGGGGGTGATCTTCGCCGCCGTCTACATGCTGCGGATGTACCAGGGCACGATGAACGGCCCGCCCCGGGGCGTGCAGGACGAGGGGCACGCCGCCGAGATGACCGGCCGCGACGCCATCGTGCTGGTGCCGCTGATCCTCATGATGGTGTGGATCGCCGTGTGGCCCGGGAGCATCGTGGAGCCCACGCGGGCGAGCACCGACCTGGCCGTGGCGCCCGCGCAGATCGCGCTGGAGCGGCCCCCGGACCAGATCGGGGTGCTGCGTGACATGGCCTCCGCAGACGAGGTGCAGCGCCCGTGAACGCCGGAGCGGCCCTCACCCTCTATGTGATGAGCGCGGCCACGGTGCTGGCGCTCGTGCTTGCCGTGGTGCCCCTGCCCGCGGCGTGGCGACGGCTGCCGGAGTGGGTCGGGTGCATCGGCATCGTGGCCACCCTCGCGATCGCCGTGGTGCAGTGGGGCGACCGGCAGGTGGCCTTCGCGGGCGAGCTGCACATCGACCGCTTCAGCCTGCTGCTCACCTGGATCATCCTGCCCGCGGCCCTCGCGGTGATCCTCTTCTCGTGGGGCGAGCCGGCGGCGGCAGGTCGCCGCGCCGAGTTCGTGGGCCTGGTGCTCGCGGCGGCCACGGGCATGATGCTCACCGTGATGAGCGGGGATCTCATCACGCTGTTCATCGGCATCGAACTGCTCTCCGTGGCCTTGTACGTGCTCTGCGCCATCGAAGTGGCGCGCGCGCGGTCGCTCGAGAGCGGCATCAAGTACCTGATCACCGGGTCAATCGGCACCGCGATCCTCATCTACGGGTTCGCGCTGCTGTACGGGGTTACCGGCACCACCTCGCTCGACGGCGTCACCGCGCGGCTCGCCACCATCGACGGCATGGCCTCCGACCCCCTGCTGATCGCCGCGATCGTGCTCATCGTCGTGGCGCTGGGCTTCAAGGCGAGCGCCGTGCCATTCCACATGTGGACGCCTGACGTCTATCAGGGCGCCCCCACCCCGGTCACCGCATTCATGGGCACCGGCACCAAGGCGGCGGCCATGGGGGCGTTCCTGCTGCTGTTCACGGGAGCGACCCAGCAGGTATCGGGCGACTGGCGTGCGCTCATCGGCGCGCTCGCCGTGGTGACCATGGTGGTCGGAAACGTGGGCGCGCTCATGCAGCAGAACGTGAAGCGCATGCTGGCGTGGTCGAGTATCGCGCAGGCTGGATACCTGCTCATCGGTGTGGCCGTGGGTACCACGGCGGGCGCCGAGGCGCTCATCTACTACCTGTTCGCCTACGTGGCGATGACCCTCGCGGCTTTCGCCATCGTGATCCTGCGCGAGCGCGAGGTGGAGTCGGGTGACACCCTCGGCGCGTTCACCGGGTTCGGCCGGGCGCGCCCCTGGGCCGGCGTGGTGATGACGATCACGCTGCTCGGCCTCGCCGGCTTCCCGCCGCTCGCCGGGTTCATCGGCAAGTTCCTGCTGTTCGGGTCGGCGGTGGACGCCGGGATGAGCTGGCTGGCGATCGTGGGCGCGCTGGCCAGCGTGGTGAGCGTCGTCTACTACCTGCGGGTGGTGATCGTGATGTGGTCACAGGCACCTGACGGCCAGCGGACCGCGCGCAGGGTGCGCGTGCCCGCATCGGTCGCGGCCGTGGCGGTGGCCGGTGCGGCGGCCATCATCGCGCTGGCGATCTGGGCGCAACCCATGCTTGATCTCTGCGCCGACGCCGCGCGGGCACTGACGATCCCGTAGGGCCGGCCGCGCGCATGGGTGACCTCGTCGACGACCTCCGCGACAACCCGGATGAGAGCGCGCTGCTGTTCGACATCGACGGCGTGCTCGCGCCGATCGTGGCCAACGCGGCCGATGCCCGCGTGCCCCGGGAGGCCCTCGGCCTGCTCGCACAGCTCCAGGAGCGCTACCTGCTGACAGGCGTGATCAGCGGGCGGGGAATGGCCGATGTCGACGCGATGGTGCCGGTGCCCGGGCTCGCTCGGGGCGGGAACCACGGCTTCGAGGTGGCGGCGCCCGGGGAGCCGCCCCGGATCGTGGCGGGGGCGATGAGCGCCGTGGCGGCCCTGCGGCAGTTCGTGGACGCACTGGCGGCCGATGACCTCGCGGCGCACGGGGCGTGGATGGAGGACAAGGGCGCATCGGTGAGCCTGCACTACCGCGAGGCACCCGACCCCGGTGCCACCGGCGAGTGGCTGCGCGCCCATGTGCGGCCGGCAGCGCTGGCGGCGGGCCTGCGCACGCGCGACGGCAAGATGATCCTTGAGTTGCTCCCCGACCTGGACGTGGACAAGGGCACGGCGCTCGCGGAACTCGTGCGCGCGGCGGGAGCCCGGCGCGTGCTCTACGTGGGGGACGACCACACCGACGCCGATGCATGGCGGGCCATGCGGGAGATGGTGGCCGAGCACCGGCTGGCCTCGGCCTGGTGCGTGCTCGCAGACGGCCCGGAGGTGGACCCCGCGGTGCGCGGGCAGGCCGATGACGCGGTGCCCGGAACCGAGGGCGTGCTCGCCCTGATGCGGTCGCTGGCGGCCTGACCCGACGGGTGTCCTCTCCGCACCCGGAGCGGAATTTCGTCGGGTAGGTGGGTGATATGTTCCAGCGCAACTGAGGGCGTCGGGGGGCATGCGGGGACTCGGAACACGAAGCGGGCTGATCGCGGTGATCGTCACTGGCATCGTGGCCGCCGGCCTTGTCGCCGCGTTCCTCGTGGTGGAGTGGGTCACGCGTCCGTCGGTCACCCCCCTCCAGCCGACCGCGGATGGTGCGATCAACCCCTCGAAGCGGCCGATCGTGGTGGGCACCACGTCCGGCGCGATGGGCGACCTCCGGGTGAGCATCGACGGCACCGACGTGACGGACAAGGTCGCGGGCGCCGGGGACGGCATCGTGGTGGACGCCCCGAAGCTGCCGGACGGCCCGCACACCATGGCCGTCTCCTACTCGGCCAGCAACCTCTTCTCGAGCGGTGCCTCCGCGGAGTGGACCTTCACGGTTGACCGCACTCCGCCGCCCCTGAAGGTGACCGTGCCGATCGGCACCGGCGTGAACACCCACGATGTGCAGTTCGCCGGAACCACCCAGCCGCGCAGCGTGGTGCGCGTGTCATGGAAGCGCGGATCGGAAGCGGTCGCGGCCGATGCGACGACAGGGGAATGGAGTGCCCGGCTGATGCTGCCGCAGGGTCGGGTGCCCGTGAGGTTCACCGCGACCGATGAGGCCGGCAACTCCACCACGAAGAAGCGCGTGCTCATCGTCGACACGAAGGCCCCCACGCTCACGATCTCCGGCGAGAAGAAGCTTGCGCGTCTCACCACCACTGCCGCGCCCGTCATCTACGGGAAGGTGGCCGGCGACAAGCCCCGTGACCTGCTGTTCGGGGCGAAGATCAACGGCCACCAGATCCCCGTGCTCAGGGGCAAGGACGCCGTGGGCGGCAAGACCGCCACGTCACGGGCCCTGGGCGCCGATGCCGAGGGCGGCCCCACGCTCACGATCAAGGGCAGGAACTTCATCCTGGCGCCCGGGAAGCTGGCCGAGGGAAAGAACACGGTCTCGGTGTGGGTGCGCGACCCGGGCGGCAACGTGGCCCGGCAGGAGTTCACCTCGTTCGTGGACTCCTCCAGCGAGTTCGGCAGCCAGCAACTGGTCGAGGGTGCCGTGGGGGCGGACGTCGACCAGCTGCAGGAGCGGCTCGGCGAGATCGGGGTATGGAAGGGCGGATCCACCGGCACGTATGACGCCAAGACCATCGCGGCCGTGAAGAAGTACCAGCGCAAGTACAAGCTCAAGGAGAACGGGCAGGTGGACGCCCGCACGCTCCGCGCGATCGTGGGCAGGATCACCATCAACCTCTCCACGAGGACCCTCACGCTGGAGCGGAATGGCAAGAAGGTCAAGACCTACCGCGTGGCCATCGGCCAACCGGCCTACCCGACGCCCACCGGCAACTACAAGATCGTCAACAAGCAGAAGAACCCCAGGTGGATCCCCCCGAACTCGCCGTGGGCCAAGGGCCTGGGCCCGATCCCGCCCGGACCGGGAAACCCGCTGGGCACCCGGTGGATCGGCACGTCCGCGCCGGCGGTGGGAATCCACGGCACGTACGCAGACTGGTCCGTCGGCACCGCGGCCAGCCATGGCTGCCTGCGCATGCACATCCCCGAGGTCGAAGAGCTCTACGAGAAGGTCGCGGTCGGCATGCCCGTGGAGATCACCTCCTGACCGACGGACCCGCAGTGCCGGCGCTCACCGACGCCGACTTCGACGCACGGGTTATCGATGCGCATGGCCTGATGCTCGTGGACTTCTGGGCGCCGTGGTGCGCGCCCTGCACGAAGCTGTCGCCGGTGGTCGAGGCCATGGCCACGGAGCACGCGCCCGGGCTTGGCGTGCTGGCCCTGGACATCGAGGCGCATCCCGCTGCTGCTGCGCGCCACGCGGTGCTGTCGCTCCCGACGCTCATCCTGTTCCGCGACGGGGTCGAGGTGGAGCGACTCACCGGAACGCCATCTGAGCGGACGGTGCGCGGGGTGGTGTCCGCGTACCTCGGGTAGGGCGGCGGCGCCCAGCGGGCGGATGCACCCACCCCGGGGCGCGCTCCCGCCGGCGCGGCCGCAATGGCACAGTCGCGCCGGCCCGGGCGGCCGCTCAGGCACCGCAGAATGAGCGCGCGCAGTCCCCTCGGCGGCCCGGCATCGCGTAGCCTTCCGGCATGACCGATCGCCCCATGCCCGCCATGTACTTCAGCCTCCGCACGGTGCAGCCGTTCGCAGACATGTCCCTCCGGCCCGTGGACGGCGAGGAGGGCGTTGAGCTCACCATCGCCGATGGCCAGGTAGTGGGAATGCTGCTCCCCGACGTCCGCATGCTGCAGCGCCTTGAGGAGATCTGCGAGAAGGCCGCGGTTGACCCCTATGAGTGCTGGCGCCGCGTGAAGGGCGACGTGGACATCTCGATCACGGTCCGG
>JAPOLI010000044.1 GCA_029977205.1 bacterium
CTTCTTCTTGTTCCAGGCGATGGTGCGCTTGCCCTGTTGGTAGAAGGTCTGGGTGCACTCGGCTGGCACCGGAGCGGTGGCAGTGGGGGGAGGCGCCGCCGCAGCCTGTGGCAGCACCGCGATATACCTGGCTTGGACCCCATCAGCCACGGTGAAGAAGCCACCGGCATAGATATTCCCCTGGGGGTCACGGGCGAGGGACCGCACCTCATCGTTCATCCCACTCCCAGTGGAAGACCAGCGCGACCCATCCCACTTGGCGATCCCGTTCGCCGCAACGCCGCCCGGGGCCTGGGTGAAACCCCCACCCACGTAGAGCGTGCCGGCCGCATCGAACTGAAGCGCGTTGATGAATCCGTCAAAGTTTGAGATCTGCGAGTCAGTACCCCCCACGGGCCGCCAGGAGGAACCGTCGTACCGAACCAGCATCCTGCCGATGAGGTTTCCGTTGTTGTCCACAAACAGAATCGGTCCGGCCATGTAGAGGTTGCCGCTCGGATCAAAGGCCAGCGCTGTAGGACCTCCGGTGATGGCGTTCGGAGGGATCCCACCCCCGACAGAGTGCCACCGTGCTCCATCCCAGCGGGCGATACCCGCTGTGCCGGCGACCCCTGCAACAGAACCGAAGTCCCCGCCGACGTACAGATCACCATTGGGCGCGACGGCCAGCGCGCGCACCGCCTGACCGCTGATCGCATCGAATCTGCCGAGGAATGACCAGAAACCGTTGCTGAACACGGCCACGCGGTGAGCGACCGTGCCGCCAACCGAGTCGAACCTGCCGCCGATGTATATGCGGCCCTGGGGGTCGCTCGTGATCGCATAGACCCTTCCGGCACTCCCCGGCGGCTGCGTCCCCCCGGCGACGTTCGGGTTCTGGAAGGAGATGCCGTTCCACTGTGCGATGTTCGACACGGCGGTGGCACCGGCCTGTGTGAAGTCTCCGCCGACATACCGGTTGCCCGCAGAGTCAACGTGGATGGCACGTACCACACCGTTGGTTCCGCTCGACAAGCCGGTCCACGCGCTCCCCGTCCACTCCGAGATGTAGGGGGGATTGCCGCGGTCGGGGCCGCCGCCGGCGAACACGAACGAGGTCGACGGGGCCGCGATCGCACGCACGCCCTCCCCGGGGAAGCCGGTGCCGAGGGGGTACCACGCCCCGCCGAGCGCTGCTGGAGCACCCGTGATGAGACCCACGGCCACTGCCGCAAGCGCACTGCGGCTGATCACTTTGCGCATGCTCTTCACTGAGTCACCCCTCGCACAGGACCCGGCGAACTTACCAATAACGAGCGGTCGCTACCTGATTGACCCTGCCGGGAGGCGCCGCGCACGCCGGTGCCCACACCAGGCTCACCGGCAACTGCGCGCACCTCCAGCAGTGACGGTCAGGGCGAGAATGCCACGAGTGCGGCGGTGACGATCACGACGAGCGCGAGCAGCGCTGCCTCGGCAATCGCCGTGCCACGGAGGTGCGTGATGTCCGGATCCGAAGAGGCGGCACGAAGCCGAGGGACCACGGAGAGGTGATTCCACGCCCCGAGGACGGCGACAACGGCGACCAGCGCGACCTTCACGAGGAGCAGCACTCCCCAGGTCGTCGTCCACAGGGCAGAGGCCGTCGGGAGAATCAGCAGGGCCATGACCAACCCCGTGACCCCTGCGAGAACGAACGCGGCGCTCGCGAGGCTGGAGAAGCGGATCGTTGATACGGCGCAGTCGGCAGCATCGTGGTCCGCGCGGCGCATCATTCCCACGAGGAGGGCGATGCCCCCCAGCCACACTGCTGCGGCGACAATGTGGACGATGTCCATGCTCCACATGAGCCAGGTCGGGCCGACCGCCTGCGAGTGACCGGCCAGCAGCGCGGCAACAACGGCCAGCGCGGCACCCACCGCTGCCAGGCGCGCACGCCGGATTGAGCCGCGGAATCTCCCGGCTCGGTCCGGATCCGCGCGGTACGCGATGCGCGCCGTGAACGCCATCAACGCCCCCCCGGCAAAGGCAAGCGCCATACCGACGCCCGCGGAGTCGGCAAGCGCATCCCCGAGGGATGCCCAGGGGTCATCCGCGCCGGTCCCGAGCAGCCACACCCGAGCCAGGTAGGCGACGACGGCGCCCCCCATCAGCACGATGCCCGACGTGCGGACCACGCCGAACTGGGTCGAAATCACGCGGCGCGTCGCGCTCGTCGCGAGAACGAGGAACAGGAGGGCGCCAAGACCGACGAGCGTTCCCGCGTACATGAGTGCGCGACCGACGCCGCGCACGAGGCGCGGACCGGTGAGCGATGCCGGCGCCAGCGCCTCGTCGAGCGCATCACCCGCGTCGGGCGTGGGCGGAGATGCCGCATCGGCGGGCGGCGAGGCGGCACCCGCGCCCGGGACATCCGGGGCCCGGACCTCGAATGTGAAGCCACCGGACTTCGGGTGCGCATCAGGGGCAGCGATACGCCACGCGACGCCGTATCGCCCGGGCTCGAGCGGAGCATCCGGCGTCAGCACGAAGACGGCGCCCTCCGATGCAGGCTCTACCTGCGCCGCGATTCTCTCGCCCTGTGCGTCGAGAAGCCGTATTCCCGGATCCCTGAGCGTCCCCATCTTGGTGAACCGCAGGGTCACCTGGGTAACCGGCTGATCGACCACGGACCCGCCAGAGGGACTTGAGTCCGCGAAGTTCAGATGGGCCCGCGCACCGTCAGGCGCCCACGCAATGACCGCTGCGGCGAACATGAGAGCCATGACCGCTCGGTAGATCCTGAACCGGCGGCCGTTCAGCGCGCGTACCAGTGACCTGGTTTGCGCCATGACATGTCTTTCAGCACGCCGGGGGGCAATCCTGCGGCAGATGGGCCGCGCAGAACATGGCGGGTGCCTTCCCCAACCCCGGGGCGGCGGTCAGCGGATGGCGCCTTTGCGGTCCGTCGGGCGACCAGCGCCCGGAGCCGGGCCCGCACGGGTCCCAGCCGACCGGCCAATCCCCCCGAACCCCGCCCTAAGGCCCGATCGGTGGGCAGCCGGTGTTGGTCACGGTGCCGTTGGGGCAGGTGGTGTCGTGCCACGTGGCTCGGGCGCAGGAAGGAGTCGGTCACCTCCGACACCTACTTGCACATGCCGACCGATGAGCCGGGCTGGCTGCTCGATCAGCTCAAAAAGCGGCCGGCGCGTGGCCGCTCGGTGGTGGCCAGCTTGGACCCGCCGGGGCCCCAGAACGACGAAAGGCCTGCGCAAACAGGCCTTTCCCCGAGGATGGGCGTTACTGGGCTCGAACCAGTGACCCCCAGCTTGTCGAGCTGGTGCTCTCCCAACTGAGCTAAACGCCCTCGGCGGGTGAGGTTAGCAGGGGGAGCGCGTGCCCCGTGGGCTAGAGGCGGACGATCACCGCGCCGATGGCGGCGCCGACCAACCAGCCGGCCACGAGTCCAACGAAGGCCCAGAGCCAGCCGCCGAGCACGAAGCCCAGGACCACCCCGATGACGGCCACGACGACCATGGAAATCTGAATCAACTTTGTCGGGTCCATCGGTCTCCCCCACGTCGTGAATACCCGGGATGACTACCGAAGGCCCCGGACGACCGCTGGTACGGTGCACCCCGTGACCGATACTGCCCCCGTCTACGACGTCGGCATCGCCGGAGCCGGGCAGCTCGCGCAGATGACCGTGCTCGCCGCGTGGCCCCTCGGCATACGCGTCGCGGTGCTCGGCCAGCCAGGCGAGCCCGCTGCACCGATGGCTGCGGGCCTGGTGGAAGGCGACTGGAAGGACCCCGACGCGCTCATGCGAATCGGGCGCGAGGTCGGGGTGCTTACGCTCGAGAACGAGTTCGTGGACGCTGCCTTTCTCATGGCGGTGGAGGACGCCGGCACCCCGGTGCGGCCGCACCCGGCGCGCATGCACGTGGTGCAGGACAAGGCGCTGCAGAAGCAGCGCCTTGCCGAGGAGGGGCTTCCCGTACCACGCTTCGCGGTGCCGGATTCCGCGGGCGACCTCGAGGCCATCGGCCGTGACCTGGCGTGGCCACTCATGCTGAAGTCGCGGCACCTCGGGTATGACGGCTATGGCAATGCGCTTTGCGCCACCCTGGACGAGGCGCTCGCGGCGTATCCCGGCCTGGCCGAGAGGGGCGGCGGCGTGCTGGTGGAGGAGTTCGTGGACTTCGCGCGCGAGCTCGCGGTGATGGTGGCGCGACGCCACGGCGGCGGCGACGCCGTGTACCCGGTGGTGGAGACCCGCCAGCACGACCACGTGCTGCGCGAGCTTCTCTGCCCCGCCCCGGTGGACCCGGAAGTGAGCCATGAGGCCAAGAGGGTGGCGCGCGCGGCCGCAGAGGCCGCCGGCGGAGCCGGGGTTACCGGAGTCGAGATGTTCCACACGAAGGACGACCGGATCCTCATCAACGAACTGGCGCCCCGGCCCCACAACTCTGGCCACCACACCATCGAGGCCTGTGTCACATCACAGTTCGAGAACCACCTGCGCGGCATCCTCGGCCTCCCCCTGGGCCCGACCGAGCTGATCGCGCCCGGCGCCGCCCTTGTGAACCTGCTGGGCGAACGCGACGGCCCCAGCGCCCCGGACATCACCGAAGCCGCGGCCGTGGGCGGCGCACACGTGCACCTCTACGGCAAGGCCGACGTGCGCGTGCGCCGTAAGATGGGCCACGTGACCGCGCTGGGATCAAGCCCTGAGGACGCCCTCGAGACCGCCCGCCTGGCGGCATCAATGGTGCGGCTGTGAGCGACCAGCCCGTGGTCGGCGTGGTGATGGGCAGCGATAGCGATCTGCCGGTGATGCAGTCGGCCGTTGATGTGCTCGGCGACCTCGGCGTACCGCACGAGGTGCGCGTGACGAGCGCGCACCGCACGCCCGAGGAGATGATCGACTACGGCAAGGAGGCCGCAGGGCGCGGTATCCGGGTGATCATCGCCGGTGCCGGCGGCGCCGCGCACCTGCCCGGGATGCTGGCGTCGGTCACCGTGCTGCCCGTCATCGGCGTGCCGGTCCGCACCTCGGCACTGTCCGGCATGGACAGCCTGCTCTCGATCGTGCAGATGCCGCGCGGGGTGCCTGTGGCCACCGTGGCCGTGGACAACGCCACCAACGCCGGGCTCCTGGCCGCGCGCATCCTCGCGCTGGGCGACGGCGACCTGGCGTCACGCGTGGCGCAGCGCACCGAGGAGATGAAGCAGATGGCCCTCGATGCCGATGAGCGCGTGCGGGGGGGCTCCGGCGAGGGCGAGTAGGTGCCGGAACGACGCGGGCCCGCCGACGCGGGCCCGCGAAGCAGCACGGTGTCGCAGGCACCGCCTAGGCGGGCTTACCGATGGCCGCGCCCTTGCGTGCGTTGAAGCCGTCGAGCATCACGTTGACGTCGCTCGGCTTGGCCTGCTCGAGGATCGCCTTGTAGCGCTCGGTCTGCGTCGTGCGCTCCTGGCGGTACAGGATGCCCAGCGAGAAGCCCCCGCGAAGGGCCAGGTCGAAGGCCTTCACCCGGTCGGTGGGGTCGTGGTCGGGGGCGACGTCGGTGACGGCGTCCTTCCACGACTCCTGCGTGTTGTTGAACGTGGTGCACGGCGACATGGCGTCGATGTACGAGAAGCCCTTGTGCTCCACCGCCTGGGTGATGAGCTCGGTGAGCGCCTTCGTGTTGAAGGACGCACCGCGCGCCACGAACGAGGCACCGGCCGCGATGGCCAGCGCCAGCGGGTTGAGCGGGTCCTCCGGGTTGCCGAACGGCGTGGACGGCGCCTTCTGCTCGAACAGCGACGTGGGCGAGGCCTGGCCCTTGGTGAGGCCGTAGATCTCGTTGTCCATCACGAGGTAGGTGACATCGATGTTGCGGCGTGAGGCGTGCGGGAAGTGCCCGGCGCCAATGGCGAAGCCGTCGCCGTCGCCACCCACGGCGATGACCGTGAGCTCGGGGTTGGCCAGCTTGACGCCCATCGCCACCGGCAGCGGGCGGCCGTGCAGGGTGTGCACGCCGTAGGTGCTGGCGAAGTGCGGCAGGCGGCTCGAGCACCCGATGCCCGAGACGATGACGGTCTTGCTGGGGTCGAGGTCCATGTCGGCCATGGAGCGGTAGAGCGAGGCCAGCACTCCGAAGTCCCCGCAGCCGGGGCACCAGATGGGCTTGAGCTCGGACTTGTAGTCGTTCGGCTTGCGCGTGCTCATGCGGCCACCTCCTGGGCGGCGAGGTCCATGATGGCCTCTGCGGTGAATGGGAGGCCGTCGCACTTCGCGACGCTCTCAAGGTCATTGATGCTCGTCTCGGCCTTGATCAGGCGGGCGAGCTGCCCCGTGTAGTTGACCTCCGGGACGATGATGCGCGTCGCATTCGCGACGAAGGCTTCCACCCTGCTCGCCGGGAACGGCCCCAGCACCCGCGGGTAGAAGGCACCCACCGACAGGCCCTGCTCGCGCAGGCGATCAACCGCCTCGCGGACCGGGCCGAAGGTGGAGCCGAAGCCGATGAACGCGATGTCCTCCGGCTGGGCCTCGCCGTGGGTGGCCACGCGCGAGGTCTCGCGCACGGGCTCGAGCTTGCCGAGGCGCTTGGTCTGCATGCCGAGGTGGATCTCCGGCGTGTAGCCCGGGTGGCCGTACTCGTCGTGCTCGATGCCCGTGGCCACGTACATGCCGTTGGGCTCGCCGGGCAGGCCCATGGGCGACACGCCTGTGTCGGTGTACTCGTAGCGCTTGTAGTCCTCGCGGGCGATGCCGGCCGAGGTCCTGCGTGTGACGATATTCAGCGCGTCCGGGTCGGGGCGGTGGATCACCTCGAGGCGGGTGGCCAGGCCCTGATCGGTGAGCAGGATCACCGGCACCTGGTACTCCTCGGCGTAGTTGAAGGCGTCCACGATCGAGTAGAAGCAGTCCTCGACCGACACCGGGGCGATGACCACGCGCGGTGCCTCGCCGTGGCTGCCGTAGAGCGCCTGATTGAGGTCGCTCTGCTCGGTCTTGGTGGGAAGGCCGGTCGACGGGCCGCCGCGCTGGGCGTCCACGATGACCAGCGGAATCTCCGCCGTGCCGGCGTAGCCGATGAGCTCGTTCATGAGCGAGATGCCCGGACCGGAGGTGGCCGTCATGGCCTTGGCTCCGGTGTACGAGGCACCGACGACCGAGGCAAGCGAGGCGATCTCGTCCTCGCACTGAATGGTAAGGCCCCCAACCTGTGGCAGTCGCACAGACAGCCACTCGAGGATGTCCGACGCCGGCGTGATCGGGTAGCCAGCGAAGTAGTTGACGCCGGCGGCAACGGCGCCGACAGCGATCGCCTGGTTGCCCGAGATGAGCATGCGGTCTTCCTCGACCTCCACCGGCGGCACCAGCGGGTAGCGCCCCGCGAGGTCGGCCGACTCATCAGCGCCGGCGTGCAGCGCGGCGATGTTGGCGTCGGCGACGCCCTCCTTGTGGGCGTAGCGGCGCAGCACCAGCTCCTCGATGGGCGTGGTGTCGAAGTCGATGACGGCGGTGATGGCACCGGCCGCGACCATGTTCTTGGCCCGGGTGGAGCCGCCGATCTCCTTGGCCAGCTCGTCCATGCGCACGGGGCGGGCACGGTCGAGGTACTCGTCGGGGATCGTCACCTCAACCGAGTCGTAGAGGATCACGCCCTCGGGACCGAGGGAGTCCCAGTTGAGGTCCCAAGCCTCCTGGTTGAAGCACACGAGCAGGTCCACGTCCTTGCCGTGGCTCCAGATGGGCTCGTCGCTCAGGCGGAACTGGTACATGCACGGCCCGCCCTTGATCTCGGCGGGGAAGGTGCGGAACGTCTGGGTGTAGTACCCGCCACGGGCGGCGGCCTGCGTGAGGATGTCCCCGCAGGAGATGACGCCCTCGCCGGATTCACCGGCAAGGCGGACGACGACGGAATTCCGTGCGGACAACATGCCTCCATGGAGAAATGGCACCCGGAACGCGCGCGGCCCGGGCGGCGGATCGACGAGCCCCATCGGGGATTAGGAACACCCAGGGCGCACCGGTCCAATTGCCGCGGGGATGCTAGTCGTGGCCCCAGCGCGGGGCAATACGACGCCGGTAGCGCGGGACGAACGCCCTCGCCGTCAGTGACAGGCACCCGGCGGCCGGAGTCGGGCCCGGGGCACGGCGCACGCATGCCTGGCGCCGGGCGGGGTTCAGCCAGCCAGGGCCGAGGCGAAGATCTGCCAAGCCAGCAGCGACTTGGCCACCAGCGACAGCACCAGGTAGGTCTTCTCGTAGCTCACGATGTTCGCCCACCGTCCCTTGCGGGCGTAGTGCAGCCACATGTTGAGCGCAAAGGTGAAGAAGAGGACAAAGAGCGAGATGTAGATGCCCCAGATCGCGCCGGGCACCCCGACATCGATCTGCGCGCGGATGAGCACCACCCCGATGGCGATCCACGGGAACGCCCCGGTGATGCAGCCGTAGATGAAGGGGCGCCAGTCAACCTTGTCGGTACCCGCCGGGTTGCGGTGCTCCATCGCCAGCCCGAAGAGGATCATCCCCACGTTCGCGCCGGCGATGGCGATGAGCGCCGTCAGCTGGTCGATGCCGCTCACAAGCGCGATGAGCACGATCATCAGCGAGGCGCTGACCGAGTACTCCCACCAGCGAAGCGGGTTGGTGCCCCGACCGAGGTTGGCGATATACCAGCGGTCGATTCCGGGCAGCGCGCACAGCAGGTGATCGAGCGCCGCGAGGAACAGGAAGATCGCCACGAAGGTGGCGATGGGCACCTGCCACACCGGATCGCCGCCCAGAATCGGGCTGCCGGGCGGACCGGTCATGTATGGGATCGTGATGCCCAGCGAGAACCCGTTGGACAGCAGCAGGATCGCCACGCCCTGGGCCGCGTGCAGGATCGCGAGGGCGATGTTCCATGCGCGCAGGTTCGGTGCGGCCTGCTGTGGTGTGGTGCCAGCCAACGCCATGCCATGACCCTAGCGACCAGATCCCGCCGGGTGGGACGAGGACGGGGTGACGCCCTGCGCGCACCCTGCTTTCGCTGGGCTGCGACGCGTTGGCGTGGCCCGTCGGTGGCCGGTGACATAGGGTGGCCGCATGGACGACCGCGCCCTCCGCAGCATGTTCGCCGGCCTGCGCGGCGAGGAGCGCCGTGTGCGCCGGCCGCCGCCCGATGGCACGGGTGGATTGCTGCTTGCCGAGGGCTCCCGCGTGGTGCAGCGCTGCCTCGATGCAGGCCACCGGTTGCGCGCGCTGCTGGTGAGCACCGCCTACACCGGCCCCCTTCCCTCCCCCGCGGTCCCCACGCTCACGCTCGACCCCGAGGGCATACAGCGCCTCACCGGCTTCGGCGCCATGCGCGAGATGCTGGGTGCGTTCGACCGGCCCCCTGAGCCAGTGGCGGCCGACGTGCTGCCAGGGGCACGCCGGGTGCTCGTGCTTGAGGGCGTGTCGAACCCGTCGAACGTCGGAACGATCATCCGCAGCGCGACCGCGCTGGGCGTGGACGCCACGCT
>JAPOLI010000045.1 GCA_029977205.1 bacterium
GGTCGCCCACGTCATCATCGAGAGTACTTTTGTCACCGATGACCCAGCGATACCAGTTGCACCTGGCGACGCGCAGGAGGTTGATCGGTTGAGCATATGCCCGGCACGCGCGCGCGGATCGCGGCCAGCAGCACCGGGCGCGGCACGTCGTGATCTTCCGCCAGCCGGATGTACCAGGGCTCCACACTCCGAGCGTAACGGCCCGCGTCGTGCGAATCTCCCCCCATCGGATACGGCGCGATCATGCTCACATCGGCCATCGTCATCCTGGCGATCGTCGTCATCACCTGGCTCGTCAGCCTGGCGCGGCGCGATGCCAGCGTGATCGACCCCGTGTGGCCGCTTGGCTTCGTGGCGGTGGCCATCACGGCGTTCCTCGCGGGCGACGGCGACGAGGGGCGGCGGCTGCTCATCCTCGTGCTGGTGGCCATCTGGGGCCTCAGGCTCTCGGCGTACCTCACGTGGCGCAACCACGGCAAGGGCGAGGACTTCCGCTATGCCGCGATGCGCGCGAAGCGCGGCGCGTCGTTCTGGATCATCAGCCTTGTCACCATCTTCATCCTGCAGGGGGTGCTGATGTGGATTGTCTCGCTCCCGGTGCAGCTGGCGGCCGTGCCCGATCGCGGGCTCGGGTGGCTGGCCGCGGCGGGCGGCGCAGCGTGGGCCATCGGATTCGGCTTCGAGGTCATCGGCGACTGGCAGCTGGCCCGGTTCAAGGCCGACCCCGCCAACACGGGCCGCGTGCTCGACACCGGCCTCTGGCGCTACACGCGCCATCCCAACTACTTCGGCGACTTCATGGTGTGGTGGGGCATCTTCCTGATCGCCGCCGAGAGCGGCGCGGGTGCCTGGGGGTTCATCGGGCCGGTCGTGATGACGGTGCTGCTCGTGAAGGTGTCCGGCGCGGGCCTGCTCGAGAAGGACATCGTCGAGCGTCGCCCGGGCTACGCCGAGTACGTGCGCCGCACGAGCGGCTTCTTCCCGCGCCCTCCGCGGGTGTAGGGCCGCCTACTCGGAGGCGGTTGCGGTGCCCGGGGGCAGCAGGATGACCGGGCACGACGCGTGCCGGGCCAGGTGCCCGCTGAACGACCCGACGAACTTCGCCATGCGGGCAAGCGGGTCGCCATGCGATGCGGCGACGATCGCGTCGACGTCGTTGTCGTCGGTCCAGCGCACCACGGCATCAGGAGCCGAGTCGGCGTCGTGCGGATCGAGCAGCACGGGGACGGCGCCGGGGATGTCCTCGCACACCACCTCGAGCATCCCCTGCGCGATCTCGCGGTGCGCTCCGGCGTTGTCGCCGAGCGGCGATCCACCGAAGGCCGTGCCGATGGCGGCGAGGAACGACTCGCTGAAGGGAGGACCGCCCAGCACATGCAGCACCGACAGGCGGCCACCGTCGGCACGCACCTGCAGGGCGAGGCGCACGACGGACTCGGTGGCCGGCGACTCATCGACGCAGGCGACCACGTGGCTGAAGGAACCGCTGCTCACGCCGCCAGAGTAACCGGACCGGTCCACGGTGGCCCCGCGGCTTCCGGCGTGAGGGGTAGCATGGCGGCGATGGGTCTGAGAAAGCGCTTCCTCGTCGTGGTGGTTGGCGTGCCCGGCAGCCCGGCCGAGGCGCAGCGCAGCGAGGTCGGGCGCTTCCGCAGCATGTCCAGCGCCGAGCAGGCCGGCGAGGACGAGTGGCGCCGCATCCTCTTCGTCCACGCCCCGCACGTGGACCGATACCGGATCGTGATCGAGGATGACGGCGTCGAGGTGGGCGAGGTGCCGATGCCCGAACTCCCCGCCGACGCGGCCCCGGGGATCCTCGACGAGACCGTCACGCCGCTCGGATCGAGCGTCGGGGCCCTCGGTGAGCCCATTCATCCGGAGCCGGAGCCCGAGCCGGACGCCGCCGGCGACCAGGCCGCGGCGGCGGAGGGAGACGCCGATGCCCCGGTGTCCGACGCGGCTCCGGAGGCCCCGGCCGGGGACGCCACCACGGGCGACGCCCCGGCACCCGACGCGGCGGCCGCCGCACCACCCGTGACGGAGCAGGAGCCCCCTGCCACTGCAGCGCCCGAGGTCGTCGAGGCCACAGGTGAGCTCGAGGTGATCGCGGAGGACGAGGCACTCGCGGCCACAGGGGAGCACAAGGGCCTGGCCGATGAGGTCACGGCGGACGACGTGTCGGCCACGGGCGAGGTGCCCGTGATCGCCCGGGAGGACGACGCTCCCGCGCCGCCGGCTCAGCGCCCCTACATCGAGATCGAGGACCCTCCGGATGGACCGGTTCCGGAGGACGTCATCGCGCGCTTCGCCGCCATGGTCGAAGCGGACCAGGAACGACAGGCGCGTCGCGCCGAGCGGGACCGCGACGAGGCGGGCTGAGCACGTCTCACGGGATCAGGCGCACCGGATCCCCGGGCGCGGCCCGCACACGAGGCGAGCGGTACCGTGCCGGGGCGCTCCCGGCGGTGAGATGGTGATGCGGGTGCGGCTGGCCTAGAGGCCGTCGGCGGCGTCGGCCCGGTCGCGCAGGGTCATCATCCGCTCCCACGCCTTCACCTCCGCCGCGGCATGCGCTTCGGCGTCGGCATAGAGGTGCGAGCCACGCGAAATGGCCAGGTAATCGGCCACGGCGCGCTCAAGCTCCTCATGCGCGTTGCGGAACTGATAGGCGACATCTGCGGTCATCTCGGCACTGCTCCCGCGTCGGGGTTCCGTGCGAGGAAACTAACCACCGGTCCGGACGTCACGCAGCAGCACGCGGCGGGCAGTGGTCCCGTCGGGGCCGACCTCCACGATCCCCACCGCTGAAGCGCGTTCATGGTCCGTCATCGTCGAGCGAAAGCGCATGTACGCGCGCCCCTTGAGGCCTGTGCGCTCGCTCGCATCGCGCTCCTCGGGGATGTACACCGCGCCGGGCGAGAAGACCCGCACGCCGCCCACCTCGGTGTCCACCGGCATGTGGAGGTGTCCATGCACCACGAGGTCCACCGGACCCAACCGGCGGATCATCTGCCGATGCAGGCCGAGCAGCACCGCGCGCCGACGCGCAAGGCTGAGCGCCGCCGCCGGCATCTCGACCGCGCGCGGACGCCGGCCGTGTACCAGACCGATGCGCCGACCCCGCACGCGCACCACGCGCTCGCGGGGCAGGTCGATGCCCGCCAGGCGGTCGTGATCACCCTGCACTGCCACCACCGGCGCGATGCTCGCAAGGTCGTCGAGCACGCTCGTGCAGGTGAGGTCACCCGCGTGCAGGATCAGGTCGCAGCCCTCGAGCGCGATCGGCACCTCGGGCGGAAGCGCGGGCAGCACCTCGCCCACGTGCGTGTCGGCGACCACGCCGATGCGGATGGTGCCGCTCAGATGGCCATCGCGTGGTAGCCGGCGTCAACGTGCAGTGTCTCGCCGGTCACCGCGCGCGCGAGGTCCGAGCAGAGGAAGAGCGCGGCATCGGCAACCTCGTCGGCGTCTATCGGCCGACGCAGCGGCGAGCGCTCGATGGCGTTGTCCACCATGTCGCCGAAGCCGGGGATTCCCCGGGCCGCAAGCGTGCGCACCGGGCCCGCCGAGAGGGCGTTCACGCGCACGTTGTCCGGGCCCATGTCCCACGCGAGGTAGCGCACGATGCTCTCAAGGGCGGACTTGGCGATGCCCATCACGTTGTAGCCCGGGACGGCCCGCTCCGCCGCCACGTAGCTCATCGTCACGATCGCCCCGCCCCCGGCCGTGCGCATGTGCGGCTCCACGCGCACCGCGAGGCGCTTGAGTGACCACGACGAGATATCCAGCGCCAGTTGGAAGCCGTCGTCCGAGACGTCCATGAAGCGGCCACCGAGATCCTCGACCTTCCCGAATGCAACGGCGTGGACGAGGATGTCGATGCCCCCGAGCGCGTCGGCCGCACCGGCAACCGCGGCGTCGAGCTGGGCATCGTCCATGACGTCGAGCGGGAGCACCGGCACCGGGCCATTGCCCAGCTCGCCGGCGAGCTTCCGGACGTCCTTCTCCACCCGCTCGCCCTGGAACGTGAGGGCAACGTGTGCGCCCTCCTCATCGAGCCGTCGCGCGATCGCCCACGCGATGCTGCGCTTGTTGGCCACCCCCACCACGAGCGCCCGCTTGCCCTCGACGATCCCGCCCACGTCACATCTCCCGCGTTCTCCGGCTGACCGCAGCAGGCTAGCCTGCGGGGCCGTGCGATTCCCCGAGACGCGACTGATGACGTCACTCGCAGGCGTGGTGTGCGCCGTCGTCGCCGCGCTCGCGTTCGCGCCCGGCGCAATGGCCCACGCACTCGTGGAGCAGATCTCGCCCGCCGACCGCGCCCGCCTCGATGCGGGCCCGGCACGGGTCGAGGTGCGCTTCAGCGAGCCCGTGCAGCTCCTGCAGCAATCCGATCTCGGCGTGGTCGACTCCAGCGGGCAGCCCGTGACGACCGGCCCGGGAACCGTGCAGCGCGCCGATGCCGCGGTGATCGAGGTGCCGGTGCGTCCGCGCCTGCCGTCCGGCTCGTACACCGTGCGCTGGCGGGTGGTCTCATCGGACGGGCACATCATTCCCGGAGCTTCGGTGTTCACCGTTGGCGATGCGGCGCTCACGGCCCCCTACCTCGGGGGTCCGGGAGGCGGCACCGGACCCAGCGAGACGTCGGCCTGGTCGGTGAGCGCGCGGTGGCTCGAGCTCGTAGGGATCGGGGGGCTCCTGGCCCTCCTGCTGTTCCGTGTCCTCGTATGGCGGTCCGCATGGCGCCCACCGCCGGCGATGCCGCCGGACGAGAGCACGGCCGCGCGCGCCTGGGCGCGTGACGCGTGGTGGATCGGTTTCGGTGCACTGGCACTGGTGGCCCTCGTGGGCGAGGCCGCCGTGCTGGTCGTGAAGAGCGCGGCCTCGATGGGCACGAGCGTGTGGGGAGCGTTGGCCGACCCCGCGGGCATCGTCCGGGTGCTGGCCGACACCCGCTTCGGTGACCTGCTGCAGGTACGCACGCTCGCCCTCTTCGTGCTCTTCGCGCTCGGCGTCTGGCGTTTCCTCGTGGAGTACCGCAGCGATGACCCCCCGGATGCCGCGACGGCCGATGGCGGCCTCGGGCCGATGCTCCTCATGCTGGCCCCTGCGGTGGTGGCGATCGGGTCGCTCTCGGCGCAGGGGCACGCGTCCACCAGCGCGATGCCCTGGCTGCAGGTGCCGGTGGACACCCTCCATGCCGCAGCGGCGAGCGCCTGGGTCGGCGGCCTCGCCATCACCACGGTGTACCTGCTGCGGCTGCCGCGGGTGGCCGGGGCCGGCGGACGCCTCGTCGGCGGCCTGGCCCTCGCGCGATTCTCAGCACTTGCGGTGATCGCCGTGGCGCTCCTCGTGCTGAGCGGAGTCGGCCGCGCCGTCGGAGAGATGACCTCCCCCGCAGACCTGTGGCAGACCTCCTACGGGTGGACCATCCTCGTGAAGGTCGGCCTGCTCGCCGTGGCGATCGTGCTGGCGCTCCGCGCACGCCGGGTGGTGAGCGCGCTGAGGCGGCAGGCCGGGCCCCCGAACACGGCCACGCTCGCGCTCGTGCGCCGGAATGCCTGGGTGGAAGTCGGGCTCACGCTGGTGATCGTCGCCGCATCAGCCCTGCTGGTCGGACAGGTGCCCCCCGTCTCATGACCACACTGGTTCTCATGCGCCACGGCGTCGCCGAGGACGACAACCCCGGGGGCGACGGCGCCCGGAGGCTCACCGACGAGGGGCTGGAGCGTGCGGGGCGCGCGGCCCGGGGCCTCGTGGCGCTCGGGGTGCGGCCGGGCCTGGTGGTGACGAGCCCGCTCGTGCGGTGCCGCCAGACCGCCGAGCTCGTCGCCGGAGCCGCCGACTGCCCTCTCGTGGAGGACATGCGGCTCGCACCCGGCATGAGCGCGTCAGACCTGCTCGACGTCGTGATCGAGCATCCCGAAGCCGATGTCATCCTCGCATGCACCCACCAGCCCGGGCTCACCTACGCGCTGGCCGACATCGCGGGCTGCGGCCACATCGGATTCGCGCGACCCGGGGCGGCCGTGCTGGAACTCGACGCGCCCCGACCGGGCGCCGGACGCCTCGTGGCAGTACTGCCGCCGCGCGTGCTGCGCAGGGCGGACGGGGGACGGCCCTAGGACCCCGGTGCGGTGATGACCACCGGCACGATCGACCGGTGGAACAGGTCGAGCGGGTCGCCGTCGAGCACCAGCGGACCCTTCTCCTCGATGAGGAGGAGCATCTGACGGCGCTCCTCCCTGCGCTTCTCGAAGAGCATCTCCCACCCCTTTGCCTCGCCGTCGCGCTCATTCGAGAGCGCGAGGTGGTGCAGGGTGTGCGACACGTGCTCGGTGGGCGTGGGGTGGCCCAGCCGGTCGTGCGCGTCGAGCAGGAGCATGGCCCGCATCCACGAGGTGTCGGCGTTCTCGCGCGCGAACCGGGTCCACTCGGGGGGCACCGAATCCTCCAGGGCGTCCACGATCTCGGCCCATACGGCCAGGTCGGGGCCGCCCTCCGTGCCCTGCGCGTCGCTCACGTCAGCGGGAGGCGATGTCGACGTAGTCGCGCTCGTCCGGGCCGACGTAGACCTGGCGCGGACGCGAGATCTTCTGCTCCTTGTCGTTGATCATCTCGAGCCACTGCGCGACCCAGCCCGGGGCACGGCCGATGGCGAACATGACCGTGAACATCTCGGACGGGATGCCCAGCGCCTCGTAGATGAGGCCGGAGTAGAAGTCGACGTTCGGGTAGAGCTTGCGCTGGATGAAGAAGTCGTCGCTCAGGGCCGTCTTCTCGAGCTCGACGGCGATCTCGAGCAGCGGGTTGACGCCCGTCACCTCGAACACGTCGTCGCAGGCCTTCTTGATGATGGTGGCCCGCGGATCGTAGTTCTTGTAGACGCGGTGGCCGAAGCCCATCAGCAGGGCCTCGCGGTTCTTCACCTTCTCCACGAACTCGGCGACGTTGTCCTTCGAGCCGATCTCACGAAGCATCACGAGGACGGCCTCGTTGGCGCCGCCGTGCAGCGGGCCATAGAGGGCGGCGATGCCGGCGGCCACGGCCGAGTACGGGTCGACCTGCGACGAGCCGACGCTCCGCACAGTCGAGGTGGAGCAGTTCTGCTCGTGATCGGCGTGGAGGATCAGCAGGATGTCGAGCGCCCGCACAAGGCGGGGGTCGGGCTCGTAGTCGGCCCCGAAGAACATCTTGAGGATGTTGGTCGAGTAGTCGAGCGCGGGGTCGGGCGCCACGGGCTCCTTGCCCTGGTTGTGGCGGAAGGCGATGCCACCGATCGTGGGCATCTTCGCGATGGTGTTGTAGAGCGCGTCCATGCGCTCCGGGTCGCTCTCGACGTCCTTCGACTCCGGGTAGAGCGTGGACAGCTGGCCGAAGCCGGCCTCGAGCACGCCCATCGGGTGGGCGTCCTGGCGGTAGGACGTGACCGCGGCTTCGACCGAGGGGTCGACGCTCATGCGGTCGGCGATGTCCTTGGTGAACTGCGCGAGCTCCGCCTGCGACGGCAGGTCCCCGTGGATGAGCAGCCACGCGACCTCGAGGAAGGTGCTGTTGGCGGCCAACTGCTCGATCGGGTAGCCCCGGTAGCGCAGCACGCCATTGTCGCCGTCGAGGTAGGTGATGGCGCTGCGACACGACGCGGTGTTCATGAAGGCCGGGTCGTAGGTCATCAGGCCGAAGTCGTCGTCGGAGACCTTGATGGTGCGCAACTCGGTGGCACGGATGGTGCCGTCCGTGATCGCGAACTCGTAGGTCTGACCGGTCCGGTTGTCGGTGACGGTGAGCGTTCCGTCCTGGGCCTCTGTCGACATGCGACGTCTTTCCTTCACTCGTGGATTCCGGGGCAGCATGTGCCCCGCGTGTACCCGGACTCAACCCGGACCGCAGGCGAGTCTAGGGAATGATGCGCCTCCGCACCCGGCGGTACGGGGCGTTGCTGCTACGGTGCGTGTCGTTCCTGCCCACGGGCGGGGACGTGGCGAATGCGCCGCATGACCAGCCCCCGCTCGAGGGGCACCGACAATTCACTGGAGGCACCCACCATGGCAGAGCACGTGCTCGCCGTGCTGGTCGACTTCGAGAACATGGCGCGACCTGGCGCCAAGTCCCGGGGCGACTTTGACATCAATCTGGTCCTGAGCCGTCTGGCCGAGAAGGGGCGCGTGGTCGTCAAGCGCGCCTACGCCGACTGGAGCCGGTACCGCGAAGCGAAGATGGACCTGCAGAACGCCGGCCTCGAACTCATCGAGATGCCGTCCGCCCGCGAGGGCGCGAAGAACCGCGCGGACATCAAGCTCGCCGTCGACGCCATGGAGCTCGCCTACTCGCGCGAGCACCTGGACAACTTCGTGATCGTGTCCGGCGACAGCGACTTCACGCCACTCGTGGGCAAGCTCCGCGAGCTCAACAAGCGCGTGATCGGACTGGGCAACCGCGAGAGCTCGAGCGACCTGCTCATCGCCAATTGCGACGAGTTCATCTTCTACGACAGCATCGCGTCGTCCTCGTCGTCATCGCGGCGGAGCCGTGGCGGGTCGCGCAAGGACCCGGTCGCACTGCTCTCGGAGTCGCTCATGGCGCTGCAGCGCGAGGGCGTGGAACTTCCGCTGGCCAGCGTGGTGAAGGACGCCATGCGCCGCAAGGATCCGGCGTTCGACGAGAACGCGCTGGGCTTCTCGACGTTCAGCAAGTTCCTCGAGGCGTCGTCGACCAAGGCCGGGATCTCGCTGCAGACCGACCCGCGCAGCGGCACCTACCGGGTGTCGATGAGCGAATCCACCACGACCGTGGTCACGGCGACGGGCGACGGCGACGGCGATGGCGACGGGGGCGATGG